>VHDE01000084.1 GCA_016871515.1 Verrucomicrobiota bacterium
AGCCCAAACTCTGGGGAGTTTTACAACGCGGTTTTCGGTCCAATTTCGAGAGCCGTTCATTCACACTCACTCAACTCTGCCCCCCACAGAACCCTGCAGAATCACCAACAACTTCAAGATGCACGGGCGTTACGCGACTGATCTCGAGAAATCTCAACGCGGCGAGAAAGACGCCGAAGGCAAACCGATTGAGGCGCCGAAAGAACAGCCCCCGTCTCGAGTCGGACAAAGAGGACTTAAAGCGATGCCCCACATGCAAACTGCTCCTTCCAGAAGGATCAAAGGTCTGCCCAGCTTGCATGAGCAAAAGCAAAGCGATCAGACGCATGCTCGCTTACTTGAGGCCGCACAGAAAAGTGGTCCTTTGGATTTGGGCCATGATGGTGGCAGGTCTGGTTTTTAGTCTGGTTCCGCCCTATCTGACGCAATCCCTCACCGATCACGTTTTGAATCCGGTTTTCCCACGCTCGGTTGACGAGCGTTTGCGATTGATGGGATGGCTCGTCTTGACTTTGCTCGGAGTGCAGTTCTTCGGCCAGGCGCTTGGGATCTGGCGCGGCCGCATGGCCGTCCGTTTGGGGCAGCAACTATCGCACGAACTGCGGGACGATGTCTTTCGCCATCTGCAAAGTCTTTCGCTTCGCTACTTCGACAAACGTCCGGCGGGCACGCTGATCGCCCGGGTCACCAATGACACGCAAGCCCTCGAGGCCGTGCTTGTCGAGAGCATCCAAATCTTCTTCTCGAACATCCTGCTTTTTATTGGGATTGGCATCGTGCTGCTTTGGATGAATTGGAAGCTTACGCTGTTGGTCTTCATCCCCGCTCCGATCGTCCTTCTGCTCTCGAAGTATTCGTGGGATCGGATGATGAACGTCTGGCGGCGCGCGTGGCACTTGCATAACCGCTTGACCGCGACCGCGAGCGACAGCCTCTCTGGCGTGCGTGTCGTGCGTGCCTTTGCCAAAGAGGACCGCGAGGTGGAGCGCCTCGGAAAAAGCAGCCGAGATGTCTATGCCGCCAACGTGGAAGCCGAACATATGTGGGTCACCTTTTTCCCCGTTTTGTTCTTCATCATGAGCATTGGCAACCTGATCATTTGGCACGTCGGCGGCTATCAGGTGATTCAGGAATCGACGGTCGGCGCGCAATTGCTGCCGAACCGAGACGCCTTCACGCTCGGACAGTTCTTCACCTTCCTGGGTTATCTCACGCAGTTCTACGGCCCGTTACAATTCATGAGTCGCGTCGCGGATTTTCTTTTAGGTTCGCTGGCCGCTGCGGAGCGAGTCTTTGAAGTGCTCGACACGCAATCCGATGTAACTGACACGTCGAAACCGGTCGCCTTACCGCGTATTGAAGGACGCTTCGAATTCAAAAATGTGACTTTCGGTTATGAACCTCATAAGCCGGTAATCAAGGAGGTCACTTTCTCCGTGTCGCCGGGCGAGATGATCGGGCTGGCTGGACAGAGCGGCGCCGGCAAGAGCACCACGATCAACCTGATCTGCCGATTTTACGAAGTTCAGGAAGGCGAAGTCGCAATCGATGGAGTGAACATCAAGGAACATGAGGAACTGATCGAGAAGAAAGGTGAGTTTCATCGCCTCGTTCAAATGCAGCAGGAGATCAACAAGATCATTGAGGTGACCGGATGAGCGGCAACGAGATTACCAAAGAACATCGAGCATGTTTCCTTACTCATGATCATGATCGTGATCATGCTCTTTCCGCACAACGACCTTGAGCCGAAACGAGTAAGAACATGAAATCCATTCAGTCCACCCGCGGCGCATCAGTGGCCCCCAAACCGCTTCGTCACCGTGAACTTGAAACAATACAAACATGAGGACCGTTACAAACGACGCAAAGAAACCGGAGCCGGCGGTCACACTCCTCGAAGCTTCGCAGTTGATCTTTCTCGACGCAAAGAAGCTTCGTTTCTTTAAACATGGTGTCGCATTGCGGTTAACTCTGGATGAAGACCGTTCTTATCCGCGCGTTGGAATCATGCGGGCATTTCCGCTCCCCGACCCGAACCGATTTCTAAGTGTCCGCGACGACAGCAACAAGGAAGTTGGTTTAATTGCGAACCCTGCGGAACTGAGCGCCGAGAATCGGGAGCTCGTGGAAGAAGAGCTGGAACGGCGCTACCTTGTGCCCGCGGTCAAGCGCATTGTCGCAGCGAAAGAGCGTTTCGGCACGGTGGATTGGACGATGGAAACTGACCGAGGCGTCAGCCGGTTCACGACCCGGAACCTCCGCGAGAATGTCCACCGACCTTCGCCGGGACGGATTATTCTGAACGATGTCGATGGCAATCGCTACGACATACGCAATGTCCATGATCTAAGCCATGACAGCCAGGAATTGCTCTTTCGACACATGTAGATTAGATCAGTAGGGCGCGTCTTTTCTGGCTGCGCCGCTAACGTTGGCGGGAAGAATGCGGCGCTCTTACGAGACGCCGCTACAACTGAAAAGACGCGTCCTCTTAGATCAGAACGCCGGCAAGTCCGCGCTTGTCATCAACGGCGGCTTGGGCAACAGTTTCGCCAGGCAATTCGAAATACGATCAGCGCCGCGTTGCTCCGACGTTACTCCGGTCAACCTCATCCCTTCACTTTGCATTTGGGCGATGGCCGCAAGATCAGAGTGCCGCATGGTGATCACATCTCGGTCCAACCAGAAGGCCGCGCCTTCCTGCTCTGGAAGAGCAAAGGCAACCTCGAATTTATTAACCTGACGATGGCCGCCTCACTGCAAGGCCGTCAATTGCCGGACGAAATTGCAAAGTGAATCAGGTCTCCCGATTGCCATTAGGGGCGTGTTTTAGAAATCAATCAGGACGTAGAAGCCGCAGTGACGAGGCTCTGAAATATTTCGCCTTACCCCTTAAATTAGAGCCTCGTCACCTGCTTGTGATTCTGGTTAGCTTAGAACCTGTTTGAGAATGGTGGCAGCCGAGGAGTGCGTGCAGTGAACTGTGGAATTACTTCGCGGGTTGATCCCTGCGCGGAAAGAGCGGCGCTGCGCCGCCAATCGTGTGACCCGGAGAAAGCCCCCCCCAAGTCGCCGCGGTCATCCGGTCTGGCGATTCAGAAATTCCCAATTGCGCGAAAATCTTGCCTGCGGTCGTGGGGAGAACCGGCCAAAGCAAAACAGCCAACAACCGGCAAGTCTCCGCGAGGTTGTAAAGGATTTCGTCAAGACGAGCGGCTTGCGCAGGATCCTTAGCCAGCTTGAACGGCGCCGTTTGATCGACGTATTGATTCGCCCGCGTGACCCAAGACCAAATGCTTTGGAGGGCCTGCTGCAGGCGATGACGGCGGTAATGGTCTATCGTTTCGCGCGCGGCTTGCGTCGCGTCTTGAGCCAATTCATCGGAGCGGTTCGGAACGACGCCTTGGCGATAGCGCTTGAGCATCGACAACGCTCGATTCACGAGATTGCCCAGGCCGTTGGCCAATTCCGCGTGATAGCGCGCTTGGAAACCGGCGTCGGTCCAATTGCCGTCCGGGCCGATGTCCAATTCACGAACGACGTAATAACGGAATGCGTCCAATCCCCATTCCTCGATTACCGCTATCGGATCGACCACGTTCCCGGTTGTTTTGCTCATTTTCTGGCTGTCTTTCATCCACCAACCATGCGCGAGCACTTGCTTCGGAAGCGGCAATTCCATTGCTTTGAGCATGATCGGCCAATAGACCGAGTGAAAGCGGACGATGTCCTTGCCGATGACATGAACATCGGCCGGCCATAAGTTTTGAGGTGTGAGGCGTGGGGTTTGAGTTGTGAGGCCAACGCCTTCAAATGCCTTTAGGACCACAGGATCGCCATGAGCCCCCGCCGCCGAGACATAATTGGTTAGAGCATCGAACCAGACATAAGTCACATAATCATTGTCGAACGGCAGCGGAATACCCCACGTCAGGCGAGCGGCGGGACGCGTGATGCATAAATCCTCGAGGACATTGTTCTTAAGAAAGCCGAGCACCTCGTTACGCCGGTAAGAAGGCGAGATGAATTCTGGATGCGACTCAATGTGCTCGATGAGCCACTGCTGATGAACCTGAAGCTTGAAATAATAATTCTCTTCTTCTAGCTCGATAACCTCGCCGTAGCTTGGGTCGAAAGTGCCGTCGGGCCGGCGATCCCGGTCGGTGAGAAATGTTTCCTCTTTGGTGGAGTAAAAACCCTTGTAGGTGGCTTTGTAGAAATGCCCGGCGTTATGAAGTTTCGTTAGGGCCGCCTGAACGATGCTCTTGTGCCGTTGCTCGGTCGTGCGGATAAAATCGTTGTTGGTCAATCCGAGCTTTGCCGCCAAGGCTTTCCAGGACTCCGCCAGTTCGTCGCAATAGGCCTGCGCGGCTTTGCCCGCGGCATCGGCTGATTGTTGAACCTTCTGACCGTGCTCATCCAAGCCCGTTAAAAAGAAGACCTCTTCACCGAGGCTGCGCCGCGCTCGGACGATGACATCGGTGATCACTTTCTCATACGCGTGTCCCAAGTGCGGATGGCCGTTCACATAATCGATGGCCGTCGTAATATAAAAAGCCTTGCTCATCAGAAGAGGACTCTGGCGGATAGTCGGGACCTTGGCAACCCCCGCCCTAAGCCAGGTTATCCGAGGTAAAGAATCAAAGGAGGCGCATCTTTCCAGCGCCACCAGTCGGGACGAGCGCTGGCGTGGCGCAGAGTTTCACTCTATCACTATTGGCCGGAATTATTGCAAGCCGCGCCGATTTTCCGGAGCGCGGACATTCTTGTCCGGAGCGACTGAAAATTCGCTTGGCGTTTGACTTCTCTTTCGACGCGATCATTCTCCAGCCATGATTCATCGAAGAGCTTTTCTCAAGGCGGCGAGTATCGCGGCAGTTGGCACGGCACTTATAGGCCGGGCAGCGACCCAAACGCGCCGTAAAAAGTTAGCCGTCGTGACAACGCTCTGGAATTACCGTTCCCATGCCTGGCATATGGCGGAACGCTTTCTGGTGGGTTATCCGCTGCGAGGCCGTTGGCACAGGCCGGACATCGATGTTGTTTCTGCCTACGTTGATCAAACTCCGGAAAATGATCTGAGCCGGAAGCGGGCCAGCGAGTTCGGCTTCAAGATTTATCCCTCCGTTGCAGAAGCACTGCGTTGTGGCGGCAGCAAACTGGCCGTGGACGCAGTGCTGCTCATCGGCGAACACGGCAACTATCCGATCAACGAAATTGGCCAGCGCCAATATCCACGTTACGAGTTATTCAAGCAGATCGTTGACGTTTTTCGACAGGATGGCCGCACCACGCCCGTGTTTAACGACAAGCATCTGTCGTGGAAATGGGAGTGGGCCAAAGAAATGGCCGAAACGTCGCGCGCGCTGAAGTTTCCATTTCTCGCGGGGTCATCATTGCCCGTGACCTGGCGAATGCCGGCCATCGATTTGCCCTACGGCGCTGAAGTCGAGGAAATCGTGTGCGTCGCCCATGGCCCAGTTGACATTTACGATTTCCACGCCTTGGAAACGATGCAATGCGTGGCGGAGCGGCGTCGCGGGGGTGAGACAGGAGTCGCCATGATGCACGCTTTGCGCGGGCCATCGGTGTGGGACGCGATGAACACAGGATCGTGGAACGGCGGCGGTTGGAACCCGAAACTCTTTGAAGCTTGCCTTTCGCGCAGTCAGACGCTGACGCAGCCGGAATCATTCAGCCATCGCTATCCGACCTCCGAGCAAATGCGTCAATTCGTGAAGGACCCTGTCGCGTACCGCTTCGCGTATCGGGACGGATTGAAGGCAACGATGTTGTTGATGAATGGTCTCGTGGACGACTTCAATTTCGCAGCACGCTTGAAAGGCGCAGGCACGCCGCTTTCGACGATGTTTCACCTGCCACCAAATCCGAATGTTGTGTACTCGGCCGCATTGATGTCAAAGGTCGAGGAAATGTTCATGACTGGCAAAGCGCCCTACGCAGTCGAACGAACGCTTTTGACCAGTGGCTTGGTGGCAGCAGGACTTCAATCACTCGCGCTCGGACAAAAACGAATTGAGACGCCGCATCTGGCCGTACGATACCGCGCGCCACGCGAATCACAATTCTGGCGAAGCTGAAAATCTCGGTGCATTGCCAGGAACGCAAGCAAGGGCTGTTCGGTGCCAGCGCAAGCCCGAATCGGCAAATCGCGCGCTCAACTTGCTCTCGGAATCTTATCGAATCGTTCCACGATAGGCGTCTGCGGAGCGCAATGATCACCATCTGGCATTCTTGCAGCCGCTTTCACCAGGCGCCGCGATGACCTCCGTCGCCGGTGTACGTCCAGTACTTTTCGTACATCCGTTCAATTCGTTTCCAAGTCACGGAACCATCCACATAACCGACATGGCCCCCGGCGGCTCCCAACTGGCGCGAAGTGGCAGGTTGGCGGATTGGGTAATGATAGAAGTGACCGCTCCGTTTGATCGCGCCAGCTTTTCCGTGCGGGGCGATGACCCAATTGTAGCCGCCGACTCCGTTGGCCGCCCAACTGTTCAGATCGGAAAAGAGCACCATTTGTTGAGAATCAGCCAGAGCATTGGTGTTAACCAATGTCAAGACATCGGTCAGTTTGATCACAGATTGCCAGCCTGCCTCACGCGGCATTCTGCGGCCGCCATGGTAATGATACCCGATGTAAAACCCAGTGCCGGTCTGGAAGCGGCCATTGGGTTTGTCCGTAATTCCCGGCAGCGAGAGAGGATAAATGTTGGGGCAATCAAAGACGCGATCGCCATAGGTGTTGCTAATCGATTGGTACATGAGCGATGAAATGCTCATCAGAAAAGAATCTCCGCCGTTACGAATGCCATCGAAGACGCGGTCGTCATTGTCGAGCGCGTAGACGTGCGCGGCGATGCCGAGCTGGCGGAGGTTGCTTACGCAGTTCCCCCGCTTGGCTTTCTCCTTCGCAGCACTCAGGGCGGGCAAAAGCATCCCAGCCAAAATGGCAATAATAGCAATGACGACCAGCAGTTCGATCAGTGTGAAGCCGCCCCAATTTGCGGCGGGCTTGAAGCCCTGGATCCGAGCGATGGGTGAAAGATTCATAACTCAGTGAAACTCTTCGCTACAGCCGTCTAAACTAATTCATTTCACAAGCGCGCAGAAGCGCTTCCTGGACTGCCAGATCTTCCTGCGGCGTCACCACGAGCGGACGCGCTTGACGAATGGCCTGAGCCAATTCGACAAGTTCTGCGACGTAGCGTTTGTACGGAGGAAAAGTAATCATCTGGGCTTTTGCCGCGTACGGTCCAGCTGCCTTGGCCAGGTCCACGTGCAAGACAGGCTGTTCGATTGGCTTGACCAGCGCGCTGCCATTGGCGCCGAGGATTTCGAAAAACCGGTGGGCGCCAGCACCAGGTTGCATTGTTGCGCTGGTGATGATCGCCAAGGTTTTTGAGAATTCGAGCACCGCTACGGTGTTGTCGGCCAGGCGGTCGTCTTCGTCGCCATGATGATTTAGAAAGCTGGTAACTTTCTCAGGCCGCCCGAGCAAGCGAACTACGGGATCGATCACATGCGAGCCAAGCTCGAACATGGTGCCGCCGCGAAATTGAGCGACTTCGCGGCGCTGGCCCGCACTCAGCGACGTGTTGATGGTCGCTCGAACGAGATAGACGTTGCCCAGCCAACCGTTGCGTGCGGCTTCGAGGGCAGCGTTAATGCCAGGATTGAAGCGCCACATGTAGCCCACTTGAAGCAGCCGCTGTTTCTCCCGCGCCAGATGGATCAGTTTCTGAAAGGCCGCCAGGCTGTCCGACGGCGGCTTCTCCAGATGAACGTGTTTGCCGGCCAGCAATGCCAGTTCGGCATGACGCGCATGGTCCTGCACAGCCGACTCGACGGCGATGACTTCCGCTTCGTTCAATAAAGTTTCCTGAGAAATAAATCGGACGCCAGAAGTTGCGAAACGCTGCCGTACAGCCTCAGCCGCATCATGAATTCCGATCAGCTCAAAATCGGTTGACTCTTTCGCAAGCCGCACCTTTTCGAACGCGTGAGAATGGCTCGCCCCCATGAATCCGATCTTAATGCGCGGACCGGACGTTTGAGTGGTTGCTGCGGCGTGCAGGCGCTGAACTAAGGGCGTTAAGCTTGCGACTGCGAAACCTGCCTCCAGAAATGAGCGTCGATTCATGCCGCGATTCTGATCGAAACGATGGCGAGAGCCAATGACGAATGTCGAAAAATATTGCTGTGAAGCCGGACGAAGGGCCGCTAGAAATTCTGCATCATGAAATCCAAACGCTGGAAAATTGCGGGCATCAATTTTGATCACTTTCACATGGGCGACTTGTTGCGCTTTGCGGCAGAACATCCGCGCGCCGAAATCGTCGGGGTCAGCGACGAAAAACCCGAACGGATGGAAGAAGCGATTCACAAATTGGGCATTCCGCGTGAACGCAGTTTTACCGACTACCGCAAGTGCCTCGAACAAACGAAGCCCGACGTTGTGATTCTCTGTCCGGCCGCGTCGAAGCATGGCGAATGGGTCAAGAAAGTGGCGCCCTCCGGCGCCCATATCATGGTCGAAAAACCGTTCGCAGCGTCACTCAAGGAAGCCGACACCATGATCGCGGCGGTGTCGCGCCGGCAAACCCTGATGATCAATTGGCCACTGCAATGGGTCCAATCGCATCGGAAAGCGCATGAACTCGCCGCCGGCGGTCACATTGGCGACGTCCTTAACGTTTGGCATTTCGGAGGAAACCGCGGCCCGCTCTGGCATGGAGCTGACAAAGACGAAAAGACTCACGCACAAGTCGCGCGCGAAAAGCCAGACTCGTGGTTTTACAAGAAAGCGCACGGAGGCGGATCGTTGCTCGATTATCTGGGTTACGGAACCACGCTCTGCACTTGGTATCAAGGAGGACGCCGGCCGATCGAAGTGACCGCGGCGGTTGATGAACCTAAAGGCCTCGAAGTGGACGAACACAGCATTGTTGTCGCGCGCTACGCGCACGGACTGTCAAAATACGAAACGCGTTGGGGCGCCTTTACCGATCCTTGGACGATTCAACCGCAGCCTAAGTGCGGCTTCGTCATCGCCGGGACTGAAGGCACGATCAGCACCTACGACTACGATGACTACGTGACCGTCCAAACGCGCAAAAAGCCCCAACCGCACCGGATCGCAGCGCCCGCGCCGAGCGCGCCAAATCAAAACCCCGCGCAATATCTGCTGCACTGCCTTGACCGCGGTACTCCGTTAGAAGGTCCGGTCTCGCTCAAGATCAGCCGTATCGGGCAGGAGATTGTGGATGCCGCGGTTCGCAGCGCGAAACTGAAACGGACCGTGCGTTTGGATTGATTACCTTGGCCATTGAGTCTGCTTTGCCTGCCAGCTTAAGTCATCCTCAAGGCTGAGTGAGCGAAACAAAAACAAATATCCTGCGAGCACTAAAAAGGAACGCGCCAAGAGGAGAGTGACAAAAGGATGTTTGGACAAAATGATGAACGAGAAATCACGCGCGCCTGGCAGCAGTTGCGGACACGGCTCGGGATGATCTTGTCCGTCATGATTTTGTCAGTTTGGACCCGGATGGCAGCAAACCCGACCGGGTCCGAATTCATCGTTGACGCTCGGAGCTTCGCCGTTAACATGCACGCCTTGCTAGGTTGGCGAGGTTAAAGAAAGAAAGAATTATTTATGCCGGTTAAAGTTGCTATTAATGGATTTGGACGGATCGGGCGGCTCGTTTTTCGAGCCATGGTGGAACAGGGAATGGTTGGCAAGGACGTTCAGGTTGTCGCGGTTGGCGATATCGTGCCCGCGGATAACTTGGCTTATTTGTTGAAGTACGATTCGACGCAGGGACGTTTTCAAGGCCAGGTTGGCTCCAAGAAATCTTTTCCGGATCGGGTGGAAGACGACGTTCTAATCGTCAATGGAATGGACATGCGCGTCGTGAGTGCCAAGGACCCGACTGGCCTGCCGTGGAAAGAGCTGGGTGTTGATGTCGTCATCGAGTCGACCGGGTTATTCACGGAGGCTGAGAAGGCCAAGGGTCATATCACGGCCGGCGCCAAGAAAGTGATCATCAGCGCCCCAGCCAAGGGAGACGACATCACGGTCGTCATGGGCGTGAATCATGAGAAGTACGATCCGGCCAAGCACACGATTATTTCAAATGCGTCCTGCACGACGAATTGCCTCGCGCCGCTCGTGCACGTGTTGCTGAAGGAAGGCTTCGGCATCGAAGAAGGCTTGATGACCACGATCCATTCATACACGGCGACGCAGAAGACCGTGGATGGGCCGAGCAAGAAAGATTGGAAAGGCGGGCGGACTGCGGCGATCAACATCATTCCTTCGAGCACTGGCGCGGCCAAAGCGGTGGGACTGGTTTGCCCCGAAGTCAAGGGCAAGCTTACCGGCATGGCTTTCCGTGTTCCGACGCCGACCGTTTCGTGCGTCGATTTGACGGTTCGCACCGTCAAAGATGCCAGTTACGCGGAAATCTCGAACGCGATGAAGAAAGCGAGCGAGACCTACCTGAAAGGCATCCTCGAATTTACTAAGGACGAAGTGGTCAGCACCGACTTCATTCATTCGCAAGCCTCGTCAATTTATGATGAAGGCTCGGGCATCGAACTGAACAAGCGTTTCTTCAAACTCATCAGTTGGTACGACAACGAATGGGGTTACAGCAATCGGGTCGCGGACTTGCTGAAATACGTCATCGGCAAAGGCCTGTAGGCTCCCGTGCCGCCGGCAATGCAAGTCCGAGGCCATTGGTGGTCCCGAAGGGACTAAGTCAAAATAGCACCGCGTCTTAACGCTGGGAACCGAATCGCAATGGATTCGAGTCCCGGAAGGGACGGCTGAAATGCGTTTGCGTTTGAGAATCGAGGTGAAGGTCTTCAGATGCGCATCATTGGTGGCACCGCGGCTGGCTTGTTGCTCAAAGTTCCCAAGGGCTTCGATGTTCGGCCGACGCCCGATCTGGTTAAGCAAGCTCTCTTTAATAGTTTGGGCGCGCGTGTGGTGGGAGCGCGCGTGTTGGAGCTCTTCGCGGGATCGGGGGCGCTGGGCCTCGAATGCCTGAGCCGTGGAGCGGCGCAGGTCGTGAGTGTCGAGAAAGCGAACCGGCACGCGCGGATGATCCGAGAGAACTTGGAGGCGATCCATCTCGATCCGAAACGATTCGACCTTCGCGTTCAAGACGCTTTCCAAGCGATTGCGCAACTGGCTGAAGCCAGCCGCCAGTTCGATTTAGTTCTGGCCGATCCGCCTTATGGGGAAAAGAATGTCGGGCGCCGGTCCACGTCCTTCGCGCAACAATTGCTCGACGATGCCCGCCTTCCGTCATTGATTGCGCCGGACGGTTTGCTCGTTATCGGTCATACCAAGCGTGACACTTTGACCGTTCCGGCGGCGTGGGCGGAGGTTAAGATGCTCAAGCACGGCGATTCGGTCATCAGGTTTTTTGACAAAGGAGACCGTTTGAGTTTGACCGCAGATGTCGCTGATGAACGCGGATAATTTTAGGGCAACTCCGTGTTGCTGACGAATGCGCACGTCCCGGAAAATAGCGCGTTCGACGACGTTGGAATTATGGGAACACAGAAACAAACCGACATACAATTCATCGCCGAGCGCGAGATGGTGAGTTGGCAAGTTTGAAATAATTCGCCAAATTTCGCCGCTGAAAAATAGCGGGCGTTTCCTTTCCTTTCGAACTGGATTACATCCGGCGCTTTCGTGGGCGATTGAACCTGTTCGCTGATCGCGCCCTTGGCTCGATGTAATACAGGTCAGACGCGTTCCACTTGCACGCGTGCGTCGTTGTAGCATGCGCCGCCGCCAACTTCATTGACATGTTGCGGGCAGAGTGCCGTTGAAGTCTGGCCGTTCCGGGATGACTTGCGCCACGCGCCCTTCGGCAATCCGCAAACACCATCACGGATTCGGTCGCTGACCCGCGTGCGGCAACGCACTTCGCCCAATTCGTTGAACACACGGACTTCATCGCCTTCGGAGATTCCACGCGCTGCCGCGTCAGTCGGATGCAGGGTGAGCCAGAGTTCCGGGTAATTAAATTCACCTAGTGTGCTGGAGATCATCTTGTTACTCGAAGCACTCACCAGTGCGAGGGGAAACTGATGGCCATCGACGGGTTGGTAACGAAACGGCGTCGGGCCGAGGGCTTGCGGCGCCAGATGCGCTTTGCCGTCCGGAGTCATTGGCCTCACACTCTCAAATTGCACAGGCCCGCCGCCCAGAAATGCATAACGCTGGATGCCGCCGTTCAGAGCGGATGTCGGATGGCACGGCTCACCGTAAAGGCTAAAAGCGTCCGCGACTCGGCGCATGGACTCAGCCGTGTCCCAGTCGAACGGTTGATCGGTAAATCCCATGGCGTGACCGAGCTGTGCGAACACCCATTCGTTAGGTTTGGCTTCGCCGCAAGGTTCGATCACCGGTTGCACACCGCCGACGATATAACTTCCGTAAGAGCGTCTGATTTCGTGCTGCTCAAGGAAAGTCACGGCCGGCAATAGAATATCGGCGTAAAGCGCCGTGTCGGTCATGACCTGTTCGTGGACCACCGTGAACAAATCTTGGCGGGCGAGGCCCCGGACGATCGCATTTTGGTCGGGCGCAGTGGCGACGGGGTTGCAATCGTAGATGAACAATGATTTCACCGGCGGTGTGAGGTCGTCATTTAGGAGCCGCCCCATCTGGCTCATATTGAGTTCGCGCGTCGCCCATTTGGCGGGTGGCGCCTCAGTGCCAAAAAGTTTACCTGAATCCAATTTCGCCGCGCCACTGTTCGAGAGGGTGTATCCCCCACCGCGCACGCCGAACTTGCCGAGCAATGCAGGAATCGCCATCACGGCTGCGAGGGCTTGCCCGCCATTTTGATTCCGTTCGATGCCCCAGCCTACGCGGATTACCGCGGGCGATGCTGCGGCGAAGGCGCGGGCGAGTCTTTCGATCTCGGCAGCTGGCACACGCGCCGCGGCCGCAGCTCGTTCGAGAGGCCACTCGTTTGCCGCTGCCAGCAATGCGTCCAACCCATCCGCATGTTGAGAAAGGAAGGGGCGGTCCAATTGGCCTTGCTTGTCCCACAATCGGATCATCGCCAGTGCAACCGGGAGGTCCGCGCCTGGATAAACCGGGAGATGCAAATCGATCTCGCCCGCATTGAAGTTCCGAATCGGGTCAACCACGGCAATGAAGGCGCCATTCTTCTTCGCCTGCCGCAGATAGGGCACAAGATGAATGTTCGAATACTTTGGGTTCGCGCCCCAAACAATGATTGCGCGGGCGCAGGGGTAATCTTGAAACGCGACCCCGGGCATCTTCCCATACATTCCCATCGCTACCGCGGTAGATGGGGCAGCGCAGAGTGTCCTGGCCAGGCGTGACGCGCCTAGCTTCGCGAACAAATAGGCGTCCAAAAACTCGTGGCTTAGCAATCCGTTCGAGCCGTCGTAATGATACGGCAATATAGCTTCAGCGCCCCAGCGCGCGGCGGTCATTCGGAAGTTCTCAGCAATAGCCGCAATGGCATCGTCCCACGAGATACGCTGGAATTGTCCCTCGCCTTTCGGCCCGACGCGGCGTTGCGGATGGAGAATGCGCGTCTCGTGATAGACGCGCCGGTCGAACTTTCCAAGCTTATCGCAGATGAAGCCTTGGGTATTGGGGTGCTCGGTCGTTTCGTCTGGCGCTGCCTGAATGCGTTGAATCTTGTTGTTGGCGACGATCACATCAAGCGCGCAAGAGTCCGGACAATCCATCGTGCAGGTCGTGCGAATACTCGTGGCCATATGCTTTGTTTCGGAGTTGCGACACTAGGTGCGGACGGGCCCGGTAACAAGAACAAAGGGAGGAACGCTGCGGAACAGGTGGGATAGCAGCTCTTATTCTCAGCTCATTGTAAGAATTGTCTGACAACTCTGTCCGGGGCGGCGACGCCAGAAGATCCGCGATTTCGGCTTTCGGATTAACTGAAATTCAGGGCGGTCCCGGATAGGCAGGCTCGGGAGGGATTTTGTTAACTGAGCGCAGGTCCGTTCGTTTTATGAGTGACATTGTTCCTGGCCGCCCGCCGATTCTTTTGGTCGATGACAATCCACATGACGTGGTTTTAATCAGGCTCGCCTTTAGAAAAGTCGGCGTCATCAATGCGATTGTGCTCGCCAAGTGCGTGTTCGTGATCGAAGTGCGGCGCGCCAATCGCGACTTTCGCCTACCCGTCGTAAAACCTGATTTCCGCTTGTCAGTGACTGGACTGACACTTAGATTCCACGCGTGCGCAGTTTTGTCAGGCTGACTGGCGATGGCATCATGGAACATGATTGAACTCATTCAGTTTCCGTGGAGCCCTTTTTGCATTGTCCAGCGGCGGATTTTGGAGTACGCCGGGGTTCCTTTTAAGATCGTCAATGTTCCAAATACCGACCGGTCTCTCGTCTGGCGGCTAACGCGTCAACGTTATTACGGCGTTCCCATCATCAAAGATGGCAAGACGGTGGTTTTTGAAATCGACGAAAACTCCCAAGTTATCTCCAAGTATATCGATAAGAAGCT
Organism: Verrucomicrobiota bacterium; assembly: GCA_016871515.1. GTDB lineage: Bacteria > Verrucomicrobiota > Verrucomicrobiia > Limisphaerales > SIBE01 > SIBE01. Next base: position 14,573 of record VHDE01000084.1, read on the forward strand.
GGAGCTCGGATTATTTCCCCGTCAATGGGAGGGTCTTCAGAACATTCTGTGGCGTTACATCGAGAACGAGATCGAGACTCCGGGCTTTAAACTGAACGATATCTATTATCAGGAAATGGTGGCCGCGTCCGAACATCTGCCATTCGTTCGGCACAAGGAACGCAAATTCGGCCGCGGTTGCTTGCAGCAATGGCGGAAGCAGCAAAAACAGCTTTTGCAGGACCTAACCGAACGTCTCGTTCCCTTTGAGCGAATGCTGCTGGACCGCCCGTTCCTTCTCGATTCCCAACCCCGGTTCGTCGATTTCAATCTCTATGGGATGCTGGGCAATTTCCTTTATTCCGGACATTACAAATTGCCGTCGCGCCATACTCAATTGAAGGTTTGGTGCCAACGAATGTCTTCTGTGAAGCATGCTTCCTTTGCGCGTGAAAAATTACATTCTCGACACCAACGTTCTTCTCCACGACCCCAATTCGCTGCTGAATTTTCAGGAAAATAATGTTCTCATTCCCATCGAAGTAATTGAAGAGATTGACCGGTTTAAGCGCGAATCAACCGAGTTAGGCCAAAACGCGCGCACGGTCTCGCGCACTCTGGATGGGTTGCGTGGCAAGGGCCGGCTCAGCGAAGGCGTGGTCCTTCCGAACGGGGGACAACTTCGGATCATTTTTCACAGCAAGAATGGCGATGGCGCGTTGCACTCGAGCGACGAGTCGGCCGATAGCCGCATCGTGGCGCTCGCGCTGGCGGTGCACAAAGCCGAACCGAAAACGCCAACGATTTTGGTGACCAAGGATATTAATCTAAGGATTAAGGCCGATGCCCTGGGATTGCCCGCTGAAGATTACGAAACGGATCGTGTCTTTCTCACTGACCTATACACGGGCCTCTTCGAAAAGCAGGTGAGCGCCGAGAAAATGACGCGGTTTCGTTCGCAAGGCGAACTCGAGCTCAACGATGGCGCGAAGTATTGTCCCAACGAATATTGCGCCCTGAGCGAGGAAACGAACCCGAAACGCACAGCATTAACCAAAATCGACGCGACGGGCACGAAGCTGATTCCGATCATCGATTCGCGGGAAGGTGTCTGGGGGATCAAACCACGCAACCGCGAGCAACACTTTGCTTTTGACGCGCTGCTCGATGATCGCATCAAACTTGTCACGCTCATGGGCAAGGCCGGCACGGGCAAGACACTCATGGCCATGGCGGCCGGTTTGAAACGCACTGTGCTGGACCGCGAATTTCGGCGCCTGGTCGTTGCGCGCCCTACGATTTCGATGGGCAAGGAGCTCGGCTTCCTGCCTGGCTCACTCGAAGAGAAGCTAACGCCTTGGATGCAGCCGATTCACGATACGCTTGAATTGTTGGGCGACCTCAACATGGGCCACGAACATCGGCGAAGCAACGATCTGATTCGCTCCGGCATGATCGTGGTGGAAGCGCTCAGCTATATTCGAGGACGCAGCATTGCCAATCAATTCATGGTTATCGATGAGGCGCAGAACCTCACGCCGTTAGAGGCAAAGACAATCCTTACGCGCGTGGGGCAAGGGACTAAGATCGTCTTCACTGGTGATCCGTATCAAATCGATAATCCATATGTGGACTCGTCCTCGAATGGATTCAACTACATCGTGAGCAAGTTCAGATCGGAACCGATGGCCGCTCATATCGAATTGCAAAAGGGCGAACGCTCGGAGCTGGCTGAGTTAGCGGCAAACATTCTGTAAAACGCAAAAGGGCAGAGTGAAACTCTGCGTTACGACGACGGTTCGTTCTATGCCGAAGATTCACCCGTTTCGAGCTGTCAGCTTGCGGCTTGTGGATTCCTGCCTATACTTTCTTCGTGCATCGGTTTTTCACACCACTGTTGCGGCGCTTATACATTTTTTCATGCGCATTCTTGCTGGTGTACTACTCGGTCTGGCTGGTCCACCACAGCTCCTGGAACAAGGAACGACTCTACCAAAGACTTTTGCACGGCAGTCAGGACGACAAGTTACGGGCTGTGTCTGCCCTGATCTTCGTTGATGGCGAGGGCCAGCTGATTCGGGCGCTAAAGTCGCGATCGCCGATGGTCCGTCAGATCGCAGCCAATTCGCTCTTGAACCTCTGGTCGATCAAAGCCGGCAACAAGGCCCATAGCTTGCTCGAAAGCGCCGATCAATCGATCGGGCGGCAAGCTTATGCAGATGCCTTGGCCACACTGACTGATGCAATCGACAAGTATCCGAAGTTTGCCGAAGCCTGGAACCGTCGCGCGACGCTTTATTGGCAGCTTGGCAAATTCAAGGAAGCTATCGAGGATTGCCGGACGGTCGTCGGACTGAATCCCAATCACTTTGCTGCTTGGCAAGGAATGGGACTCTGTCAGGTGCGATTGGGTGATTTGAACGGCGCCTGTCACTCCTTTCGAGCCGCGCTCAAGATCAATCCACACGATCGTGCGCTGCAATATCTGTTGTTGCACTGCGAGGATTTGCTTCAGCAGGTTGTGCCAGAGCAAATACGTCGCTACGACGCAGTCTAACTGGGACCTGTCCCAAACCATATCCAGAGATCACGCATCACGCATCACGTGTCACGCATCGCGCCCCCGTCATGATCATCTCCGTCCCTAAAGAAATCAAAGAGCAGGAGTTTCGCGTGGCTCTGTTGCCCTCCGCCGCTTACCAACTGATCAAACGCGGTCATCAAGTTCTCGTTGAGCGCGGAGCTGGCGCCGGCGCTGGCTATCCGGATGCGGATTATGTCCAGGCTGGCGCGACGTTGGTGAACGATCATGCGGAGCTCTTCGAAAAGGGTGAACTCATCGTCAAGGTCAAGGAGCCGCAGCCATCCGAGCACCAACTCCTGCGCGCCGGACAGCTTCTGTTCACTTACTTGCATTTGGCGGCGAATCGGGAACTCACGGAAGCATTGATGAAATCGAGTGTCACCGCCCTCGCCTATGAGACCATCGAAGTCAAGCAGCGTTTGCCATTGCTCGAACCGATGAGTGAGATCGCCGGGCGCATGTCGATCTTGGTCGGCGGCTACTTCCTGGCCAAACATTGCGGAGGCAGCGGCGTTTTGTTGGGCGGTGTTCCGGGCGTCTTGCCGGGACGCGTCGTGATTTTGGGTGGTGGCGTTTCCGGCATTAACGCAGCCCGAATGGCCACGGGGTTAGGAGCGGACGTAACAATTTTGGAAGTCGATTTGGAACGGATGCGTTTCCTCGATATCACGCTGCACACCGCGCACACGCTCTATTCGAGCGAGGCTCACTTGTTGGATTTGCTGCCAACGGTCGATTTGCTCATCGGCGCGGTCCTCGTGCCGGGCGCCAAAGCGCCAAAGCTAATCAAGCGCGAGATGCTGCGCCGTATGCGGCCGGGCAGCGTCTTAGTCGATATTGCCATCGACCAAGGCGGCTGTGCAGAAACCTCACACCCGACGACGCATCATGATCCAATCTTCACCGAAGAAGGCGTGACTCATTATTGTGTGGCGAATATGCCTGGCGCCTACGCTCGGACAGCAACCCAAGCACTTGCCAATGTTACCTACCGTTACATCGAAATGCTGGCCGATCATGGCTTGGAAGAAGCGTGCGAGAAACAGCCCGCCATAAAGACTGGCATCAATGTGATGAATGGCAAAGTCACGCACAAAGCTGTCGCGGACGCCCATGGATTCCCTTGGGCAGAACCTGCGGATTCGTAAGCGCGTGATAGCGCAATGAATACGCTGGTCACGAGATCACCTTGCAGAAACCATGTTGTCCTGACTCTCACCACGTGAAGGGAGATGCCAAATAAGATACAAGCAAACGCGACCACCGCGGCCGACAAACGGAACGGTGCTATCAATGCCGACTGGAGCGACGTGATTCTGCCTATCGAGAGTTCTTTCTCGTGGCTTTGAGTTCAGTGGTTGCGAACGGAGCAGGCAATTTCGCTTTTGGTCCAGAGATTTATAGAACGAAAGCAAAGCCGGATTATGATGTTCTCGGTCACTTTGCTCGCCACGCTCATCAAATGATCACGGAATTGACCAGAGTTAAATTGGAAGTTCCTACTCCGCTACGATGTGATGTTTTTTGGGCCGACGCTCGAACACTCTCTGAGATAACCGGTGGGATTTCCGCCATTATTACTTCACCGCCGTACCCCAACGAAAAGGACTATACTCGCACTACTCGTGTTGAATCGATTATTATTGGATTGCTTCGTGATCGTCCGTCTCTGCGGCTGGTCAAAGAGTCGCTTCTTCGGTCCAACACGCGCAATATTTTCGTCGAGGACTCTGATGCCGATGAGGTAAAGGAGTTCCGAAGCATTCAGTCAGTTTGCACCCAAATAGAGCAACGACGGCTTGAATTGAACAAGGACAGCGGATTTGAACGGTTGTACCACAGAGTAGTAGCTCATTATTTTGGCGGAATGCGTCGTCACCTTCGCGCCTTGCGACCCAAGTTGCGCAACGGTGCGAGATTGGCCTACGTAGTTGGTGACCAGCTTTCGTTTTTGATGGTGCCAGTGAGAACGGCGCAGTTGCTCGCAGAAGTTGCCGAATCCGAGGGGTATAAAACGATCGGTTGCGAGCTTTGGCGTGAGCGAGTTGGAACGAAGGTTCGAAATTCTCCAACCAACGAAAAGACCGTTCGCGTCCGAGAGGAGATCTTGTTGTTGCGAAAAAACTGAATGAAGAAGGCAAGGGAAAGTCAGGAACAGCAATTTCGCAATCGCGATGAGGTCATTAGAATTGTCTTCGAAAAAAACTATTCACCTGGCGCAAACGAGGTTCCGTTTACAATGCATGATATCCGCGATGCCATTGCGCAGGTGACGCTTTCAAAGCCCGCTTATAAGGAGAATAATGTGCCTGATGTGCGTTACCAATACACGTCCGGCCGACGTCCCCTTCCTGAATCCGTCGACCGGCTTGGTCCTTGTATGATTCGTGGCCGCGGCAAGGCGCGTTATGCCTTCGTGAAACTCGCGACAACACTTCAGATTCAGATTCAGGCTGATCTGGCGACCATTCTTTTGCCTGACGCGACGCCCGAGATCGTTCTGGAGTACGCGGGTAGCGATGAGCAGGGGGTTCTCGCGAAAGTTCATTACAACCGTTTGATGGATATTTTTCTCCGGATCACCTGTTACCATCTGCAAAACCACTGGCGGACCTTCACTAAAGGAAAAGGGCAGTGCGAAATCGATGATCTTTATGTTGGTTTGGATATTGATGGAAAACAGTTTGTCATTCCGGTCGAGGCTAAATGCGCGAACGATCGGCTTAGCAAAACGCAGATTGTACAAATGATAGATTTAGCACGAGAGCGGTACCCAAGGCTGATCATGCGCCCTGCTGGAGTTCAGGAAATGAAGGATGGGTCACTCGTGCTCATGGAGTTTACGCCCGCAGCGCATCCGGACGAGATTAAGATTAAGGAAATGCGGCGCTATAAACTTGTTCCGATGGCTGAAGTGCCACTCGAGAAACAGCAATCAGCTAGCTGCGTTTAGCGTTCGTTAATTTAAGCAGAGCTTGGCAATGCACACAGCCGAGAGATGCTACGTCCGAGCACTCCTCATCCCCCTGCGGCAGAATAGTTCGGTTACGCGAACTTATTCCTCCGATAAGCTCCCATCGTCGGCGCCTCGGGATTTACATCCGGGCCGAAGTAGCGAAGGCAAACGAGCGGTTCGGTTTCGCTGGTGTTCTCGAAGGCGACTCCGTTCTTCGCGCCATCTTCGGTGCAGAAGTATTCGTCTTCAGTTAGTTCAGTAAAATGGATCAGCTTGGGGCTGTTCAGCGGTTGGCCGTTAATCGTGCCTTTGCCTTGAACGCAAATTAGACCGTACGCGCCTTTGTCTTGCACTGTCGCTTTGACGCCGGGATCAACGGTCAGTTCCTTGGCGGTGAAGTATTGTTTGCCGTTGATGTCGCCATAGACGATCCAGCGATCGACATAACCTTCGCTGCGCGTGTCGGCGACAGGCACAGGTTCAAGGTAATGATTGTCCTTGAAGTTCGGATCGACGTTGGCGTCCCAATCAAGCTGGTTGACGATGAAATCGAGGTCGTTGTGTTTGGCCTTGGGCATGTCTTTCACGAGGAGCGACCATGGGACATAACGGCCTTCGACCAAGCTCTGGTACATCCCGAACACATCGCTGCCCCATTGCGGTTCGTAAGTGCACAGTGAGCCCGGAGCGTGAAGAATGCACGGGCCGACGAGCCAGCCGGCGCCAGGCTTGAGACGATAAGCTTTCGAGAGATCAAGGATTCCATTGTCGCCCTTGTTCCAATCTTCGAGGCATTTGCGGACTTGGGCTTTAGTCGTGCCGGGTTCAAGGCCGAAGAACGTGTAAGGGAAATTGTTGCCAACGTTGTTGTGCTGGGGCGGAAAATAGTAGCTTTCGGGTTTGCCTTCCTGGCCCACTAACTTGGCTTGTTTCTCGGATTGGTGCATGTGATGCGGGATCGGGCCCATGTTATCGAAGAATTTCGAATAGACCGGCCAGCGGCTATATTTTTTCCAAAGCTTCGCGCCGATCAATGTCGCCCCGCAATCGGCCACAGCCTGCCGCAAGGTGAAACGTTCCTTGCCCACGACGCAATAACTTAGGCCTTCATCGGGCAGGCGGCCGTCGTTAGCCGCTTCGGTCGTCGAGGCAAACCAGCGTTCGTCGATGCCGCCGCGATTCGCGCCGTACGCGTACGTGTCGTCGGGATGCAACTTCAACCTCAGGCCGGGCTGGAGGAATGAGCGCGGGACCCAGGTCGGTGTCAGACGCAGCAAGCCATTCGTCGCGGACAGCTCGGCTTCGACTTTGGATTGGGTGTTGCCTTTGACAGTTTTGAGTGAGGTCACAGTGGGAATGCTCATGATTTTAGGTTCGGTTTTGTTGTGGGGAGATGTTGGGGGAATTCGATGCCGATTTGCAACTCTTTCGAGCGATGGGGCATCGGAAGAGGTTAGGATTACGATTACGATTAAGAGCAGGAGGCGCTGAGGTTGAGATAATCGCTCGCTGCTGAATTGCTGCTCCGCTTGCTTGCAGACCGACTAGAGTTCGTTATCCTCCGGCTATGACCGGTGCCGGGACCCACGCCGTCTTTTCCACAACGCACTGGAGCGTTGTTTTGTCCGCGCGCGATGGAAAACAGGCCGAAGCGGCGGAAGCCCTCGAAAAACTCTGCCGCACTTATTGGTATCCGCTCTATGCCTTCGTTCGCCGCCATGGCCACGACCCGCAAGACGCTCAAGACCTAGTCCAGGGGTTCTTCGCGCACTTGCTCAGCCGGGATTTTTGCGCGGCCTCTCTCAGGATAAGGGCCGATTCCGGGCCTTTCTGTTAGCCTCAGTGAAGAACTTCCTCAACGATCAACGTGACAAAGCTCGCGCCCAAAAACGGGGCGGCGGCCGTTGGCAGCGTTACCCCACCAGGAGTGGTCGCTGCCTTCGCGGGCCAGCGCGCAGCCGTGAGCCGAGAGGTGACGAATCAACTCGCGGCGTTTCACACTTTCAGGGGAGCTTCCCCGTAATCTTCTCAAGCCAGCGCCCCAGCATCTTCGCGGTTCATTTCCAAGGCTTCGCGGAGAGTCGAGCTCAAATTCTTGAGTAACTCCGTTTTGGTCTTGCCTTGGGAATTGACGCCGGGAATTTCCTCGACCCAGCCGATCCACCACCCGTCATCCTTGCGAAACACCGCATGGTAAGTCTGAACTTTCATGTGTCGAATAGTGCGCGGCCAGGCGGAACGCGTCAAACCGAAGCCATGAGTTGGTTGAATTCGTCACCGATCATTCGTGGTAATCGTCCCGGCCCATGAGGACCTTGCGCAGTTGAGCTTCAGTCGCGCGCGGCCATTTTAGTTTTCGCAGCCAGAAGTTGGTTTTCGCCACGTCGAAGGCGGCAGCGTCGAACGGGCGGCTGATCCATTCCTTCATGCTCTTGTGCTCGGGGTGTTTCCGGTTCTTGAGAATCTTGAGCAAGTTGGCGTAGCCCCAGATGCCGCCGCAATCCTCCGGCGGACAGGCGCGGGCGCCATCGAGGCAGTGCGCAGTCTTGGCGGCAGCCGCGTCGAGCAGAAGAATCTTTTCCACCGTGATCTCGTGCTCCCACGAATCGCCGAAGTCATATTCGTAATTGAAAGCGTCCTGCTCGCTCGGAGCGATTTCCCGGAGAGTGAACTTGCGCTCTTCGAGGATTTCCGGGTCGCCCTCAAACTCGGCAAAGTGAACCCGTGTGTCGGAGTAGCGGTCCTCGCCTACTTGGAACGCGTGCAGATGGCTGTTGGTCCAGCCGATCGCAACTTGAAGGACGGCGTGCAGCCAGTCGAGCTTGGCGTTGCCGGGCACTTGCAACCGCCGCCAGACGGGGGGTTCGGTGCCGAGCAGGACGACCTTTAATTGGTAGATCGGGACGTTGCCTTTCCCGGCGGTGGTTTCAATGAAGGAAATCATGCGTTTAATTTAATGGTGTTTGATTTGACCCGGCACGCCGCAGTCGGCTTTCAATTTTGGCGCGCGGGGTGGCGAAGCGACGCTTATAGGTGCATCTACCCGGGCAATCAATTCAAAATCGTCGCATTGAACAAGGCAGTTTTAAGGTAGATGACATGAACAAGCTGGCAAGAGCGCTCACTGGAGCGCAACTTGCCAGCCTATGAAAAAACCTGCGTTATCAACAAAGCCCAAGAGACCCAAAGCCGTCAAAATAAAAAGAACAAAAAGACGCCAGCCAAATCCTACGGGACAGTCAAGCTGGCCCAGGACGTGCATGCCCCTTGGGTGGTCTTCAGTATTCAGGAAGAGGGCCAGCCACCCAAAGCGCCCCGCCGGATGGAGACCCAGAAGTGCCAAGTGTGGGTGGAGAAGTTTATCCCCGATTGCGAGAAGGTTTACAGCTGCCATGAAGCGGGGCCGACAAGTTTTGCGCTGCACCGCAAGCTGGCCGACTTGGGAGCTGAGAACATCGTGGCGGTGCCGACTGAGGAGCGGGAACAAAAGCGGGTCTTAACGCGGCAGCGCCAGCAATTGCAAGAGGAACGGCTGAGCCTGGCCTCGCAAGGCCGCTCGCTGGTCTTAAGCCAGGGGATCGCGA
>VHDE01000085.1 GCA_016871515.1 Verrucomicrobiota bacterium
GACTGAGCCAGGCTCCGAAGCCCATTTGTACAACCCCTCTTTGCGTGGCTGACAGTCTGGGCCGGCCCGCTCCTCCCGCTCCGAATAAAGAATAAATTCGGCCAACTGCCGGCCCAGATTCAAGGTCGCTTCATGCAGAGCCTGAGCGCCGTTCTGGCTGATCTCATGCACTTGCTGACGCTGTTGTTGCTCGCTGCTCATTTGGCGGAATCCCGCCATTGCTTTTTTTCGATTCTTGATTTCGACTTTCATGCGCGGCTCTTGTTTTTGTTTCTTTGTTTGCGTGGTTGCTACCACGCCAAGAGCCACTCTTCAATTTTCAACTAGATAGATTCAGGATATCCTCGACTTTCAGTCTGCTGCGTGGCAAGCCGAATGATAAAGATTGATTCCTCGACGCTTCGAAGGATTGAGTTTAGCGCGATTGACGTGCGTTGGCACATGGCGCGGAACTGCGTCTTGGAAGAAGCTCTACCTAGCCTAAATCGATCAGTCCTGTTCGGATCGCAAACTTCGTCAGTTCCGCGACCGTGTGAAGGCCAAGCTTGCGCATGATCCGCTCACGATGTGTCTCGACCGTCCGCACGCCAAGGCCCAAGGCGGAGGCGATCTGCTTGTTGCTGAGGCCCTGAGCAATCCGAGTCAGCACATCGCGCTCGCGCTGCGAAAGCTCCGTGCCGCGCGCCGAGGGCGTTTGGCCGGCTGTATCCGTGTACTCGTCGAGCACGAATTGGATTACTTTCGAGCTAAAGAACGACTTGTTAGCGTCGACCATTTCAATGGCTTGGATCAGCTCTTCAGGTGAAGCTTCTTTCAGGACGTAGCCGTCCGCCCCGGACCGCCTGATTTGCAGCACATATTCATTGCGGTTGTGGACGGTCAGGATAAGGACTGGAACTTGCGGCAGATTACGCCGCGGCATCCTGGTTGCTTCTAAACCATTTAGTTCGGGAAGGTTGATGTCCATCAGGACGATGTCGGGCAATAGCTCTTGCGCTTTCTCAAGAGCCTCGATGCCGCCTATCGCTTCGCCCACAATTTCCAGATGTTCGTGGCGCGACAAACAGGATCGAACGCCTTCTCGGACGACGGGGTGGTCATCCACCAAGAGCAGCCTGTTTTTTTTCTAACTGACATCATCGAGTTTGGTGGTTGTTTTGGAAAATGCGTCGACAGGTATTTGAACAGCAACTTCGCAGCCTCGTTGCGGCATGGAGGTCACGCGCAGTGCGCCGCCGACGAACATGGCTCGCTCGCGCATGCTGACCAAGCCAAAACCCTTGCGGCCGCCTTTGTCGAGCGGGTTGAAACCCTGGCCATCATCCTTTATCTTCAGCTCGATAAGTGAACCATTTTTGCTCAGGCGGACGCGCACGTGACCGGCGCCGGAGTGCTTCTCCACATTGCTTAAGGCTTCTTGGAGAATGCGATAAAGCGTCAATTCAATCGCGCCCGAAACGGGGGCCAATTGTGAGCAGGTCAATTTCAGGTCAAACCCGGTGCGTTCTTGGAATTCCTCGCACGCACTTCGAATAGCTGGGACCAAGCCAAGATCGTCCAGTTCGGTAGGCCGAAGATTTCGCGAGATCCGCCGCACTTCTTGCAATGCGTTTTCGAGAAGCTCCTTGGGTTTCACGGCTTCGCGCCAAAGCTCTGTGTCGCGGCTGGCGATCTTCACTTCAATCGATTGCAGACGAAACCGGATTGAGGCCAGAAGCTGGTTGACGCTGTCGTGAAGCTCGCGCGCCACATCCGAGGCGCCCTGCGGCTCGCGCTTCGTCCAGACATGGCCGAGAAGGCCCGCACCCGGCGGCAGATGCGTTCGTTGCCCGAGCGTGCTGTCGCCCGATGACTCCGCGCGGGAGGCCCCCGCCAGGTTTCGCCGCAACGCAATTGGTTGGTTAGTCTGTCCACGGTCCAGAGTTCGGCAACGTCCCAATCCAATATTTCACAAATCGCCTGCAATATTTTGTGGGCGGCCTCGCCGGTTTTAGCCGCCTCCGCGAGGATGCGCGTGACAGCATACTCGACGTTCAATCGTTGTTCGGCCAGTTTTGCGTTTTGTGATGTCGCGGCCGAAGCCGAATAACCCAACAACCTGATTGTCCTTGATCTCAGCCGTGCCAATGATGTCGCCAAAAAGATACTCGCCGCGTTGGGAGCGGAAACGAATTTCCAGAAGGCGCGGATCTTCGCCACGGACAAGCCGCCGAAAACTGTCCGTAACCTTCGGAAGGTCATGGGGGTGAACGATGGCGCTATAATGTTGTCCCAGCCATTGCTCGCGGCTCCAGCCGGTGATCTTCTCGAAGGCCGGATTCAACGAAGTAAAGGTTCCCTCAATCGAAAGGTTATAAATAATATCCGGCGCGGTTTCGAGGAAAGTCCGGTATCGCTTTTCGCTTTCGCGAAGTGATTGCTCCGCCCGCACGTGTTCGCAAATCTCCGCGCAGAGATTGCGGTTTGCCGCCTCTAATTGAGCTGTCCTTTGCGCAACGCTTCTCTCGATCGCCTCATTCGTCTCCCGTAACCGCAGATCGGCAGCCCGCAATTCATCCAACGCTTCTTTGAGGCGCTGCAAAGACCGCAAACGGGCCAAAAGCTCCGGGAGAGCAATCGGCCGCGCAATATACTCATCCGCTCCGACATCCAAACCTGCGATCCTGCTGCCCGACGCGGTGAGTTTGCCCGAAATCAGAATGACGAGGATATTCTGCGATTCGGGATCAGCTTTGATTCTGCGGTACACTTCGAGTCCGCTGATGTCAGGTAACAGCACATCGAGCAAAATCAATTCAGGACGCTCTTCTCGAACTCGCCGCAAACACTCTTCTCCTGTGGATGCCTCCGAAACTTGGTAATCATTGGCCCTGAGCAGCGGAGCAAGCGCCAACAGCATATCTGGATTATCATCGACAATGAGTATTCGCGGTTGTCGCATGCTGCTTGCTCTGATCACAGGCGCTCGCTCCTGCGCAGACGCCGCCAGGATATTATCAATCAAGCATAAAAAGGGAAGCAAGGTGTTCGCTTGTGTTCGCTTGGGGCGCGCTGGGGTTCGCGGCGTTCGCCGAAGCAGCTGAAGCACCTAGCGGACGCTTGCATTCCGCGGCAACCCGCTCCATGCTTTGCTTCAATGAATAATGTTGCAGTGATCGCTTGTCGGTACTGAGTCTGACGCAAATGAGCACATCGCCTGAGTCTGGGTCGCCCGAATCCAAATTGGATCTCGACCTGCACTTTTTGCCGGCGTGGGCGCAAAAGCCGCCCGCGGAGAACAAATATGCCCAATATGAAGGCGGACCTGACGATCGTCCGCAACGGCGAGGAGATCGCTCCGACCGGCGTGAACCGGGGAGAGATCGCCCCCGGCGTCCGGACCAACCTCGCGGAGATCGCGCGGCGCCTTCGGGCGATCGGCCCTGGACGCGCCGGGACATGGGAGGCCAACCAGCACGCCCTGGCAGAGCGCGCATCGAGGAAAGACGTGAAGCCGCTCCGCCAATCGAGCTGAATGTCAGCTTTATTCCAGAAGAGAAAGGCGTGGAATCACTCGCGCGGCAGATCCGTCTCACCGGCCGCGCTTATCCGTTATTTGACATTGCGTGTTTGATTCTGAAGAAACCGGACCGGTACAATGTTCGATTTAATGTTATTAAGAAACCGGACGGCCAGATTGCGCAGCCGATATTTGTGTGCGGCCTCGATGAGACACTTTGGTTGTCCGAACAAGAAGCTATCGATCATGTTCTCAACAAACACTTCTCCACTTTTTATCAAGCTGAACGGACACCCACCGATCCTCCGAAGGGGACATACACATTTGTTGCCCAATGCGGCATGAGCGGCGCGATCTTGGGCCCGCCTAACTACCACGATTACCAAAACAAACTCAGAAAACTCCATAACGAGCGCTTCTCCAGAATGCCATTTGATGTCTTTAAGTCGCGCATCAAAATTGTTCGCGATGAGCCAATCGTAAAGAAGTGGCTCGAAGAGCAAAGCTGGAAGACCGAGTTCGTTTGTTTGAACGTTCCTGAGACAATTAAGCTGGCCAGCCGCTCGGAGGTGGAGAAGCATTTTCGCGAGACGCATTTACCCAACGTGATCAAGTCGGTGGAATCGCACACGTTGAGCGGGACGGCGGCGCAAGCCCAGCCCTTGCGGTCGCTCCAGAACCTCGTCCGGCGGGCTTGGGAAGAGCAAATGCGTTTTCCGCTCAAGATCGTCAATGTTTTGAGCCAGCAATTCGCCGGTCATGGGTTGCAGTTTTTCAAGGTTAACAAAACTGTCACGCACGTCGCCGTGGCGCGGCCGCATTACCTCGACCTTGAAGTGACGCCCGTCTCGGAGGGAATCAAACGCATCGTTGAATTTATCAACGCGACATCCAAGTGTTCCCGCCGGAAATTACTGGAAGCCTTCGCGCCAGGAGCGGTTCCGCAAGCGCAGAGCCACGGTGGAGAAGGCGCTCCGCCAGCCGAAGCAGCCCCGCCGACACCGGAAGCAGCGGCGATCATCAGCGACTTGCATTGGCTCATTCATCAGGGACACGTCATCGAGTTTGCCAACGGTTTACTGGAGATGGCCAACAAGCCCATTCCGCGGCCGCCCAAACCAGCGCCAGCCGCGCCTCCAGCTGCTGAAACTCAACCGCAGACCGATGCTAGCGGCGCCGCTCAAAACGAAACGGCTGCAAAGCCGGAAACAGCCGAGACTCCTTCCACGGAAACACCGCAAGCCGCTCAAGAAACCGAGAAAATCGGCCCCACATCCGATCAGTTGGTTGATGCGGAAGCGAGCGCGAGTGCTGCAACTTCAGACGCCGTAAACGCCGACCGCCTCCCAGAGCAGAAGCAAGTCTCGGCTGAAGGTGCTGCTCCGGTGGCCCAGCCAGCCGAGTCATCCTCATAATTCTGAGAGAGATCTCTCCGAAACACATTTTCGCGCATGGCGCCCATGAACCTGACGTTGCGGCCTAATGCCTTTCGGTAATTCAAAGCTTTTGCGAATGGCTGTCCCTCCGGGACACGTTGCTCCTTGAAATTACCGAAAGGCATTAGGCTTTAGCCGGAGCGAATGCAATCCGCAAAAACTGTTTCGCTGCCAGCAAATGCTGCCGCCTAAAGGCGGGACTACATACCGAGAGGTTCATGGGGAGGAATTATTCTCTCCCAGATCTTTGCGTCGTGGCCCAGACGTTGAATCTGCTGTTTCGAGCTTCTCCTTGGGCTAAACTGTTGTCATCTTCTTGCCGACGCTATGGCCTTTGAATCTTTCCGCGCTTTTGTTGCGGCACTCGAACGATCCGGCGAACTGTTGCGCATTACGCAGCCAATCGCAACAGAACTCGAGATCACGGAGCTCGCTGACCGGCAGATGAAATCACCGGGGGGCGGCAAGGCCTTGCTCATAGAGAAACCGACCGTCAATGGACAGCCCAGTCCATTTCCACTCGCCATCAATACCATGGGCTCCTGGGAACGAATGGCGTTGAGCCTGGGCGCAAGTTCGGTCGATGATGTGGCGGCCGAGCTGAGTTCACTCATGAAGGCCAAACCGCCAACGACTTTGCGCGAAGCGGTCAAGCTGCTTGGCACCGCCCTTGATCTCCGGCACGCGAAGCCAAAGCTCGTTAAGGATGGGCCATGCAAAGAAGTCATTCATCGTTTCGAGGACGAGAAGAGGGGAAGACGAGAAGAGGATTTTTCCCCTCGTCGCGTCTTCCCGTCCTCTCCCCTTCCGGTTGGCCAGCAAGCACCCGTTGGTCAGATGCCGCCAACGCTCCTCACACTCCCCATCCTCAAATGCTGGCCCCTGGACGCGGGGCGCTTCATTACGTTGCCATGCGTCGTGACGAAAGATCCGGACACGGGCGAACGCAACGTCGGCATGTACCGCATCCAGATTTACGACGACCGCACTACAGGCATGCATTGGCAGCTTCAGAAGGTCGGCGCGCGGCACGGACGCCGTTACTACGAAACGGGTACACGCATGCCGGTCGCGATTTTTCTCGGCGGCGATCCTGTCTTCACTTTTGCCGCGACCGCGCCGTTGCCCGATGGGCTGGATGAATTCCTGCTCGCCGGTTACTTGCGCAAAAGATCGATCGAACTCATCAAGTGCGAGACCAATAATCTCGAAGTCCCAGCCAACGCCGACTTCGTCATCGAAGGATATGTCGATCCCAAAGAGCCGCTCCGCGAGGAAGGTCCTTTCGGTGATCACACGGGTTATTACACCTTGCCTGAGCCATATCCGGTTTTTCATGTCACTGCCATCACGCATCGCAGAGACGCTGTTTATCCCGCGACCATCGTTGGCATGCCACCGATGGAAGACTTCTATATCGGCAGCGCCTCGGTGAAACTCTTTCTACCCATCTTCAAGATGAACTTCCCGGAGATCGTTGATATCGCGCTGCCCGCCGAAGGCGTTTTCCACAACCTCGTCTTTGTGAGCATTAAGAAGAGCTATCCGATGCAGGCCTACAAAATCATGCACGGCCTTTGGGGCATGGGCCAAATGATGTTTACCAAATACATCGTCGTGGTCGATGACGACGTGAACGTGCATAATACCAGCGAAGTCCTTTTTCGCCTTTGCGCCAACACCGATCCGCAACGTGACAGCATCTTCACCAAAGGCCCCGCCGACGTGCTCGATCACGCCACCAGTGAAATCGCTATCGGCACGAAACTCGGGATTGACGCGACTAAGAAGCTCGCCGGCGAAGGTTTCAAACGCCCCTGGCCTCCGCGCATCAAGATGGATGAAGCGGTGAAGGCGAAAGTTGCGCAACTGTTCCAACGAGACGGATCGAGGGCACCGTCATTTTAAGTGCAATGCTTCGCCTATATTGATGCCGCGCTCGAGGCAATAAGCGGCATTCACGACATATTTCTCCGCCCATGTTTTGATCGATTGGCGCTCTTCCGTAGTCAATTGCCGAACTACCTTTGCGGGCGTCCCGAGGACAAGCGAGCCTGGTGGCACCTGTGTTCCTTGGGTAACTAAAGCGTTCGCGCCAATAATCGATTGGTCGCCAATCTCAGCGCCGTCGAGCACAGTTGCGCCCATCCCGATCAGGCATTCGTCACCGACAGTGCAAGCATGAACAATGGCGGAGTGGCCGACCGTCACAAAGTTGCCGACGAGGCACGGGAACTCATCCGCCAAGTGGAGCACGGCATTGTCTTGGATGTTCGAGTGGTGTCCGACGACAATCCGGTTGATATCTCCCCGGATGACCGCGTTGTACCAGACACTCGAATGGTCGCCCAATGTCACATCGCCCAAGACCACAGCGCCGCGAGCGATATAGACGCTTTGCCCGATGACGGGCCTCCTTTGCAAAAAGGTATCCAATTGTCGAATCGGGTTGCCCATGATTTTCTATCGCGTTTCTCTTTCCGGAAACCTATTCAGAACAAGCCTGGTGATTTGGCAATAAAAAATCCGCCCGGCTTACTTGGCCGAGCGGATGAAAACAAACAATTCAAACAACTGTTTTACCGGCAAATCCTATGGAAAGGAGGATGATGGTAATGATGGCCGTGATGATGCCGGCCAAACCCGCCTCCGAACCCGAAGTGAAAACTCACGACGGGCCGCGGCGCGACATAAACCGGGGCTGCCGGGACATACACTGGAGCCGGTTGAACATACACCGGCTGCGCGTAGACGACGGCCGGAGCGGGCTGCACAACCACCTGGGCCGGTTGGACATAAACCGGCTGTGGTGCAGCAACAACGGGCGCCGAATAATACGTGGCCGGCGCGTAGGTATAAGTCGGGACGGGCTCAAATGATTTGGCGATGACTGCACCTGCCACCACGCCGGTTAATATTTTTCCGGCTGTCGCCCACTCCCGATCACCAGCACAAGCCGTGTTATTCGTCGCGGCGAATATGGCGGCCGCGCTCAGGATCGAAACTATCGTTTTCATACTCTGTCTTTTGTTCTCAAATTATTCGTCCATTAGATCCATTGGACTGTTCATGTTGTGTTTTATTCATTGGCGGTGTATTACTCTGGAGTAATTACGAATGAGATCTTTGGAGCCCGACCATCCGCTCAAACGTCGTCGTCGCTTGCCTCGCTCTTTCAAAGAGCTGACCCCCAGCAACCATTTCAATCCGAGGACCTTTTTTCACGAAATGGTTTGGAAAGCTCTTCTCACCAAACGAACGGGACAGCATCGTCAGCCCGAGTTCCCCCAATTGACGACGGGACAAGTTGCATTGACCTGGATCGGGCATGCATCGTTCCTGGCGCAATTCAGTGACCTGAACGTCCTGATCGATCCGAACTTCGCCAATTGGCTTTTCTTGCTCAAGCGCATCAAACGGACCGGATTGAAGATCGAACATTTGCCACCGATCGATTTGGTGTTGCTGACGCATGCGCACTTCGATCATTTCCATAAGCCAACCCTGCGCAAACTGCCTGCGCCCAAAATCGGCGTGATGCCGTGGGGCATGGGTGATTTGGCGCGCGGATTGGGCTTTGAACGGATCATTGAACTGCAATGGTGGGAAAGCTTTTCACATGGGGCGTGGAAGGCCACCTTGACCCCGACGAAACATTGGGGCGCGCGAGTCATTCGTGACGAACACCGCGGTTACGGCAGCTTCATTCTGGAACACCAAGGCCGGCGCATTTTCCATGGCGGCGACAGCGCGTACTTCGATGGTTTTAAGGAAATCGGTTTGCGGTGTCCGCCCGAGATCGCATTGCTGCCGATTGGCGCGTACTATCCTGATTCATTCCGGCACGTTCACATGGGGCCCGACGAAGCAATCAAAGTGTTCCATGATTTGCGGGCGCAATGGCTTGTGCCAATGCATTATGGCGCGTTCAAACTCTCTTTCGAAGACCTTGATGAACCGCCACGCTGGCTCTGTGAACTCTGCAGCAACGCCGGACTCACTCATCATTTGAGAATCCTCGAGGAAGGAGTGCCTCAGGTTTTCTGAGATTCATTGTTTTGTCTTTCATGATTCTGTCCAGCCTTTTGGCCTCGTGGCCCAACCACTCCAGCTGCTCAGCGCTGGAAGCTGTGCATCCGATTCCGAACACTGGAATTGGAGTGACAAAATCATGAAGGACAAAATAATCAACGTTGAGAGATGCGGGAAGGTTAACTCGCTGCTACAGGCTCAAATGGCCTAAAGCCAAGAGGCCATAGAACGTGTATTCACAATCAAGCGTATCATCGCTCCAATTCCCATGGAATGAACCTTGATTGGTCCAGAGGCTATCGACGAAATCCAAGCAAGCTTCTTTGATCTCGCTGACATCACGTTGCAGCCCATCGAGCGCATGCAACGCTGTTGCCGTAGAAAGCAAGTCGGGCATTGGCGCTTGCGGAGCAGCCCGGAATCCGCCTTGCGGATGAACCTGAGCCAGGAGCCAGTCTCCCACCGCGGGATTAATTGGCATGCCGAGGTTGCGCAGCACTGTGAGGGCGGCAGCCGTGGCATTCGTTGAACCAATCTTGGCATGTGTACCACGGCTTGCGTTGTGCAGAATGTTCTCGTTCGTCCACGCGCCGTCGTCGGTCTCGAGCAGTTTGAACGATTGGACCAGTCGTAGGGGCTCTGGTAGTTCGCTCTTCCAATCTTGATAGGCGCCCAGTGCTAGAAAGCTGCCATAGGCGGTGCCGAACGCACTGTCAGCAACCGGATTGTAACCCCCATCCAACGATCGAAACCGTTCGATCTGGCGAAGTAACTCGCTTGCCACTTTGGTCTTGTCCGCGACGTCGAAAAGTCGATCGGCAATCGCCGCCCGACACCGCGCAAGGCAGCAAAGATGGACGAAATCCAGTTGCTCGCCATTTCCAAATCCTTGCAGGAACCCTTGAAGGGCGGTGCGGGAGAAATCGGACTGGAGCGCTAACAGGCTGTCGACACCGAAGACCGTATAGTAAAGGTCGCTCTTGCCCGTCCTATCCTTGAATCCGCTGTCCTCGTTCTGCTGGGTGCGAAGGAAATCCCGGACGAGATCGACGGACTCTCCCAAAAGCTTCGGAGCCAGCCGCGCGACTTGCAGCATTTCAAGCCGGAGGCTCACTTTTGAAGAGTTTGCGAAGTAGCATGGCCAAATCGGCTTTGTTCATCCGTTTCTCAGCAATAGCGATCATCGCGTCGTAAAGAGGTTTGAACCCGGCATCAGTTGCGACGCCATTACCTTCCAGAAAGATCAACGCAGATCCCATAGCTGCCCGCTTGTTGCCGTCCAGAAACGCTTGAGCTTCGGCAATGTGGTAAGCATACGCTGCCGCGATATCAAACAGGTCCCCGGTCCCATAGAAATAAACATTTTGGGGATGGAAGATGGCCGACTCGAGTGAGCCTCTGTCTCGAATTCCTAATGTGCCTCCGAATTGCTTGATAGCATCTTGGTGGATTTCTGCGACCTTCTCAAAAGAAAGGAAGAGAGGCTCGTTCACCTACTTGGCTAGCCGGCTGAGAAGTTCCGCGTGCTTGGAGAACACTTGCTCCTTTGCCACCGCGAACGTAGCGTCGTCCATATAACGAACGTCAGAACTTGAGGATGCTTTGGTCTCCATCTCGCGGACAAAATCCTTCACCACAGCCTGTTCTTCAGGCGGCAGGGCTTTGATTTGTTCGATAACTTCCAATGCACTCATACGTCGGGAACATACCGGATCAATTGGACGGTGCAAGGCAGCAGCTTTATTTATGGCAAGCGCGCCATTTCCGCGATCCGATTCACGCCGTTCTTCTCTTCGAACTCCTTGCACCAGCCTTTGATTTCGGTGTCGTTGAAAATCTTTCCTATGACGCGGCGCAATAGGCCTTTTAAGTTCGCGTTCTCGATGTCACGCAACGAACGGATTGCCTCTTCCTTGTACGTTTCCAGCAAAGTTTGCGCTCGTTCGTCGGCTTTCAGTTCGGCGTAAATCGCTTCGATTTGTTCGGCGTTGGTTCCGGCTTGCGGCGACCGCCGCCAGCGCGATTCCAGCAAAGCCTTCTTTTCTTCCGGAGCGCGTTCGAACGCCACCGCCAGCAACAGGCTTGGCCGCAGCCCTTCAATGTCATTCGTTTCGCCTTGACCGCCAAGATCGCTCAAGTCGTCGCGAATTTGATAAGCAATACCCAGCGCTTCACTGTAAGCTCCGAGCACATCAGCAACTTCTTCGTGCTGTTCCACGCCGGCATAAATCGCTCCCAAACGCAAGGCCACCTCAAACGCTGGCGCGGTCTTCTGGCGAAAGATATCGAGCACTTGCAGCGAAGTGAGTGGCTCCGGAGTGCGGGCCCAGCATAACTCAGCGCCTTGTCCGCGACAAAGCTGTCGTTGTCCTTGCGCCGCGACCAGAAGCATCTCAGCTTTTTGTTCCGCCGAGACCTGGCACGCGCCCAACAAACGGTACCCTTCGCCGATCAGCAGGTCGCCGACATTCAACGCGATTGGCAAACTGTGCTCTTCATGCAACGTTTTCTCGCCATAACGTTCGGCATCGTTGTCCTCGATATCGTCGTGGATCAATGACGCTTTGTGGAAACATTCGACCGCCACGGCAATCTTGCGAATATCCTCCGGCAACGCGGCTCCCGGTGCTTCGCGCAAGGCCTGAAAAGCCGACACCGCCAGAAATGGTCGCCAGCGTTTCCCAGCTCGCACCAGCCATTGGCGGCTGATGTTTTCGGTTTCGCCTTCGGCCCGTCCCATGATTTTCTCGAGCGACTCCAGGGTGAACCACGAATCGACTTCATCACGCAACGCCCCAAGATCAAGCCGTCGCGTCTTGTCATCACTCGTCAGATGGATGTAGTCCCAAATCCAATCGAGATCGACCGTTGTATCGATGCAATCGTCCTGCAATAACGGGACCGCCACGCCGGGAATAGCTGCCGCCTCCATGTAAGGAAACGCCCGTTCCAGGACGCTCAAACAGCTTACACCTACGATCGCCTCAATTTTGCCCGTTTGAATGAGCGACATGACAATGGCCGAGCCTTCAGCAACGAGCACCGCGTAGCCAAGGCGTTCAGCTTCGGTCTGCAAATCCTGAATGGAACAGAGGCCGCATTGTTTGCAGAGCAACCCAAACTCGTCGAACGGAGCGGGACATTTGCTTTCGACGCGCAGACACTTGGGCAGGAGAAGCAAACGCCGCTCGAAGGGAACTGTAGCCAACGATTCGCGCCACATCTCGTTATTAATCAGCACGCCAACGTAATCGCGATAGATCGGATCGCACTTGAGCATCTCGACGACCTTGTCCGCGTGCTGCTTCAATTCCTCAGCCGGCAGCGGCGGCACGGGATTGTACTCCTTCACGTAATGCCTAACGACTTGCAAGATCTGATTCCGCTGGATCGGTGTTTGCGGAATGTTCTTCTTCGGCGGGCGAAAGCGTTGCACCGGTGCCAATCGCGGGATGGTCAGAGGAATGGCTGGCATAAATTAGTGATTAGATGTTTCGATCAAGCAATTTGTTTCATTCCGTGTTGGCTGCGGGCGGCATTATTGGCAATGCCGCTATCGAGGTCGAGTCTTGATTTGAGCATTTCCGCTTTGGCCGGCACATCGTGAGGCGCATTTCGGTAAGCGCCAAAGTCACTGAACCAAAATCGTTTGGCCAGACGGTACATCCAATGTTTCTCTGGAATCTCCTCGCCCGGCAGCCATTGGCTGAACCTCGGTTCCATTGCTTCGAGTTCCGCCATCGCTGTGCCCCGGGAGGTCGTATCTCGCGCGCCATGCTTGAGAACCAATTCCTTCACAAGGTCGGGCCGTTCCAGGACGACACAGCCGCGCGTGGCCTTCGCGGATAACTCCCGGAAATCGCGCAGAAAAGCCGAGTCGCGCATCGTTGTAAAAACTCCGCGCGGATCCCGAATATTCTCGGTCGCAAATTGAATGATCGGACACGGTTCGATATCACCGCGGGGGTTGATGTGATGGCTGATCCCCGTGGACATGGGACAAAGCGCTTGGCCGCGGTCGTCGTAATACGCATCGATCATGGCAATCGGCATTTTGGCGCGCATTTCAACGATGAATTTGCGGACGCGGACCAATTGGCCGGGGCGCAGCGCGAGCTCCGAATTCATCTTGGGACCTACCGGCCGGTAAGTGTGATACCAGACGTAATGCACGCCGTGATCGATTAGCTCTTGGAGCCATGATTCGGTCAGCAGTTCGTCGATGTTCGATTGACAGACGCTCGTCGCAACGCCAGTCAGCACGCGGTGGCGCAGACAATTCTCCAAACCCCGCATCGTTTTACTGAAAACATTCGTCTTCCCCCTCCGTTCGTCGCTTGCTGTCTTTCGTCCCTCGATGCTGATCAGCGGCGTCACATTGCCGAGACGCCGCAACTCGATCGCCACTTTCTCCGTGATGAATTGTCCGTTTGTGAAAACCTGAAAGTAACAGTCCGGATGCGCGGCGAGGATTTCAAGCAGTTGAGGGTGCATGAAGGGCTCTCCACCCAAAATGCCGAAGAACGTATTGCCGTGCTTTTTCGCATCGCCGATGAGCCGATTCATTCCATCGAGGTCGATCACATTGCGGGTGGCTTCGACATCGACCCAACAGCCTTGGCAGCGGAGATTGCAGCTATTGACGATCGAAATGTAAAGAAACGGCGGGAAATACTCGCCCTGCTTGATGCGTCGCTTGAACCGCTTGACCGAAAGCATCCCCTTGACGCCGAAATTCCACGCAAATTTCCACAAGCACCGCTTGTCAGCAGTTTTCAGAACGCGATAGGCAAGTCGAGGCAGCATGACTAAAGGTTGTTGAACTCCTTAGGCATTTGCGGCGCGACGATAAACATTGAGTCCGGAATAACGTGGTTTGCGCAATCTCTTTGCAGCTACCTTCGCTCGAGCTTCCAGACAACTCTCGATTGCATCTATCGCATTTTCATAAGCATCTTCTAGAGTCTTGCCCCAGGCCACACAGCCACGGATTGCAGGCACTTGACCCGTAAAGATTCCATCTTCGTCCTGGAAATAATTGATGTCGAACTCCTGATGCGTTTTCATTCTTCAATTCGATTGGGTCGCCACGTCTGATGAACGCGCCACTTCCTGAAGAGCAGCTTGCGCCTTCGTTTTTGCTTCCTCTGCCCGGCGCGCAATTTCCTCCGGCGATGGCAATGACATCAACACTTCCGGCGGAATATCTCCCGCTTGCGCGAGCTTGACCAAACATTTCTGCCGTTCTTTAAGGGCCTTGTCGGAATCTCGCTCTTTCGAAAACCTCGACCTCGCTTTTTCGCTCCGGTCGCGCAGCATTTGATAAATATCGCCACCGAGCAGCGCCGAAATATCGACCTTCATTTTCTCGCGCTGCAAATCGGCGTCGCTGACGACGTCGCCGTTGATGGGGCCTGCTTTGTACTTCGGGAACATGATCGCGGCCTCGGGACAAACACGCGAACAGGCCGGACAATTAGTTTTGCAATTGTCATTGTTCTGCACCTGAATCCGCTGCTGGTTGTCCACACCGTACACTCCGAACAAACAGAAGCTCAGGCATTGCATGCAGTTCGTGCATCGGTCGTAATCAATGACTGGGAACCATGGCTTCCATTCGCCGGGTTTGGCCGACTTTGTTTCAGCGCGAAAGCTTTCGACCGCTTCAGTGATGAGCGGCGTTTCCCAGCCTGAAATATCTTGAAAGCGAATCGGCACCTGGCCGTTCGTGTCTTCTGCTTGCGGTGGCTTGCCCTCGGGGAATTGGCCTAAGACCAAAAGCGGAGCTTGATCGGCCCGCGCGACCTGGCCTGACCCTCCCGTGCGTGTGATGGAATGGCCCTTTTCCAGGAGCGCGGTCAGCGCGGCGAAGCGCTCGGTGGCGCCGAGCGGCTGGCTCCCGTTCCCTTCGTATAATACAATACGCACACTTGTCTGGTCCGTAAGACTCATAGCTTCAAGGCGTGGTTACAGGTAATTCCGGCTGCGTCGCTTTTCCCGCCGGCAAATTCGGGTTAATCTCCGGATTGAGAAGCGAAGCGACAACTTCCTCAGCTTGCTGAATTCTCATGTTGAGAACCTCGGTCGAGGTCGGCGACAAAGGCGCTTGGGCCGCTGCAAAAAGCCATTTCACGGCCCGCGGGTAACACGCGGCAATCTTAACTGCGCCGCTCTCCGCGAGCCGCTTGAGCGCCGGGTCCCTTCGCGCAGACATTTCACACAAGTCAGCTACCGCATCAAAGGCGACACCTGATTCGCAGAGTTTTTTCAAGACGGCTTCCTTCACTTCCTTGGGCACCACTTGAGCGTAGGTGCAATTGCAATAGAGAATCCGAGTGCTCATACGCAGGTGTCTTTCTCGTAGCGCCAAGCCGCGCACGCGCCGATTACGCAACAGTCTTTTATTGTAACCTGCATTTTGAAACTAGACGCCTCTCAATGGGATAATCATCAAACTAAGGAAGCGATTCGATGCGTTGGCTGCGGTTTGCCCGGGCGAAAATGTTCGAGGTGCTCCAAACTACACCGGACTTTCGGATGCTTCTCGCGGCAAGTCTCCAAAGCCGCGTTCAATGTTTCGCGCAACAGTTCCGGCGAAGCTTCTGCGCGCATGTTGATAATTGCTTCGCCGCTTTGCATCAAATCCGAGAGCGTCTGCGACAGTTCGGGCACGTAGTCATTCCGTACCAGGTTAATGACCGCGAGGTCTCCCAGCCCTTCATCCGGACTGAGTGTCATCTTTAGATGCGCGATCTCAGCTCCTTCGACGGTCAATCGCTTTTGAATCTCGCCTGTTAGTCCCTTTAGAATGACATTACCGTCAAAGGAATCATCCGACGCCAATCGAATGGTCGCGTTCAACCACCCAAGCAACGCCTCGCCATCTGCATAGACCTCGTAGTCCACTTCCATCGCCTCGCGGGCTTCTTGATCGTTCCGTGTGATACGTCCAAACCAATCGTCAAGTCCGAGGCCCTTGCGTGCCGAAATCGTTAGCACTTCAGCTTTCGGAAAGCCGGCATGCAACGCGTCTCCCAGAGCTTCTAACTGCTCCGAGTTCAGCAGCTCGCATTTGTTGATCACAATCATGTCCGCTTCCTCCAGTTGCTTGCGATAGATGTAAACGACCTTCGATGAAAACTTTCCGCCCTCTGCCAAACCGAAAATCCGGAGCGCTCGGATCGGATCGACCAAAACACTGAGCGGAGCAATCGTGAAATTGTTTCCGTACATGCGCCGCAACGGATACGTGACCGTCGCCACCAAATCCGTGCAACTCCCGACTGGTTCAGCGATGAAAACATCAGGGCGCGCCGCCGCCGAGAGGCGGTCCGCCGCTTCAACCAGCGAATGAAAACGGCAGCAAAAACAACCGCCTGGAATTTCTTCCGTGGCAAACCCATGAGACCGAAGCAGCGCGGTATCAACCAATTCAGTGCCTTGATCGTTGGTAATTAGACCGACACGCAGGCCTTGATCGAAAAGCCGCTTTGCCAACGTCGCGACAGACGTCGTTTTGCCGGCGCCGAGGAATCCGCCGATCATGATGTAGCGAGCTTTCTCGACTGCGGAATGCGGAGTGTGGCGTGCGGAGTCGCCGGAGTTGGGCGCTTGGTTAAGGGCGTTCGGTTGGCGCGGTGGGCTCATTGGATCTCTTCACCTTTCTGTCGTTCCAAAATCTTGTCGATCGTTTTGTCCAAAATCCTCTGGTAGGCGTGAACATCCACGCATTTTGAATCCGGCCTTCCCTTTACCAAATAAAGCCAACCCGCGCCATAAGGGTCTTTGTCGATTAACCTGATTTTCTCTTTGAGGGCGGGATTCCCTCCCCCAAAAGTTCCTTCGGCCACGCAAAATACGTCTGAGATCGCCTTGAAACCTTCCACCCATCCGAGAATCTGTCCAGGTTGCACCGCGGCGTCTGGTTCAGTTTCAAACCCGTGGTCTACCATTTCACCCAACATGCGCGTCGCGAATTTGGTCAACCCAATTCTCAACTCGTTTTCGCCCTGTCGCGCGATCCAGCAATGGGATGGACTGTATAGGCACTCCAGGGGCAAATGGGTTGAAAACCGCGAACGCCTGTAATGCAAAGTTTTTGGCCGACTGTCGCTCATCTCATGCAGCGTTATCTTGTTGCCGCGCCAGTATCTGCGGGAAAAAGCTGCGTGCAAGTCTGATCGTTGAGAGGATTTGGGGAAAGCCGTATTAGCTCTTGCCAACCCATCGGACGGACTTTAAGCAGTCGAAGCGTCCTTAATTGGCGAGGAGCGCAGCGTTCACGCTGCAGAAATGGGAAAGTATCGGGGACGCCCACAAGTTCCGATGCACTCGAACCGCGCGCACATTTCTGCAGCATAAACGCTGCGCTCCCAAACGTCTGGCGCGTCACCACTTTCTCACTGAGACAACTCGCTGCGAACCTTCTCTAAAAGTTTCTTCGTAGCCTTGATCCCTTCCGGTTCGCTGAGTTTCTCGCCCTCGTACTCGATTCCGAAGTAACCGCGGTAACCCGCGTCGAGCACAATTCTCAGCATCTTGCGGTAGTCCGTATGAATTTCGTTTCCTTGTGCATCGAAGTCGTGCGACTTCGCGCTGACCGCTTTGGCAAACGGGATCATTTCAGTCACTCCCTTGTAACGATCGTACTGTTTGCCATCGCCAAGATCGAAATTGCCGAAGTCAGGGAGCGTGCCGCAGTTCGGCAGATTAACAATCCGCATAACTCCAGCGAGCCAAGCGCCATTCGACGACAAGCCTCCGTGGTTTTCCACGATCACATGGAGGCCGAGTTTCGCGCCATATTCGGACAAGCTGCGCAGCCCATCCGCTGCGCGTTTTTGCTGATCTTCAAAACCTCCAACGCCGCCCGTCTCGGCATTGACGCGAATGGAATGGCACCCGAAATACTTCGCGGCGTCAGCCCACTTGTGGTGATTCTCGACTGCCTTCCTTCTTTTCGCAGGATCAATGTCGCCGAGATTGCCTTCATCATCGCACATGATGAGGAGCACCTTGACGCCTTCGCCGTCAGCCCGTTTTTTGAACTCACCGAGATACTTTTGGTCGGTTGCCTTATCCATGAAGAACTGATTCACCAGTTCGATGGCGTCGATTCCGTAGTCGCGCTTAGCCGTCTTGGGGAAATCAAGGTGATCAAGTTTTTTCCCGAACAGCGCCTTATTGAGCGACCATTCCGCAAGAGAAATACGAAAGAGCGGTGTCTTCTCTGCGGCGAAGACTTCCTTTACTGAAACGCAGGGCAGCCCAAACGCTGGGGCCAGGATGGTGACGCGTTTGAGAAAGCCGCGGCGGTTGAGTTCGTAAGCCATAAGCAAAGTGATGCTAATGTGAAGCGTCCGAGGCGCCGGTATGTGCGCCCACATCTCTTGGCGGATAGAAAGCCACAGCCAAAATGATGGCTGCGACTATCGCCAGGGCGGTCGGAACGAGAAAGAGTGATTTGTAGTCCACAACTCCGTCCACGGTGTATTTGGCCTGAAGAGGTATGAAAATCCACTTTGCTGCCAAGTCGCCCGCTCCAAGAATGAGAAGATTGAACAAGCCTTGCGCGCTCGTCCGGACGTCCTTGGGAAACGCCGCATCAACGAAAATGTAAAGTGTCGCAAAGAAAAATGCGTAACAGATGCCATGCAAAACCTGGATGAGCACGATGAAGGTGTGATTCTGCGGAAAGAAAGCAAAGACCGCGAACCGGGCGGCGTGTCCAAGAATTCCGAAGATCATCGTCGTCTTCCAACCTAACCGCGTGAGTGCCATCCCGAGCACGCCCATGGTGAGAATTTCCGCGATCTGGCCGATGCTCGTGATGGGCGTAATCCATTTGGGTTGGATGCCGATATTGGCCAGGAAATTGAAGATAAGCACGAAATAGCCGTTGTGGATCGTAGCGTCGATAAAGGTCACCACAAATAGCACGAGCAGAAATGGGTAACGCAGCACTTTAGCCGCCTTGAGCCAGGCCAAGCTGCCTTCACCTTTCTGGACCGGTTTCGGCGGCGTGTGGGGAAGTGCCAGACTGAAACCCGCCAGCACAAACGAAGCGACGGCCGAGATAATGAAGACCCAGCGTGTGGCCCGAATCGCTTCATCGCCCTGCATGCTGCCGAGCACAAAGTATAGCGGCCATTGGGCGGCAATCCAGCCAATCGTCCCCCCCATGCGGACGATGCCAAATTCCTTTTGCGCATCTTTCAAATTTGCAAAAGCGAGAGAGTTGGTGACTGAGATCGTGGGGACATAAAACAGCGAATGCACGAGCATCAAGGCGAAGAAGAGCGGGAAACTCTTGATAAAGAAAAGGCCGAGCATCGCTAGACCGCCGACTAAATGGCTGAAAGCCAAAAACCTTTCCGCCGCAAAATTACGGTCCACAAATTGATTGGAGAAAAAGATTCCCACGAGCGACGCGATGGCAAATGCGCTGCCGACGAGTGCTTGCTGGGTTCCAGAAAACCCGATCGCTGGCATGTAACCGAAAATCGGCGGCAGCCATGCTCCCCAAATAAAGAATTCGAGGAACATCATGACAAAAAGCTTAGGGCGAGGAGAGTTGTTCATAGGTTGTGCGGCTTCGACGCTAGGGAAAGTTCGAAGACGTGGCAAGCAAAGAGCGCGGTTTCTCCCGTTGATCTTATCGATATCGATAATGGGTTGACCCGGTGTTTCCTCTTGCACAAGCTAAAACCGAGTGATCACTTAAGTTGGTCCATGAAGGCTGCTGCTTCCAGTTTCGTTGCGCGCTTGATCAGTGTGCTGCTTCCTGTCCTTGGCGCCACTGTAGGCTTATGGTTTCTCTTTGCGGCGACACAAGCGCCGAGCACGAGCGAAACAGCGGAAAGCGATCTTTTTGAACGGACCAACCTGCTTCGTATTGCGATCGAAGTTCCCGAAGAAGGAATGCAAATCCTCCGGCGGTCCCAGCCCAGCCGCAATCTTCAGGTCAAACCGCAAGCGAAGGCGGCGGTCAAGGAAGGTGGACGGGTTTACGAAAACGTCGCCGTGCAATTGAAGGGATTCAGCAGTTTCAATCCCATCGATGGATTGCCGGGATTGACGCTGAACTTCGCGAAATTCGCGACCAATCAGCAGTTTCATGGCTTAAGCAAAATCTCGCTCAACAACTCGGTCCAAGACCGGACTCTCCTGCACGAGAAACTTTCGCGTGAAATGTTTGCGGCCGCCGGCGTGCCAGTCCCGCGATCGGATTATGCCGTCGTCACGCTTAACGGTCGCGAGCTCGGCCTTTACGTGATGGTCGAAGGTTACGACACGGACTTTCTCAAACGGCACTTCAAACGGAGCGACGGAAACCTTTACGATGGCGGCGTTCTCCAAGATATCGATCGCCCGCTCGAATTCAGCTCCGGCAAAAACCCGACCAATCATTCGGCTCTCGAGAAACTCGTGGCGGCAACCCGCGAACAGGATCCCACCAAGCGTTTTCAACTTCTGGAAGCGGCGCTGGAAATGGACCGCTTTCTGTCGATGGTTGCCATGGAAACGATTCTTTGCCATTCGGACAGTTATTCGATGAACCGCAACAATTATCGAGTTTATCACGATCCGAGCAGCGACAAGATTGTGTTCATGCCGCACGGGATGGACCGTGTGCTGGGGGAACATCGGAGCGGTCCGGACCTTTCCATTGTGCCGCCGATGCTCGGGATGGCGGCCCGCGCAGCGCTCCACACACCCGAAGGGCGCCGGCGTTATATGGAACGGGCCGGGTTTCTTTTCACCAACTTGTTTCATGCCGGCAAACTCTGCGCCCGGCTTCATGAGGTTCAAGCCCGAGTCGCGCGCGATCTGAAAGGCTCGGACCAACCCATCGAGCACGGCTTCGATCGTGTCCGCCGTCACATCTCATCGCGTGCGGTCGAGAATCTATGCGGCCGCATTTCGGCGCGAGCGGCTGACCTAAAGGAGCAAATGGAACGGTTCTCCGATTTCGCGACGGTCTTGCCAAGCCCGCTGTTTAATTCGGACGGAGTGGCGTCGCTGGGCGATTGGAAGCCCAGGTCCGCAGCAGGCAGGGCCAAGGTCTTGTGTGAAACGAAGGTGGAAGATGGAAGACAGATCCTGCATTTGCAAAGTCCGGCTGGGCCGCTGATCACTTCCTTGCGCAACCAAGTCATGCTGCCAGTGGGCCGCTACGCATTGGTTGGTTTGATCCGAGTTGCCAGCTCGTCCGGCGTCAGACCTGTTGTTTCGGCCAGCGTTCTTCGTTATTCAGCCGGTCGATTTGGAGCTGAGCCGCGCGATCTAAATCCGAACCAAATTCAGTATGAGTTCCAGGTGCCGGGAGTGCGAGCTCCTGAGGAAATCGAGTTTATCTGTGATATTCGGGATTCTTCCGGCGAAGTCCGGTTTGATGCCAGTTCGCTCCGACTGATCAGGCTGTCGCGATGAAGAAAGGAATCAAGGAGCGACCTCTCCGAACCCCATTTTCGTCCATTGCACCCATGACCTTCCTGGTAGGACAGCGCGTCCCGCCTGTCTCAATGCACCAAGACATATTG
Organism: Verrucomicrobiota bacterium; assembly: GCA_016871515.1. GTDB lineage: Bacteria > Verrucomicrobiota > Verrucomicrobiia > Limisphaerales > SIBE01 > SIBE01. The sequence continues at coordinate 21,510 of VHDE01000085.1, forward strand.
AACAGGAGGGACGCCTGTCCTGCTGCGAGCAGGTTCATAGCGAGATCGGTATCACGACTGTGAAGTCTAGCTCTTGGAAGCGTATCGCCGCAGCTGGAGGATTTGCACTGCTCCTTGCGCTCGCAGGCGTGCTGTGGTTGAGGCAATCAAACCTTGTCGGTCCGCCGCCGCAGAACATTGACATTGAGATGGCACGCAGGGAATCATCCCGACTTGCCTTTGATATATCTTACCTCGATGCGGCGAACGGCCACTTCATTGGGCGCCGCCGAGAATGCAGTTCATGCCACACCCGGACTGAAATTGTCGCGCCGCAAAGATTCGGTTTCCTGAACGAGCGCGCTGCTTTGACCCAGGAAGCCTGGGCGAGCGAGATTCTGCTTCCAACCAAGTGCGGCGGTTGCCATCGCGTTCCCGACCCAACGAATCTCCCACGGCAAAGCTGGCGGGAAGTGATGTCACGCATGACACAGATCGCGGAAACTCGCGGCGCGCCGAGACTCACTGATGATGAGTTTCATGATGTGCTCCATTTTTATTTTACTTTCAGCGCTGAAGTTCACGCGCGTCTTCCAGAAGACCCGGACCCACGCGCTTCACCGCTTCGCTTCGAGCCGATGCCGTTAGGAAATCCTCCGGCGACTGACCCGCGTGATCGGCCTTTCCTCGGACACGTGCAAATGGCCGATTCGAACAGCGACGGACGGCTCGATGTGCTGGTATGCGACACTGGAAAATCAGCGTTCACCCGGATTCAGAATGACAACGGAGTTTGGAAGGAAGAGCCGCTCGCCATGCTGCGCAATCCCGCTCGAGCCGTGCTTCTGTCGGGAAAGCGGAATGCCGTTCCTGACATCGTCGTTGCCTGCCTCGGAGCTGCGGTCCCAACGGATGATCCAGTCGGCAGCGTGGCGCTCTTGTCCAGCGCCGCCGGGACGCAGTTTGCCAACGTCACCATCCTCGGCCAGATCGGCCGAGTGGCCGCGGTTGAACCAGGCGATTTCGATGGGGATGGCGATTGGGATTTCGTCGTCGCCGCCTTTGGATTCGTGAATCAAGGTGAAGTGGGATGGTTGGAAAAGCGCTCCGGCACAACCTATGCGTATCATCAGGTGTGCAAGAAAAGCGGGGCGGTGAATGTCCTGCCGGCCGAGCTCAATGGGGACGGGCATCTGGATTTCGTCGCGTTGTTCGCGCAGGAACATGAAGAGGTCTCGGCGTTCCTCAATGAGGGCGGCGGGCGTTTCCAGGAGCGCTTGCTCTTTAAAGCGGCGACACCGGCGTTTGGATTGTCCGGCATTCGTTTGGCCGACCTCGATCAAGATGGCGACCTCGACATCCTTTGCACCAACGGCGACAACCTCGATCTGCCGACGATCCTTCCCCGCCCGTTCCATGGCGTGCAATGGTTGGAAAATCGAGGAAACCTCAGTTTCGTTTGGCGCGATATTTACCGGTGTTACGGCGCGTATTGCGCGGTGGCGGGAGACCTGAACAAAGATGGCCACCTCGATATTGTCTTTTCGACGTTATTCAACGACTGGAGCGACCCAAAACGGGCCAGCCTTCTCTGGCTGGAAAACAACGGACAGCAACAGTTCACGCCCCATACGATCTCGACGCAACCGACGCATCTGATCTCGGCGGACATTGGCGATCTCGACGGCGATGGCTGGCTTGATGTCGTTGCCTGCGGCATGCACAGTTTTCCACCATTCGACAGGATGGGAAGAATTACTCTCTGGAAAAACCACGGCCGCCTAGCGCGCGGCTTTTCTCCGCAATAGCGGATTGCCGATACGAAGGTTAGCATTTTGTTCGGAACATTCCGTTTTCAGTTCTTTACGCTTGCGGCATGAGTAAACCCAAATGCCGCGACATTTCCGCTGAAGCACAACA
>VHDE01000086.1 GCA_016871515.1 Verrucomicrobiota bacterium
AATTCACTAAACGGGAAACGCTGCTTCCAGTTCGGAGGCCAGCAAATCGCACCCGACAGTTGCGAGGGGAATGGGATTGAAACTGGTACCCCCGCCCAGAATTGAACTGGGATCCGCGGTTTAGGAAACCGCTGCTCTATCCATTTGAGCTACGGGAGCACAATGAAGCGTAGTAGCTTACAAGCAGGTCAGTGTCGTTTGTAACGATTTTTGATACGGATTTTGAAACCAGCATCAGCAACATACTTTGCTCGAATCAGCGTTCGCGGCAAGCTTCTTTAAGGCCTCAGGGCAACCATCCGACAGCCTCCGGCGCCGTAATCGGAGCGCGGATGCCCTCATCCGCGCAATTTACTTGCGATCAGGTATGTCGCGGATGTGGGCATCCGCGCTCCGATGGAAGCGTCCCAATGTCGGTTCCGTTGATTTAGTGCGTACGCGCAAACCGCCGGGCAGGATGCCAGCCGCTACGATGTGCGGGCAACCTCGGGATGCACCGAAGGCAGTTTCGGCCTTGATTCAGCGGCGGCCAGACCGTTTGAAACCTTCACCTGACAACTGGGTTCTTCCATTTGAGTCCGCGAAAGCGCGAAAAGTCGGCGTCGGTCGAGTGCAACACGGCATTGTGCTCGACCGCGAGCGCCGCGAGATGGGCGTCGGAAACCAGGTTGCCCACCGCATTCCCGCTGCGCAGCATTTGCTGAAAAATGGTCCAGTGCTGGTCGGTTGGCTGGAGGATGCGCACCCACGACTGGTCGAACCAGCTCTGCACACGCTCGGCGGCCTCCTGGAGCGTGAGCGGGCGCTGGTGCAGTCGCGCATTGCTGCCGATGCGAATGAAAGCGTTCAGCACAGGCCCGCTGGTTCGCAACCGCCAAGGTGGGCATCCCACCAAGTGCGGGCCGCGTCATGGTGTTCAGACAAGCTATCTTCGGCGTAAAGCAGAACATTGGCATCGACGAGGATCATTGATGGTCTTCTCCCGCGGCGGCGGCGATCAGTTCAGAGATGTTGTCGTAACTGAAGCCCCGGCGCAGGCCCAGCGGCCGTGGTTTTGTGCGGTAAGGCTTCGCGGCTGGCGGCGCAAGAATCTCATCCAGACCCGCGCGCAAAGCGGCATTGATTATTTCCTTGAATGGTTTTCGCAGTTTGGCGGCGCCTCTCTTTGCTTTGGCCGCAATGTCAGGATCAAGCGTCAACGTAGTTCTCATGCAGGCATCATGATGCTTGCAGCCAGGAAGTCAACGCACGTTCAGAAACGCCGCTGTCTGTAATCCGTTTCGGTGATAGAACCTTTTGTGGCCTTCTTCAGCTGAGGCGAAGGCTCCGCCCAGCGTCCAAGCGTGCAATGCTTCCTCCGCCGTGATTCGCTTTCGGGCCCATTCACTTTGCCTTCAGCCAGCGCTCATTCGATTCGACGATTTGCGCGCAGAGCCGCTCGTTCTCCAACGACGTCGAAAGGTCGATGCCTTGTGGATTCCTGCCAATCGGCAGTTTGAGAATGTGCGTGCGTGGCGTCGAACCCGTGGGCCGTCGGCAGACGTCTTTGTATTTCAACAGCGCCGTCTTTTCCTCAGCGGCTTTGACCAACGTGAAGACTGCGATCGATGGTGTCGCGCGCGCGCGAGCCAATGTGGGCGCAGTGCTGCAGCGCTATCGGCGGCATTTTGCCGTGCCCAAGCGTTTGATCGATTAACTCGCGCGTGGCTCCGCCGTGCTGGTGCGAATGATGAGGTCAGCAGGCAGCCGCTTCGTTTCCGGACGCTCCCCTTTCAGCAAGCGCAGCATGGAATCCACCGCCACATTTCCCAAACGATATTTCGGCTGGCGTATCGTTGTTAAAGGCACCTTAAAAAACTCGCTGGTCAAGATATTGCCAAAACCAACAATCGATATGTCGTCGGGGATTTTCAGACCCTGGCTCAGCAAAATATTCGCGGCGCCTATGGCGACCAAATCGTTGGCCGCTTGAATGGCTGTCGCGTGGGGTGATTCTTCCAACATCTGCAGCGCCGCCTTTTCCCCATCTTCAATCGAGCTGCCCGCCTGGAAAATCAAACGATCGTCGAGAGCAAGCTCGGCTTCACGCAGAGCGCGGCGATAACCCTCGTAACGTTCTTGCGCCCATGGCGCACCCGGGGCGCCTGCGAAAAATGCGATCCGCCTGTGTGCTAGCTTAAGCAGATGCTGCGCGGCAACGCAACTCGCCGCCGAATCGTCCGTCTCGACATTCGCGAACTGTGCGCAGAACGGCGCGCGATGGCCTAGGATGACCGTCGGCGTCCTGCGCCGTTGCAATTCCTGATAGATCGGAGCTGTGGGGGCCAACCGATAGACGGGCGACAAGAACAAGCCATCAACCCGCCGTGAGAGAAGCCTGCGAATGCACGTTTCCTCCCGCTCCGCCCGATTCAAATGATGGACGAGAATAACATCGTAACCCAATTCGTACGCCCGTTCTTCAATGGCCAAAGCCACGCGCGCAAAGATTGGATTTGTGATTGCAGAAATGACCAGGCCAAAAAGCCTTGTCGTGCGTGTGCGCAGTCCCTGCGCCAGCGAGTTGGGCACGTAACCCATTTCTTCGGCCAATCGGCGAATGCGATCCTTGGTGGCCGGAGAAATATCCGGAGCGTCTCGCAATACCTTGGAAACGGTCATCACCGAGACGCCGGCCCGCAGGGCGATGTCTTTCAATCGAACCATATCAGGCGCGTTTGGCCATGACGTTCGAACCGCTCCAGCTCAGTTTGCGCCGCAACGTTTCAAAAAATGATGTGCCGGCCAGATGAACGAGGCGCACGGAATGCCGGCTGCGGCGAATGGTAATCACGTCGCCGGCGCTCAATTGCCCTTCAGGCTGCCCATCTGCGCTCAAAACAATTTCGAGTTTCTCGCTGATCACCTTGACTTCAATGGTCGAAGTCAAGCTCACGATTACAGACCGATTCGAGAGCGTATGCGGACAGATGGGCGTCAGTGTGAAAACCTCCGCCGTCGGATGAACAACCGCTCCACCCGCGGCCAAAGAATACGCTGTAGAACCCGTCGGCGAACTGACGATCAAGCCGTCGCACCGATATCGGGTAAGAATTTCCCGATCCACGCTTACTTCCAATTCGATCAATCGCGAAATGATTCCGCGGCTGACGACAAAGTCATTCAACGCGCACGTGTGGATATAACGGTCCTGCGCGTTGCCCGCCGCTTCCAGCAAGGCGCGGGACTCCAGCACGAAATCGCCGGCCCAAAGTTGTCTTAAGGCTTGGGCCAAATCCGACGAAGGAATGTCCGTCAAAAAGCCGAGTGCGCCCAGGTTAATCCCAAGCAGCGGTGTCCGCGAGCCGCCGATTTCGCGAGCGACGCGCAACATGGTTCCATCACCCCCAAAAACCAAAATCAGATCGACATGTTTGGTCAGCGCTGCGGCGTCGGCACAGGTGGGCGTTCGCAAACCGGCCAACTCTGCTGTCGCAGTGTCGCTCAGGACCGTCCGCCCGCTCCGCTGAATCAATTGAGCAGCCTTTTGCACGATGCTCCGTCCAGAGGGCTTTCCCGAATTCGCGACAATCCCGACGCGTGTGATTTCTTTACTCGTTCTTTTCAAGCAGCACGAAAAATTCCTTGTTTCCCGCTGGTCCAAGCAAAGGCGACTCGGTGACGTTCCGCCAAGTCAAGCCCGGCACAGTTTGCACAAATTGCTCCAACTCTTTCAATACTCGGTTGTGAATGGCCGGGTCCTTGATAACTCCCTCTCCCTTGTTGGCCTCAGAGCGGCCAGCTTCGAACTGCGGTTTAGTCAACGCCACGATTTTGCCGGAAGGCTTCAGCAGGCCGGCCGCCGAACCGAGCAACTTTCTCAACGAAATAAACGAGCAATCGATCACCACGAGTTCTGCGGCGGCAAACGGCTGCGGAAACAGACCCGGCGCCAACGCGCGGGCATTTGTTTTCTCCATGACCACCACGCGCGGGTCTTGGCGTAATTTCCAGGCTAACTGTCCTTGGCCAACATCCACCGCGTAAACCCGCGCTGCGCCTCGTTGCAATAAGCAATCGGTAAAGCCCCCCGTCGATGCGCCCAGATCAACCGCCGTCATGCCTAGCGCGTTCACTTGAAAGAAATCGAGCGCATGCTCGAGCTTGTAACCGCCACGGCTGACATACCGTTCTGGAGCCGCCACGGCAAGGCGATCCGCGGGCTTGACCACATCACTTGGCTTGCGAGCGAGGCGTTCATTGATTCTGACGGAACCCGCCAGGATAGCGCGCTTGGCCTTTTCGCGACTCTCACAGAGACCGCGTTCAACCAGCGCCTCGTCAAGCCGGGGCATTGCCCCTCTCCCTGACCCGGTCGCAGGACAGGCGTCTCGCCTGTCTAGCATTTGCATGGACCAAAAGCAGGACAGGCGGGACGCACTGTCCTACCAAGTTTAAGTTGAGGGGAAACTTTGACGGCATACTCGCGGCCTTACGCTTTCCCTTGAGCCACTCGAAGTTGAGCTTCGCGATAGGCGTTCAAAAACAGATTGTTGTCAGCGATCACTTGCTGGATGATTTGCGACAGCCTCCCCAAGTCGGAACGATTGATCACGGCATGGACACTTTGGTGGAAAGCTTGCATCGCATTCAAACTTTGAAAGCCGTCTCCCATCAATACCACCGGCGCGTGACGCCGTTGGTTCATCGGCATCAACTTCAAGGCTTGCAAAGCCAAATTCTCGGTTGGAACGGTCGCGTTGAATAATTCCTCGATCAGCACGATCTGGTATTGAACCTAGCTAAAACGTGTGACGAAATCGTCATGGTTATTCGCGACATGAATCTTGTAGCCCAGTTCGTTGAGGACAAACTTGCCTGCAGCCAGTGATTCCGCATTGCCCACAGCGAGCATGGCCGGTTTGTCGTTCGGGCTGAGAAACTCGAAGTCCGTCGCCATAATCTACTTCAGTTTCAAGGTGGCAGGAACCGGCGGCGGTTCCGGTTTCTTGGCAGCCTCTTCTTTCTTCATCTGCAGATTAGCGACGCTCGTGGTTGATTCGCCGCGCTTCTTCTTGATCTTATCGATGCCGCGAGTCACTGGCCCACGTTTAGTGCAATAAAGCAAAGCCGTCTCTTCTGATATCTGGCCTTGCTCGAAAGCATCAAGACACGCCTGGTCAAAATTCCGCCAGCCGAATGTGTAACTCGCCTCGAGGATTTCGTAGAAGCTCTTCCCCTCACTTTCGCCCATGACGATGCTGTCTTTGGTGCGCCAATTCGAACCCATGATTTCGAGCAACGCTACGCGTCCACCGCCAACCTTCGGCGCCAACCTCTGGCTGATAATCCAGCGCACCGTGTCGGCGAGACGCAAGCGGATTTGCTCCTGTTCTTCCTGCTCGAACATTAAATTGAAGAAGGCATCGATTTTAGCCATAGATTTCTAGGTCAAGCTGCTGAAATTCTTTAGCCGAAAATGGACCGCACTGCAAGCCAATGAATGATCTCGAAGAGCTAATTCGCGCGGAGATCGTCGAACGTGGTTGCATCCCCTTCGCCCGCTTCATGGAAATGGCTTTGTACCATCCGCAGTATGGCTATTACGAACGCGCCGCAGATCAAACAGGACGCGGCGGCGACTTTTATACTAGCGTGAGCGTGGGAAGTTTGTTTGGACAATTACTGGCCGCGCAGTTTGCGGAATGGGTCGGTCAGCTTTCCCAACCGTTTGGCAGCGATAACACGAAATTTCAATTGGTCGAAGCCGGAACGCATGACGGGCGTTTAGCGTTGGACATTCTTTCCTGGTTCCAACAACGCGCGCCTGAACTGTTATCCCAATTGGAATATTGGATCATTGAACCTTCGACCGGACGCCGGTCCGTTCAGGAAAAGACGTTAAAGACCTTCGTCCCACAAGTGCGCTGGTTTTCATCGTGGAGTGCAATGGCTTCCCAATCTGTGCGCGGCGCAATTTTCGCCAACGAACTGCTCGATGCATTTCCGGTCCATCGCTTCGGCTGGGACGCGGCACGCCAGATTTGGTTCGAGTGGGGAGTAACTTGGGACGCAAACGGATTTCAATGGATTCGGGTGGCAGATTCCGTCCGGGCGGCCACGAGTGATCCTCGACAGTTCGTTTGGCCTGAAATTCCTCAAGAATTGACAGCCGCGCTTCCGGACGGATTCACAATTGAACTCGGGCCAAGCGCTGAAGCCTGGTGGTTTCAGGCGGCCTGCGCACTAGGACAAGGCAAATTGCTGACGCTTGATTACGGACTGGACCAGGAAGCCTTCTTTGCCCCGCACCGGGCAGCCGGAACTTTGCGCGGCTACCACAAGCATCGTCTCGTATCGAATCTTCTCGCAAACGTGGGCCGACAGGACCTGACCGCGCCGGTGAATTTCACAAGCCTGCAGCGCGCCGGAGAAAGGGCTGGTCTGTTGACCGAACGCTTACTTGCTCAGGCAGAATTTCTGACGCGCATTGCGGAAAAAGCCTGGGCCGATCCTTCGCGTTTCGGCGAGTGGCCGCCGCAAATGAAGCGCCAATTCCAGACGCTCATTCATCCAGAACATTTGGGGCGAGCGTTCCGGGTGCTGATCCAATCGCGATCGTAGGACAGGCGTCTCGCCTGTCTCAGCACCACTCAGAAGTCTTGGGCAGATGTGATTCCGCAAAGAGCTTGCTAGGACAGGCGAGACGCCTGTCCCACCGTAAATGGTCCGCGCAATACAATTGAAGCGCGCGCCGAATGGATGGAAACGCGATTTCCTCCGGATCGACGCGAGCCGGATCAAGCCAGGACAGGCTTTCCACACCGTCCAGGGCAGCCGCGTCTTGAGCTATGTCAACGCGTCCAGAAAAGAAAAGGTCCAGAACTGGATAAGTGACATCCTGGTAGTCATACTGATTGGGAAAGGAACAGAAGTAATTGAGCGACGTCGCATCCAGATTTACTTCCTCGCGAATTTCGCGCCGCAGCGCCTCTTCGGCCGTCTCGCCAATGTCAATAAACCCGCCTGGAATCGCGAGCTTTCCTTGCGCCGGTTCTTTAGCGCGCCGAATGAAAAGGACGGTCCCATCCGGGCGAGAAACAAACGCCGCGGCCGCAATCGCGGGGTTAAAGTAATAGGCGAAACGGCACCTGCCGCATTGGAATTGGTCAGCCGGCTCAGGGGCGATTTCCAACTTTTCACCGCACCGCGGACAATGTCTGAAGTGTCGGTACGGTTCCATTAATCAGTAGCCGCCGGCGCCAAGCTCGGCATTCATTTTGTCCGGACCCGCCGATTCGGTCCGACGCTTGAATTCATCGAGCATCGCCGCTGTGGCCGTCGCACCGCAGCGTGTGGCGCCGAGTTCACGAACCTTTAGCAAACCCGCAAGATCCCGCACGCCACCCGCAGCTTTGACTTCGACTTTGGGCGAGCAACTCGCGCGCATGAGGCGAAGGTCGTGCTCAGTTGCTCCTTTATAACCATAATTGCCGTCCGAACCTTTGACGAAGCCGTAGCCAGTCGAGGTCTTTACCCAATCGGCGCCGGCACGTTCTGATACCTGGCAAAGTTTGATCTTGAACTCATCCGAGTTCAGGCCAGCGCCGCCGTTGGCAAGATAGTCGTTTTCGAAGATTATCTTAACTTTGGCTCCGCGCTTGTGCGCTTCCTCGCAAACGGCACTGATATCGCGTTCGACATATTCCCAATCTCCGCTGAGCGCCTTGCCGATGTTAATGACCATGTCGATCTCGACCGCTCCATCTCGGCAAGCCACCGCAGTCTCATATCGCTTGACCTCCGTGACGCTGTTGCCATGTGGAAATCCTATGACGCACCCAACCAACACCCCTGTTCCCTTGAGCAACTCGACCGCACGGCGCACGGCGTACGGCTTGATGCAAACAGAAGCCACTCCATATTTCGCCCCTAGTCGGCAGCCGTCTTCCAGCTCTCGATCCGTCATCGTCGGATGCAACAGCGAATGGTCGATCATTTTGGCCAGTTGTTCGTGCGTGCACTTCATGATTGAATCTCCAAATCGAGCCTTACACAAAATATGGCGCGAGAACGTTGCGCGCCACTTTGAGCGCTCGTTTTCGGCCTGCGAGCGTCTTGCCGAATGTGTCGTCTTCCACTTCGATGCAGACAGGCCCGTCATACCGGATTTCCGTCAAAGCGCCCATGAACTCGGCCCAATCTACTTCGCCATAGCCGGGAATACGTGGCCGGTGCCATTTTAAAGGCTCCGCAAAAGCACCGACATCGTTGAGCCGTGTTCGATCAATTTTCACATCCTTGGCGTGCAGGTGAAACAGTTTGTCTTTGAACTCTCGCAACGCGCTGACCGGGTTCATGAATTGCAATGCGAAGTGTGACGGATCGAAATTAAGCCCAAAGTGCTGGCTCGGAATGTCCGCAAACATCCGCCGCCAAATCGCGGGGCTCGTCGCAAGGTTCTTGCCGCCGGGCCATTCATCGCGCGTAAACAGCATCGGACAATTCTCAATGCCGACTTTGACATCGTGATTCTCCGCAAATGCGACGAGAGGTTTCCAAACCTTCAAAAACCGCGGCCAATTCTCGGCTACGCTCTGGGTCCAATCACGGCCGACAAATGTATTGACTCTGCCCAGGCCCAATAATGCGGAGGCCTTGATAACTTTCTTCAGATGATCCACAGCGAACTTGCTGGCAGCGGCGTTCGGATCGAGCGGATTTGGATAATACCCAAGCGCGCTCAGCTTAACGCCGTGCTTTTCACATAGCGCATGCGTTTCGTCCGATTGGGCGCGCGTATAATCACTCACATCAATGTGCGTGACGCCCGCATATTTGCGTTCTGCTTTGCCGACTGGCCAACACATCACTTCAACACATGCAAAACGTTCCGCCGCTGCAAAAGCGAGGAGCTGATCCAAATTGATCTCAGGGAGAATCGCCGAAACCAAGCCCAGTGTCATAGGTCGAGGCGGTCCGTTGTTCGAAGCCCAGGAATATGAGAGAAATAGCCATCGTGCGCCAGGACGACAGCGTCAATGCGCCGCGCACAACAGCCAATCACCACGTCGGTCAACGGCAAAACAATCCCTTCCCGGTGCAGTTGCCAGAGCGTCTTCTCAACGTCCTGCCAAAGGCGATTGTCCGTCGGCACGTAAATCATCACGTTCCAAAATGCCTGAAATCTCTCGAGCACGCGGCGTTCCCGCAACCCGCGGCCTACTTCACAGCAAATAATTCCACAGACCGCCAAGTCGCGCGTCACCGCTGTCAGGGCTAGAACACGCAACGGGTCCTGACCCTCACGCAACAGCTGAATGTAGTAACTGCTATCTGCGAGAACGGGACTTGCGGCCATAGGTCACAGGCTTTTCCGCTAACCGAAGCGTCGCGTCCCGATCAGACGCAGGATCGAATGCTCCCTTTAATTCCTCAGCACTGAGGCCGAGTCCTTCCGTGGCAATCCTTTTTAATTCGGCCCTCCTATCCATTTCCCTTAAGGCCAAATCGATTGCCTTGGTTTTGCTCGTGCTGCCCGTGGCAGCCATGACTCTGTTTAATAAGTCATCATCTATGTACATGGTCATCTTCATAGCCAGCTATAGTATGGCATCAATGCCATACGTCAAGCGCCTTTTTGACCATTTTTTTGACCAGATCAGATTTAGTTTTTCGCCGGGCTTAGCGAAAGAAATTCAAGCAAATCGGCTGCCTCTTGCGCCGTCAACGGCGCGAGCAACCCTTCTGGCATCGCGGAAAGATCAGACAAACGCGTCGATTTTACATCCACCAATTTGATCTGGCGCTCGAGATTCTCGTCGCGCAACACAAGGTCAGCCTCCGAGCGTTTTAGAACAAAACCGCTCAACTCGGACTCGTTGTTCAACAGCACGGCAACCGTCTTGTACTCGGGTGCGATCAGCTTTGACGGATGCATGATTTCTTCAAGCAACTGAGCGCGGTTGTATTTGCGCGCAACATCCGTCAAATCGGGACCGAACACCCGGCCGACCCCACCGGAAACATGGCATCGCGAACATTGAGCCACGCCTAGGAAAAGGTCCTTTCCACGCGCCTGGTCACCCTTGAGGGTTAGGACGGCTTGCGGATCAAAATCGCTGCCGAGCGTGCGGCGTCGTTGATCGTGAGGCAGCAAGCGTTGCAGGAGTTCGCGGACAAGCATGTTCGTGCTGGCCAATCCCGCCGATGCAACTTCATTTCGAAAACCTGTCGACGCCGGCTCCGTGGCATCGTTCAGCAGCGCCAGTGCGCCGCTCGTGCTTGCGAGAAGCTTGCGCAGTGCTTCAGCATTACCTTCCACTCGGTAACGCTCCAATCCCCTGCGAATCTCTTCAGACAACTTTTGCCGCGCGGCTTGGTCGTCGCCGATTGTTTGGGGAGATCGCGTGTTTGTTACGACCACCACCGAGAGTGGCGCTTCTTGTCGCGTTCTTTGCCTCGACCGCAAAAACGGAGCGGTACTTTGGAATGTGGAAGTCTTTCAGCAAGTTCCCCGCCGCAAGGAAGGCAAGAACTCTTACGCCACGCCCACTCCCGTCACTGATGGCGAACACGTTTATGCCGTGTTTGGGGATGGCAGTGTCGCCGCGTTGAGCAAGGACGGTTCCGTTCTTTGGACGAATCGCGATGTAAAATTCTACAGCCGGCATGGCCTTGGCGCTTCACCGCTGTTGCATGAGAACTTGCTCATTATGCCCTGCGATGGAAGCAATGTGATCGGTAGTCCGGGCGCTTATCCGAAAGTCTCGGATGAGGAACGTTTAGGTTGGCAGATTCCGTGGGACAAATCGTTTATCGCCGCCTTAGACGCGAAAACCGGGAAGCCCGTTTGGACCGGCCAACGCGGCCTTTCGCGCATTGCCCACGTTTCACCGAATATTCTCCGTGAAAATGGCATGGCCCAATTGATCAGTCCGGCTGGCGATGTGATCCAAGGCTTCGACGTGAAAACGGGCGAACGACGCTGGAGCGTTTTCAGCCAGGGCGAAGGAGTAACGCCAAGCTTTGCGATGGGGGGCGGTTTGATTTTCACCTCGTCGGGGTTCGAGAAGACGACGATTCGCACTGTGCGCACCGATGGCAAAGGCGATGTTACGGCGACACATATCGCGTGGGAGCAACGCAAAGGCGCGCCGACCCAACCTTCGTTGCTTTACGTGAAGCCTTATTTGTACGCGATCACCGACGGCGGCATCGCTCACTGTTACCAAGGTGCGAATGGTGAGATTGTCTGGGAAGAACGGGTTGGTGGCAACCACTGCGCGTCACCCGTTTATGCCGATCGCAAGATCTATTTTCTTTCGGAGTCTGGTGAGACAACTATCATTTCGGCTGGCTCAGAGTTTAAGATCGTTGCCCGAAATTCCATCGGTGAAAAATGTCAGGCCTCCATGGCGATTTCACAAAAGCAATTGTTTATACGGTCCGACAAACACCTGTTCTGCATCGGGCAGACCCACTAAAACAATGCCCTCAGAGATTCTTTCATTCCATGCGCATCCATCCCAGCCATCCCAGAGTGCGGGCTTGCCACGAGCCTTCGCGGCGGCGGGCCGACCTGGCTTGCCTAAACTTGAACTAACTTAACTTAACTAAACTAAACAATCATTTCGCAGAGGGAGCTTTGCGGCAGAGCGGCCGACTTGACGGCGCCCATCTGGTTGTAGGTCTGTCCTCCGCTGGAGGGAAACAGACTGGAAATCATCTGCTGCATCAAATCCAGCGAACGGCTCAACAACAGGTGATTTTGCCGCAAGCGCTGCTGGGAGCGCAGCAACAGGTCGTTAATCTCTTCAAGCAACGCTTCTAAAAGGGGCTGCTACTCTTGGGGCACTAATTTAAGCAAGTGCCGAAAGGACAGGGTGGTGGCCTGGCCCATGGCCGCGGCCAGGTCTTTGCGCAATTGATCGCGATGCTGCCGGGCGGCTGCGACAACAGGCACCTGCGCATTAATAGCGCCCAGGTTTTCGAGCAGCCCTTCGGCCGAGCGGCTGACGATCAAGTCCTGTTGTTGCTCCAATAAGGCCAACAATTCCCCATAGTGGGTTAACTCTTCGCGCAGCTTGCTGATCAGATTCTCGAGTTCGGCTTTCACGCAATGGTTTCGCTGGATTGAAACATCTGCACCAAATGACGTAAAGCAGCCGCTCTCCCGAACTTTTTTGTGGAAATCCCGCGCCGTTCAGCAAATGTATCTCCGCTTTGAAACTCTTGAGCATGTATTCGCCTGACCGTATCGAGTCACGCCATGTCTGACTCATCCGCCGTCTCGGCGCGAGCGAAGGCGCGCAACCTTCTCGGTATCCTCGCTTTTCTGGGAAAGTATCCACAACAGGCGGCGTTTTGCGTTCTCCTCGTCTTAGTCATCATAGCGATCGAAATGACGCTGCCGCAAATCATCGGCAGCATCATTACAAATCTTCGGTGGCATACGGAGTGGGGCGCGACGTTTGATCCTTGGGTTTACGTGCAATTGTTTGGATCGCTGGTGCTGATTCGAGGTGGCGTCGCTTACATCCTTGGCCCGGCGCGCAATCGGTTGATCCAGCGGACGCTCGGTGATATTCGCAACACCATCTATGATGCGATCCAGCGCCTCTCCTTCGGTTATCACGACAGATCGAAGACGGGTGAATTGATCTCACGCTCGACCTCAGATGTCTCTCGTTTGCAGGATTTTTTCTTTGCGTGCCTGCTGCTGAGCCTCGACATCGTTGTGTCACTGGTGGTGACCGTCAGTCTGATTTTTGCCATCAGCCCGATCTTGGGCATTGTCGCTGTTGGCACGATGATTCCAACGATTACTCTGATTGCATTCTATGCGGCGACGCTCCAGCCGCGGTGGCGGAAAGTTCACGATCTGCACGGCGACATGATGACAGTCATTCAGGAAAACATCGCCGGCGTTCGCGTCGTTAAAGCCTTCGGGAAAGAATCGGAACAGATCGCCAAGTTCACGCGCAAACGCGACACATTCGTCTCCACGGCTCTCGAAACGGTGAACTTCTGGGCAGCGCGCGTGCCTTTTGCCCAGTTCATTTTTGGCATTGGGATGCCGCTGATCCTTTGGCTCGGCGGCCGTGAAGTGATCGGCGGAAACTTGCTCATCGGCGATCTTGCGAAAGTGGTTTTCTACGTGATGGCAATTGGACATCGCGTCGGAATGGTCGGGCAATTCACGAACATCATTCAAAATGCAGGCGCCAGCGCCGAACGGATCATGGAAATCATTCAGGAACCGCAAACGATCAAGAGCGGCCAACGCAATCTGCCTTCAGGCCCCGGAGCGGTCGCTTTTGAGAATGTTTCATTCCATTATCACGACGGCAAGGCGTCATTGACCGAAATGAGTTTTGTAGCGCAACCGGGCCGGACTTACGCGATTGTTGGTCCCACCGGCTCCGGCAAAAGCACTTTGGCAAACCTCATCCCGCGGTTCTACGAGGTGTCAAGCGGCCGCGTCCTGGTCGAAGGAATCGATGTGCGCGAACTGGACCTTCGCCAATTGCGACGAAGCGTCGGCGTTATCTTTCAGGAATCATTTCTGTTCAGCGCGTCGGTCGCGGACAACATCGCTTACGGAAAACCCGAGGCGAGTCAAGAGGAGATCGAACAAAGCGCCCGCGCTGCTCAAGCGCACGAGTTTATCTGCGCGTTAGAAAACGGCTACCAAACTATTATTGGTGAACGCGGTGTTACTTTGAGCGGCGGACAGAAACAACGAGTGGCTATCGCGCGGGCGTTTCTCATGAACCCGCGCATCCTCATCATGGACGACGCAACCTCGAGCGTCGATTCCCAAACCGAACGTTTGATTCAGGAAGCCTTTCGACGGCTCAGCGCGGGCCGCACGACATTTGTCATCGCCCACCGCTTCTCCACCGTGCAGCACGCCGACCAGATTCTTGTCCTGAAGGAAGGCCGGATTGTAGAGCGCGGAACGCACGACGAACTGATTCACGCTGCCGGATTTTACCGCGAGATATTCGATCAACAGATTAAACACTGATCGAAACCGAAGGCGGCAGTTCTAACCACGAAAGACAGCGCAAAGCACGAAACGGAGAGAACCTGAAAACGTGGTCATGTTCTGTTTTCAAGGAGGCCGACATAGGAGGCAGCCTCATGCAAACTCTGTGGGAGCCCTGGTATCGGCCTTCGAATCATTTGTCTAAGGTCTAAGCCAAGGAGGTTTGTGCAACGCTGTGGCGCCCGATCCGTATAGGACGGGCGTTGCTTTTCTTCGGTATGAGATACGTTCCCTTTTCCAGCGCAGACTGCCTATTTGACCACCAGACTTACTTGCTCGATTTCTGCATGGCCAGACTTGCGGAAGGGACGAGGCATCGGCTGCGCATCTCCCTTCTCGTCAATCGTACGTGATCGAAGCGTGTATTCTCCAGCCGGCAATCCCGGCAACAGCACGGCCCAATGGACCTTGCTCAATCGCATCGGCCAAATGCGCGGGCGGCCGTGTTCGTCGATGCCGCGTGTTTTCTCCGGGATGGCATTCTCCGGAAGATTGCCGCCCCAAATTCTGGGTGGCGCGAGGATTTGAGCGTCCACCCACGGCGCTTTGGTGAAGTAGCGATCATCGACTGGCCATTCCTGCGATTCAGGCTGAATCCAGACCTGCACCTTCGACAACCCTGAAATTCCGACCTGAGCATAGCCCGTGACTCGAATGGGCTGCGTCGGTTTGATTTCCTTTGGCACAAAGAGCGTCGCCGTGAACGTTTTGAGCGGGCTGTCGATGTCGTTATTCGCGTCGCCATACGTGTCATTAGCATGCGCCAAATTAGTGAGCACCACATGCGAGAGCCACTTGATACATTTGAACCCGTAAGCTTCCGGAACCACGATTCGCACAGGTCCGCCGCGTTCGGGCGAAAGCCATTGTCCGTTGAGCTTGTAACAGAGAATGACCGGCGGCAAACCATGAAAATCTTCGAAAACGCGGCCAATCGGGAGCGAACTGCGAAACATCTGTTTCGGGTCGTCGTTGTGATAACCGTAGTAAAAGACGCGCCGCAAATTCTCGCGCGGTTCAGTCCGCCAAATGATCTCTCGCAAAGGGACTCCTTCCCCAAATCCCCGTGCCTAGCGGACATCCGATATTGAGACACGTCATCACTTTCATGAAGCGCTCATATGCGCTAGTTAGTTAGAAGGCCAGTTTCTCTCCACGATTTCTGCACATGTCTCGGGGAGTTTCAAGCATCCATTCCATTCAATTCAATCCGCCATTCTAACGCAAAACTCCCGCACTCGTGGCTGTCGAGCGCGGGAGTACCATTACCCAACTACCGATCTCCCTCCTTAAACAAAGGAAAACGTAGAGAATCCGGCCCGCGCCGCCAATCGGGGGAACACTTGAAAATGTCTTCGAGTCTGGCCTGAGCTCCCTGACCCGGAGCGGGGATCTTCGGTTATTCACATCGGGACATGTGAATAACTGTCCGAGGCGAACCAAACGCGCGCGCGGCCGTCCTTAGTGAAATTGTGGGTCAGTCCCTGGCTCCTCGCTCTGGAAAGCGCACTGGCATGACGTTGTTGTCTGCGGGTTGCCACAGAGTCACCAGGGCAGCTTGGGCATCACCTAGTTCCTTCATCTTTCGTTGGAGCTTGCCTAGTGCCTCTTTCGCTTTGGGATAGTCAAACGATTCTGACGAAGTGATCAACAGCGCAAGAATGTTTCGGGTCTCGCTTAGGTGCCGCAACGCCAGATCGATTGGCGCGTCATTCATAGAATCTTCGAATGCGAATTTCTGGCGCGGCCGGCCTCAGAATCTTTGATTCATTGGCCAAAACTTGTGAACAACCTTGGCCAATAACGGGCGAATAACCTTCATCGTTTCCATTGCCGCGCCCATTCCAAGAGTTCGGGATAGAGTGCGGCCTGTTCGCCGTCGGAGAGAGTCACCTCATCGAGTGTCTCCTGCCAGATCGCTCCAAAACATTCCTCGACCGAAAACCGGCGTTTGACACATGACACGAGCGAGCGCTTGAAATGCTCGCGAAAACGAGCGGTGGCAAGATTGGCCTCAGAGTGGCGGCCCTGCTGGCGCGAAACTTTTTCGGTTTGCAGCGTTGGGTTGCTCATGCGCGAACGAAACTGAACTTCTGCAAAAAAAATTCAAGCAAACGAGCAAAAATCTTATCCACGCTCGTCCACAGGTTACTCACAGCGCATCACCAAGAAGTAGCGCTTGACTGAAACATGCCGACACACAACCGCGCTAGCTTTGGCTTCCTTATGACAGGCTGCTTGCGCGACGGAAATCGTGGCTGCCATTTTGCAGAATCGTTCGTGAAATGCGGCCATGAAACGCCTTGGTTTCACGCTCCTGCTGCTCCTGCTCACGTGCTTGGACCTCCGCTCCGCCGAACCTACGGCGGCCGGCAAGATTGATCTGGCACGCGATGCAAAAATTTTTGCCTCGCACGCCACCCCCGGGGACGAGTTCAAGATCGAGAACGCGATCGATGGCAACCCAGAAACGAAATGGGTCGGCGAAGCGCATCCGTTGACGTTTCAACCCGCTAACATCGTTATTCAATTTCCAACGCGTCAGACTGTGCGGCGGCTCGTGCTTCTCTCCACTGTTTTTCGAGATCGTCTCGCGCTCAAACATTTTGAAGTTTATGCTTGGGCAAACACCAACTGGGCCGGCGCGACGCCAATCGCTGTCGTGCGCAGCACCACGAACGTCAGCACGACGGTGGATTTTCGGCCGGTGAAGACAACGCGTCTCCGCATTCGCATTCGCGATACCTGGCGCGAAGACCATACTTATCCGTGGCTGCACGAGATCGCGGCATATCGAGCGTAAGACGGCGCTGAGCCTGTGGCTCTGAAAGATTCGATCATTCCGGACGGGAAAGATTCCGAACGCTTCGTTCTCCGGCGGGCTTTGGGCGAGAAATACGTTGCCCCAGGCACGACCTTAGACCCAAAGAAAGGCTATCTCTTTTACGTGCGCACATTCCTCGACACGATGATTCGAGATCGGACCGATCGCTACGGCAGCGTTCACAGTCCGATGTTTGCTTCGCTGCTCGATATGGAATCGCGCCGTATCCCCGAAGATATTCCCGCGAACATTGAAGGCCAGCGTTATTCCGATCGCTCTCTGCGCGGCGGCAATCTCATGCATGACATCATGCTGCTGCGTGCTGCCGATTTGACAGCACAATTAAGCGGCGAGGAAAAATATCGTCGAGCTGTCGATGATTATCTGCGCTTTTTTCTGGAGCACTGTCCTCAGCCGACCGGTTTATTTCCGTGGGGCGAGCACGCGTAATGGGAATTCTTTCAGGAGAAGCCCGGACATCCCACGCACGAGTTTCTGGGCGGAATCCCGGCCGAATTCTGGGAACGGCTCTGGCAGTTGAATCCTCAAGTGGTGCGCGCCGAAGCCAGCGGCCTCATCAACCACATCAGCGATTTCGATTCGTTTCATTTCGATCGCCATGCGGAACTCGCCAAACCGATGCCCGAACCGCGGCCGAAAGGTTTAGGTGGCATGGATTTTCCGCGCCACGCTGGGTTCTACATGCATTTATGGGCTTTCGCATATTCCAAAACCGGTGACGCGAAGTTTGCGCATTGGATATCGAAGATGATCGAGCATCACTGGAAAGCTCGCGATCTTAAGACAGGCATTCTGCCGAGCAACACACGGGGCAGCCAGGCTCAAACCGCTACTGTAGAATCGACGCTGAGCCTGGCTGTGAGTCTGCTCGAATCAGCGGATCGGTTATCCGAAGGCGACCTCAAACAGCAATGCCAGCGAACGGGACGCGAATATGCCGATGCTGTCCTTCGTTTGCCGCATCGGCCGGGTGAAGGAAAGTTTCTCGCAAGCTTTCCTGTAAAGAATGGGCCAGCCGAGCAACCAGATTATGGCGAACCTTACCGTTATGGATACGGCGGCGGCTTTACGGCCGATAACGCCGCGCTACTCCTCGCTCTCCACCGGCTCACCGGGAATTCCGCCGCGCTTCACCTGGCCGAACAGTTCGCAGAGTACTATGCGAAGAATGATCCTCCTCCTGCGCATGAAATCGTCCGTGCCCATGTCTATGCCAGCGTGATTGGCCTGTTTGCCGATTTGTATGCGTTGCAAAGGCGGCCATCTCACCTTCAGCAAGCCGATCGCTACGCCCGCCTCGCTATCGAACGTCTCTTTCACCACGGACTATTCCGCGGCGCGACGTCGATTGACCATTACGAAGGTGATTTGATGGTCGCTAACCTCGCGTACAATCTTGTTTGGTTGCACGCACTGAAGGCAAGCTCCGGCCTGCCTGTTCCCCCCAATTATTTTAATCGATAGGCTGAGAAAAGGAGCGCGGCGTTCACGCTGCAGGAACGTTCGCCGGATCGTGTCGAAGCTCATCCAAAGCGGCGAGGCGAAGAAACTCGACACGCCGCAGTTCCCGGCGGTGAGCCTTCTCGAACTGGCCGGTCATTGGTTGGCGGGAAAAGCGGCGGGCGCTTCGGGCGATGCGCGCGCCATGATAGGACATCTTGAAAAGGCGGTCGCTGCCGAAGATGCGTTGCCCTGCATGGAGCCAGCCTGCTGGCCTCTGCCTGTTCGACCAACGCTCGGCTCGGCCTTGTTGCAATCGGGTGACGCGATCCGAGCGGAGCAAACGTTCCGCGAAGATCTGAAACGTTGGCCTCGCAACGGCTGGGGATTATTCGGCCTGGAACAAAGCCTCCGCGCCCAAGGCAAGAACGAAGCCGCCGAGGACGTTCGCCGTCAGTTCCAGAAAGTCTGGAAAAACGCCGATGTGAAGTTGAACTTGTCGTGGTTTTGATTTGCCGGGAGACAGCGGCCTACAACGCGCGGCACAGCGCACCGCCATCCACCAGCAGCGTTGTGCCTGTGATGTAGCTTCCAGCCTCGCTGGCCAACAGCAGCGCGGGTCCCGCCAATTCTTCAGGTTGCGCCCAACGACCAAGCGCCGTCCGATCCGCAAATGCTTTTTTCTGGGCTTCGGTAAGGATGCTTTTCGGCAGATCGGTGAGAAACGGTCCCGGCGCAATACAATTGACGGTAATGTTGAATGGACCGAGATCGAGAGCCGTTGCGCGTGCAAAACCAACCAGCGCAGTTTTGGTCGCACAATACGCATTGCGCGCTTCTTTCGCGCCGAGCCCAAGAATCGACGAGATATGGATGATGCGGCCCCATTTCCGCTCTTTCATTTGCGGGACCAATGCACGCGTCAGGACCATGATGCTGTTCAGATTCAACTCCATTAACCGGTCCCAATCTTCGTCGCGAATCTGATCGATCGGCTGCGGACAATTTGTTCCAGCATTATTAATCAGAATGTCGACACGTCCGAGACGGTCCAACGCCGTTTGCGCCAGGGTTCGGACGGCGGCGCGGTCTCCCATATCGGTCACTGCCCATTCCACTTTCGAACTCAAACCGGAACCAATTTCTTTCGCGGCTTGTCTAAGCTCATCCTCATGGCGGCTGCAGATAAGAACGTCGGCGCCTGCCGCGGCCAAACCTCGTGCCATCGCCTTGCCCAATCCTTTGCTGCCGCCTGTAATCAAGGCAGCGCGTCCTTTAAGATCAAAAAGTCCGTCGTTCATGGTGGGGCGAGTATCGTGCTCGCTAGGCCAGAGTCAAGCGGGTAGCGCAGACAGGAATGTCTGCGCTACCGTCTCAAAATCTCGCGCGCGGCGTTGTAGCCGCACGCGCCCATGACACCGCCGCCCGGATGGGTCGCTGCTCCGCACATGTACAAACCGTCAATAGGCGTGCGGTAATTCGCATAGCCGGGCGCCGGGCGCAGAAAAAACAGCCGATGCAAATGCATCGCTCCTTGAAAAATATTCCCTCCGGTCAGCCCGTAGCGCCGCTCCATATCCAGCGGCGAGAGCACTTGGCGATGAATCACAGCTTGACGGAAATTGGGGGCGTACTCGCTCAGAACATCGAAACAACGATCGGCAAACTTCTCCTTCGCGTCGTCCCAATTCGCGCCGCGCAAGTGCGTCGGAGCATATTGGATAAACATGGACATCAAATGTTGGCCGGGCGGCGCGACCGTAGGATCGACCACCGACGGAATGGTACACTCCAGAACTGGCAACTCCGACGGACGGCCATATTTGGCGTCATCATAGGCGC
This sequence comes from Verrucomicrobiota bacterium, assembly GCA_016871515.1. Lineage (GTDB taxonomy): Bacteria > Verrucomicrobiota > Verrucomicrobiia > Limisphaerales > SIBE01 > SIBE01. The sequence goes on from VHDE01000086.1 coordinate 20,160, forward strand.
GTTCGAGGTAATCAAATGTGGGACAGATGTGAATTGTTCCGCGATGTTGCGGCCCGGGTTTTCTCCCGGGCAACGATATAAAGTCCGGCAACTCCGAGAGCGCCACATTGATTTTCAGCGACGCACTTGTGTAGTCGATAGCGCGAATCGACTCGATGAAATCGGCAGGCAATTGCTGAGCGTCGAGCAATCTGAGAAACGTCACGTTTGCGTCCGCATTCGAAACCACAATGGACGCACGAATCTCTTCACCGTTGCTGAGCGCCACTCCCACAGCGCGCCCGTCGTTCACGAGAATTTTCTGGACTGATGCATTGCAGCGTATCTCCGTGCCACGTTCGCGGGCCGCCGAAGCCAAAGCGTGACTGATTCCGCCCATGCCGCCGCGGACATAACCCCAGACGCCGCGGACGCCGTTGCACTCGCCCATGACATGGTGAAAGAGCACATAGGCGGTGCCTGCCATGGACGGCGAAGCCATCGCGCCAATGATCGCGTCCGTGGCCAGCGTCACTTTGAGTTGCTCGGATTCGAACCAGCGATCGAGAATGGGCCGCGCGGCGCCGGTCAGAATTTCGATGGCATTGGCGCCAGCCCGGCCAAGTTTGACGAAACGCCATGCCATCTCACCCAATCGCAAGTAATCGCTTATCCGCCCGGACCATGGATCGGGCGGCGTTTCCATCAGCATCGGTTCAATGAAGTCGGCCACCCGTTCGAGCATTTTCTCGTAACGTGGCAGCGCCTCGGCGTCGCGCGTCGAAAACTTGCTGACTTCGCGACGGTTCAATTCCGCGTCGGGCCCGAGCAGCAAATAACGTCCATCTGGAAACGGCGTGAAAGAAGAAGGATTGCGCGGCAGCATTTCGAAACCATGCCGCCGAAGCTCAAGGTCGCGGATGATTTCAGGGCGCAAGAGGCTGTTAACGTAGGCGGCCGTCGAGACCTTGCAGCCCGGCCAAATTTCCTCGGTCACGCAGGCGCCGCCAATGACTTCGCGGCGTTCGAGCACAAGCACACGTTTCCCCGCACGCGCAAGATACGCCCCTGTGACGAGCCCATTGTGTCCGGCGCCGATAATGATGACGTCGTAGGATGCCATAACCACGCCGATTCAATCTCATGGTGGCGATAATTGCCATAGCAGAGTCTCTGAAGTTTTGGAAACGACAATGGTGCGACTAAAACTGTGGGTGAGAGGACCGCCGCGTTCACGCGGCAGAACGTGAAACTGCGGGACGGCTCGAAACTTTTCGAAAGCTTTCGACTTTGCGATTGTTCTGCAGCGTGAACGCGCGTGAACGCTGCGGTCCCCTTACCGACAGTTCTAACTAACTAATCGCACGCAAATGACTGGCAGCACAGATTGAGCAGGAATTCATTCTTCATCCGCTGAGATTCCTGAGCCGAGCCGAGACGAGCCTTGCCTAAGGGATTGGTTTCGGCCATAAGACTCAGCACCGAATCGAAACTAGACGATTATGACCAAGCCATTCTGCTTTGCCGCCTGCCTGTCGTGGCTCGCTCTCGGAGTCAGCCTCACCAGTGCTCAATCGCCCACGACGGCGCTCGACCGATACGTGGCTGCACCGGACCCCAATTACTCATACAAATTGGTCAATACCGTTCAGGCTAACGGCTGCACGACCTACATACTCGAGATGACTTCGCAGTCGTGGCTCACCACGAACGAAGTCAATCGCACACTTTGGAAACATTGGATGACCATCACGAAACCCGACGGTGTTTCAAGTTCGACAGCGCTGCTCTTCATTGGCGGCGGAAGCAACGGGAGGGCGGCCCCTAAGAATGCCGATGGCAATATGATCAGAACGGCGCTCGCCACGAAATCTGTTGTGACTGAGTTGCGCATGGTTCCGAATCAACCGTTGATCTTCGCCGGCGATGGTCAGACACGTTCGGAAGATGCCTTGATCGCGTATTGCTGGGACAAGTACCTCCGCACCGGTGACGAACGCTGGCCCACGCGCTTGCCCATGACCAAAAGCGCGGTCCGTGCGATGGACACAGTGACGGCCTTCTGCGCAACCAAGGATGGCGGCGAGATGAAGGTCGATTCGTTTGTGGTAGCGGGCGGTTCCAAGCGCGGTTGGACGACTTGGACGACGGCGGCGGTCGATAAACGGGTTGCGGCCATTGTCCCGTTCGTCATCGACTGTCTGAACGTGGAACCTTCGTTTATTCATCACTGGGAAGCCTATGGATTTTACGCCCCGGCGGTCGGGGACTATGAAGCCATGGGAATTATGGATTGGCAGGGGACCAAGGAATACAAGAACTTGATGAAGATCGAGGAACCTTACGAGTATCGCGACCGCCTCACGATGCCAAAATTTATCATCAACGCCACGGGCGACCAGTTCTTCCTCCCGGATTCAAGCCAGTTTTATTTCCACGACCTGCGCGGGGTCAAATATCTGCGCTACGTGCCGAACGGCGATCATTCTCTGAAAGACACGGACGCCTTGGAGACGCTCGTGGCTTGTTATCACGCGGTGCTCAACAAAAGTCCGCTCCCGCGCTTCTCTTGGAAAAGCGAGCCAAGCGGCGGCCTGCGCGTTGAAACTCAGGACAAACCAACCGCTGTCAAACTTTGGCAAGCGACCAATCCATCGGCGCGCGATTTCCGCCTCGAAACGATCGGCAAGGCCTGGACGAGCGCCAACCTTGAATCGCAGGCCGACGGCAGTTATCTCGCTAGAGCAGACAAACCGGAAAAAGGTTGGACGGCGTACATGGTGGAATTGACCTACTCACCAAAGGGACAACCTGCGCCGTTCAAATTTACGACTGATGTGAAGGTCGTGCCCGAAACACTGCCTTATAAGTTCAAACCCAAAGCGAGAGTCGCCCCGCAGTAAAAAACGGCACGGGCGTTCGTGCTTGCCAGTGTTGAGGCAGCAGCCTTGAGAATTTTAGCGTCGTCGCACACGAACCCGGTCTTCGTTCTGCAGAATGGCAAGCCCATTCGCGCTTCGTGTCGGGGTGCGAACAAAAGTTCACAAGGTCGTGCGCCTGGGTCCCATTCGGGGGCAGACCAGGCAAGGCGCTTTTGGGGGGGCGCGCGTGAATTGACTTGGCCCAGGGAGATCGCTCGAAGATAAATTCGCGCCGATGAAAAATTCTCTCAACTGCTCAAGGGCTTTTGCGCTCCCTACATTCGTGACGTGATGGCCAGGTT
>VHDE01000087.1 GCA_016871515.1 Verrucomicrobiota bacterium
GGGGTTTGGCCCAACGCTGGCTGGCCAGTGTGTTGCTTTATGGAGAGAAAAGTTTTCGCACCATCAAAGGCCACGAGCACCTCCAAGCCAGGGTGGCCAACATTGAAGTCGAACATGCAACCATCAGTCATCCTTAAATCTTAAAAGCGTTTTTTAATGAGCCACTCCAAAAAGTTTCAACTAAAAGCTGGACATGCTCCGGGCGGATAGCTAACGTTAAGGGAGAGATTTCGGCCAAACACTTTCCGCACTGCACCCGAATTCGATCTTAACTTAACCTTGTTCGACCCTTGAGCGTCTATCGCAACGTATGTCAAATCCGTTGTCAGCATCTAAGTGGAATCACGCGACCGCTGCACACCTCCTGAACCGCGCTGGCTTTGGCGGGCCACCGCACGAGATCCGAAAGCTTGCTGAATTGGGCTTGGACAAAGCGGTGGATCAGTTGGTGGAGTACGAGCAGTTTCCTGATGAAACAGCCAGACCGGATTGGGCTAAGCCCGATCCGGAAAGGGTGGAACGATTCCAAAAGCTTCGGTCTGCTTCTGCGGAACAACGCCGGGAGCTGCAGCGCGAAGAACAGCGGAGACAGCGCGAACGCATTTTCGAGTTGCGCCAATGGTGGCTAAAACGCATGGCCGGCGGGCCGCGCCCGCTTCAGGAAAAACTGGCTCTCTTTTGGCACGGCCATTTCGCGACCAGCATGCAGAAAGTGCGGGACGCTTACTTAATGTGGCTGCAGAACGAGACATTTCGACGGTATGCAAGTGGCAATTGGCTGACGATGTTGACGGCCATTTCCAAAGACCCCGCCATGTTGATTTGGCTGGATCAGGCCCAGAGCCGAAAAGAACATCCGAACGAGAATTTCGCGCGCGAAGTGATGGAACTTTTTGCGTTGGGTGAAGGGCATTATACCGAGAAGGACGTGACCGAAGCAGCTCGCGCATTAACCGGCTGGTCTTATGACCGCTTCACGCAAGAATATGTCAATCGCCCCCGGCTCCACGACAGCGGTAATAAAACTTTTCTGGGCCGGAGCGGTTTCCTAACTGGGAACGATGTGTTGGAGCAGATTGTCGCACATCCCCAAGCGGGTCGTTTCATTGTGGCCAAGTTGTGGGGCTACTTCGCCAGCGATAATGCTCCGCAGGGTCTGATCGACGACTTCACCTCGGTTTTTCGGAAAAACGGCAACGAGTTCAAGCCTCTCTTGAAAGCCATGTTCCGAAGCGAAGCGTTTTACTCTGACTCGGTAATTCGCAGCCAAGTGAAGAGTCCCGTGCAGTGGTTGGTCAGCAGTGTGCGGATGCTGGAAGCAGAATTGCCGCCGCCCATGCTTTCAAGCAATGCGCTGCGATTGCTTGGACAAGATTTGTTCGCTCCCCCAAATGTGAAAGGATGGGATGGGGGCCTGGCCTGGATTACGACGAATAATCTGTTGAACCGGTACAACCTGGCGGCCCTGCTGGTTACTGGGGAAAATCTGGTTGCGATGGGACCGGGCGGGCCGAATGGCGCGATGCGGCGGCCGCGCTTTAATAACGTCAGGCGAATTGCTGGTCTCTCGATAGATCGCATCCTTACCGAGGATCAGCGCCGCAATAAAGATGCCTTGATCCGAGCCCTCGAAGAGCGCCTCTTGCAGGCTAAGCTCAGAGACAAGCAGGAGAAAGCGCTGCGCGATTACCTGGACGCGCAGGGCGACTTGGATGACTCGGATATTCTGCACGCTATTCGACTGTTGATGTCTACGCCGGAATTCCAATTGACTTAGCGCCAGTCGAGACAGGCAAGGCATTGGCCGCACAGCAAGCTAACCACGATTGATTATTATGAAACAACGAATCGAATTGAAAACACGCCGTGAATTTTTGCAGACCTCGGTTTTGGGCGCTTCTCTTGCCTGGACGGTTCCTTCGTTTCTGGCACAGACATTTTCCGCCTTGCACGCGCAGGCCGTCGACAGCGCGACGCCAAGCGCGACCGGACGGGATTCAGAAATTCTAGTCGTGCTTCAAATGGCCGGAGGCAACGACGGCTTGAATACGCTTGTTCCATTTGCGAACGACCATTATTTCCGGGCGCGTCCCAGGCTCGGTTTGCCTGTGAACACGGTGCTGAAATTGAACGACGAACTCGGCTTTCACCCGGGGCTCAGCGCGTTTAAGGACCTTTTTGATTCCGGCCATCTTTCGATCATTCAAGGTGTCGGTTACCCAAATCCGAACCGGTCTCACTTTCGGTCCACCGAAATCTGGCAAACGGCGAGCGACGCGAACAAGTTCGAGAAACATGGATGGATTGGACGCTACTTCGACAGCGCCTGCAAAGGAGCGGAGCCCACAGTCGGGGTCAATATCGGCCGTCAAACGCCGCAGGCCTTTGCCAGTTCCAAACCGGTTGGAGTCAGTCTGGACAATCCGGAAAACTACCGATTTGCTTCCTCCGATCAACCGGAAGAAGGGGAAACGGCCGCGAGCGAACCGTTTTTCCGCAAGCTCAATCGCCCGGCTGCGCCCCTCGAAATGGATGGCGCCAGCAGCGTAAACGCCGGCGCCAGCATTGGATCGCTCACGGGTCGCGCCTCCGTTGGTGGATCCCCACTCGATTACCTCGAGCGCGTGGCGTTGGACGCTCAAGTCAGTTCCGATAAAATATTGGGCCTCAGCCGAAGCGTTGCCAACAAAGCCACCTACCCGGTTTCGCCATTGGCAAATTCACTGAAGCTGGTAGCGCGTTTGATTGGCGGCGGCTTGCCCACGCGAATTTTCTATGTCTCTCAAGGTGGATACGATACTCACACCAACCAGGTAGGCGCTCACGAGCGGCTATTGAAAGATTTGGGCGATTCAGTCAAAGCCTTCATTTCCGACCTCAAGGCCCAAGGAAACTTCCAACGGGTTCTCATGATGACATTCAGCGAATTCGGACGTCGTGTCGCCGAAAACGCCAATGGAGGAACGGATCATGGGGCGGCCGCGCCGCTATTCGTGCTCGGCGACAAAGTCAAAGCAGGTTTGCTTGGGAAGCAGCCGAGCCTTGACCCCGCGGATTTGGCAAATGGCGACTTGAAATTCACGACGGATTTCCGGTCGGTTTACGCGGGGATTCTCGAAAGGTGGCTGAAGACGGATAGCGCGCCGGTGTTGGGCCGGAAGTTTGAACGTCTGGAGTGTGTTTGAGACAGGCAAACCAACAATCCTGATTTCGCAGGCGTATCACAGTCAGACCCTTCTTTCGGTTAAGATCAAGACGCGAATTCTCTCGATTCCCTCGATAAGCGACATTGACCGCTCAACGAACCACGCTGCACCTTGCTTTATGCAGATTTTTTGGCCGTCAACAACGAAGGATCGGGATATGGGTGAAGTCCGTGTGACAGTCAGGCTAACCAGTGCGCTGGACGAAATGTTGCATCGTCGCAAACAGCTTTCTCGATCCGAGGTTAGAACGTACGAAGCAGAAGCGCTCGTTGATACGGAAGCAGTTCGAACAGTGGTGCCTCCTGCAGTGGTCGAAAAACTCGGATTGGAAATTCGTGGACAACGGGTTGCTGAATATGCCGATGGCCGCAAGGATTCTGTTGGTATTACTGAACCGATCGTCGTTGATCTATTGGGACGTGACACGCTGGACGAAGCTCTTGTTCCGGGCGACGAAGTCCTCATCGGGCAGACCGTTTTGGAAAAACTGGATTTGTTGGTGGACCGCGCTAACCGGCGTCTTATCCCGAACCCTGCCCATCCTGATCAGCCAGTCACAAAAGTGAAGCGACACAGATAGCTTGCTGGCTCCAGCGCTCGACTCTAACCTCCCGGAGTGAGTGAGTTGGTGTCTAAAGTCGAACAGGCGATCTCAGCGCACCATCTCTTCGAGCCACACCAATTCGTTCTCGTCGCGGTCTCGGGCGGTCTCGATTCCATGGTGCTTCTTCATGTGCTGCATCGGCTAGCCGACAAGTACGGCTGGATGCCGGCGGTGGCGCACTTCAACCATCAATTGCGGGGAACTTGCAGCGATCGAGATGCGGAGTTCGTGAAACAAACAACGGCGCGACGCGGGCTGAAGTTCGTTAGCGACAGCGCGGATGTTAAACAATTCGCGCGAAAACAGAAACTATCCATCGAGATGGCCGGGCGCCAGCTTCGACACGATTTCCTGGCCCGAGCGGCGAGTATGCTCGGCATCCGCACCATCGCCTTGGCTCATCATGCCGATGATCAGGTCGAGTTGTTCTTTCTGCGATTATTGCGGGGGACGGGTGGCGAAGGATTGACAGGAATGCGCTGGACGAATCCTTCTCCGTCCAATGCAAACGTTCAGTTAGCCCGGCCTTTCCTGCACGTTCGAAGGCAGGAATTGGAAGATTACGCGAAAAGGGAAGGGATCGAATTCCGTCCCGATGCCACCAACGCCCAACTCCAAATCGAACGCAACCGTATTCGGCACGAATTATTGCCGATGCTTCGCCAAAAATTTCAGCCGGCTTTAGTCACGACAACACTGCGCCTCATGGAAATTATTGGCGCTCAGTCGGACTGCATCAAGCAAACGGCGCGGCATTGGGAGCATCGCCAGAATGATTTGCCCTTTGACCAGCTTCACGTTGCTGTCCAGAGACAATGGATGCGACTGGAATTACTAAGGCTCAACATTGCCCCCGAGTTTGATCTGATTGAAAAACTGCGTTGTCGCCCCGGCCAGGTGGTGATGGTCAATCCGAAGCTGGGCATCTGGCGCAATGCCAAGGGAAATCTACAATCGCGCTTGGCGCTTTCGACCACATTCAATACCGAACGATCATTGTTGGACGTTTCACCACGCGATGGGCGCACCGTCTTTGGTGGGCTCGTCATTAGTTGGAAGCTTGAGGAGCGGCAAACGCCGCCGCGCGTCCTTGAACCAATTTCCGAGTGCGAGTACTTCGACGCGGCGAAGGTAGGACCGAGTATTGTCTTGCGCCACTGGCAGCGTGGAGATCGGTACCAACCCATCGGAATGGCTGCGCCGGTGAAGCTCCAAGATATCTTTACGAACCAGAAAATCGCTCGCGAACGCCGCCATCAAGTTGTCGTGGCGACAACCTCACTGGGGGAGATTTTCTGGGTTGAAGGGCTTCGCATCTCGGCACGGTTCAAGGTTAGCGATGATACGGTGAGAAGGTTGAAATGGACGTGGCGGCGTGACTGATTCTGTGCATTTTTGACTCTTTGGCTCAACTCGGCGGTTGCGCCGTTTGGTGCAAGGTGTTAGTTTGACGCGAATTCTAGGACTGCAATGGCTGACGAGAACAAAAATACAGGCCGTAACGAACGTAAGAACGGAGAACTTAGAGTGCCACCGCGCAATTGGCTGCTGTGGATACTCATTCTCGGCTCAATTCCATTGCTGATGATTTTCCACAATGGAAAAGAGTCGAAGTACCGGGAAATTTCACGCACAGAACTCCTCAAGTACCTGGACCCAAAGAACGGAGAGATTCGCGAGGGAACGATTCGGTACAACCCTCAGTCATCCGTCCTGCAAGAAGTGATGGGCAAATACATGGAATACGGGGCAGACGGCAAAACCGGCGATCCCGTTCCTTTCAAACATAAAACTTTTCTCAGTGAAAAACTCCGAGACCAATTATTGGATGCGGGATTTAAGCCGGAGGAACCTAACACCTTCCTCGTCAATTTGTTTATCACGATCTTGCCCGTCCTTTTCGTGGCTTTTCTGATTTACTTTTTCTTCATTCGCCAGATCAAAATGGCGGGCAAAGGAGCATTGAGTTTTGGCAAGAGCAAGGCTCGGATGCTGAGCAAGGAGAAGAATCGAACTACCTTCAAAGATGTCGCCGGCGTGGATGAGGCCAAGGAAGAAGTCTCTGAATTGGTCGAGTTCCTGAAAGATCCCAAAAAATTTCAGAAATTGGGCGGCCGCATTCCGAAAGGAATTCTCATGATTGGCGCCCCCGGGACGGGAAAGACGCTCTTGGCGAAGGCGATTGCTGGCGAGGCCGACGCGGCTTTCTTCAGCATCAGCGGCTCGGATTTCGTGGAAATGTTCGTCGGCGTTGGCGCGAGCCGCGTCCGCGATATGTTCGAGCAAGCCCGCAAGAATACGCCTTGTTTGATTTTCATTGATGAGATCGACGCGGTCGGCCGCAGCCGAGGCCATGGGCTGGGCGGCGGCAACGACGAGCGCGAACAAACGCTGAATGCGTTGCTCGTCGAAATGGATGGCTTCGATACGCAGGAGGGAATCATCATCATTGCGGCCACGAACCGGCCGGATGTTTTGGATCCGGCACTCTTGCGGCCCGGGCGATTTGATCGCCAAATCACGGTAAATCTCCCGGACGTGCGCGGTCGCGAAGCGATTCTCAAAGTGCACGCCAAGAACGTGAAATTGGACCCGACTGTGGACCTGACTGTGATTGCGCGCGGCACGCCGGGTTATTCTGGGGCCGAACTCGCGAATTTGCTGAATGAGGCCGCATTGCTTGCGGCTCGGACCAGCAAAAAGGCGATCGGCATGCTTGAACTGGAAGAGGCACGCGACAAAGTGCGATGGGGTCGCGAACGACGCAGCTTGGCCATGACTGACGAAGAAAAGAAGTTCACAGCGTGGCATGAAGCTGGCCATGCGCTCGTCAATGTGATGTTGCAGCACACACATCCATTGCACAAAGTGACGATTATTCCGCGCGGGCAAGCGCTTGGCGCAACGATGTCGCTGCCCAAGCAAGACATCCTGAACCGGCGCCGCAAAGAAATGCTCGACATGATCGCGATGACGATGGCGGGACGCATTGCCGAGGAGATTGTTTCGGGCGATATCTCGACAGGCGCGGCCGGCGATATTCAACAGGCCACGCAGTTAGCTCGCGCCATGGTTTGCCACTTCGGCATGAGCGAGAAATTGGGCATGGTACAGTATGGTGATAACAATGAATATGTGTTCCTAGGACGAGAAATGATGCGGTCCAAGGATTACAGCGAACATATTGCCCAAGACATTGACGCGGAAGTGAAGCGCATTATCGATGAAGGGTACAAAGTTGCGAAAGACATCATCGATACGCATCGCGACAAGCTGGAAATCATTGCCCAGTCATTGCTCGAATACGAAACCTTGGATGGAAGTCAGGTGGAAGAAATCGTCCGGACCGGAAAATTCACCCCTCCTCCGCCGTCACCGAAGACCGAACCGCCCAGCGGCGCTATGGCTGCGACTCCACTTCCAGAAGTGCCAAAACCCGCGCCGCCTCACTTGCCAGGATTGGGCTCACCGGCACCCGCTGCCGCGTGATTTAGAAGGGATTAGGCGTTCTCGCCCGCCGGCCCAATTGCGCCGCAAGACAGACAGGCGCGCAGCGTTTACGCTGCAGAACCGTGAAAAGGCCCGGGGCTCACCCAAGTTTTGGAATGGTTCGCACTTGTGCGGACGGTCTCCAGCGTGAACGCTGCGTTTCCTGCTCGTTTTTGCGCCAAAATCCGTTCACACGTTCACGAGACATTGACTCTCCAGCGCGAATCATTAGCCTCGCGCCATGATTATTGCTCCTTCGCTGCTCGCGGCTAATCCCGGCCGATTTGCGCAGGAAGCACAACGAGCAGAGCGGGCCGGGGGCGAGTGGCTGCATTTGGACATTATGGACGGGCACTTCGTCCCGAATATTTCATTCGGGCCCGCGCTTGTTCAGACGCTCCGGCCAATGCTGCGAGTCTTCTTCGACGTTCATCTGATGTGTTCGCGACCCGAAATTCTACTAGACCCTTTTGCCAAGGCCGGGGCCAACTCAATCACCGTGCATGTGGAACTGGGAGACAAGGTTTCGTCGTTGTTATGGAAGATTAAATCACTGGGAAAGAAGGTTGGTCTAGCCATCAATCCACCCACTGCCATTTCAACGGTTCAGCCCTATTTGACTCAAATCGATTTGCTGCTCGTGATGACGGTCAATCCTGGATTTGGCGGCCAATCGTTCATCGAGGAGACGTTGCCGAAGATTCAGCAAGCCAACGCCTGGCGGCGACAGAAAAAGCTGCCATACCGTGTCGAAGTCGATGGCGGGATCAATTTTGCCACGGCGGCCGAATGCGCTCGAGCTGGCGCCGATACGTTTGTCAGCGGCACTTGCCTTTTCGGTCAGCGCAATATGAAAGCGGCGGTCAAGAAAATGAAATCCATCGTCACCGCGCAGGCGAGTTCGAAGTGAGCCCGCAAGCATACCCTCTGGTACGACCGTGCGTCTCGCGTGTCCAGACGTTGAGATGCTATTGTGGCAGGCGAGGCGCTCTGTCTCACTCAATTGACACGCAGCGGAAAATGAAGAGATTAAATGCCCCGAGAAAATAGAATTTTGTCGAACGGGGAAAATAGGAGTTTTATGCAAGCCACCACAGCCGAAAAACTGATACGCGATGTGAAAGTCGTTATGCAGGATGCCGAGGAATTAATCAAAGCCACCGCCGCCGACGTTGAGGAGAAAACGCGAGAAGCCCGGGCCAAATTGGCCGGCGCGCTTGTCGTGGCCAAAGACACCTGCCAGAGGCTGGAAGAAAACATTCAATCCGCTGCCGCGGCGGCAGACCGCGTAGTTCGCCGGCATGCTTACGAATCGATCGGCCTGGCGTTTGCCGTAGGGCTTGTCGCGGGCATCCTTTTGCGGAGAAGCTGACTCTCGGCGTATGAGTCAGATCAAATTTGGGACGGACGGGTGGAGAGCGATCATGGCCGAGGATTTTACCTTCCATAATCTGGAACGCGTTGCTCAAGCGGCGGCGACTCACTGGAAATCGAACCCGGCTCCAAACACTGAGCCAAAGGTGATTGTCGGGTATGATCGGCGCTTTTTGTCCGATCAGTTCGCCCAACGAACGGCTCAAATCTTCGCCGGCAACGGCTTCACGGTAACTTTGACCCATGAGCCCACTCCCACGCCAGCGGTCTCGCTCGCCGTTAGAGAGTTGCGGGCTGCGGGGGGCGTGATGATCACGGCCAGCCATAATCCACCGGCGTTTAACGGTTTCAAACTCAAAGCATTCTACGGTGGCTCGGCGGAACCGGCGATCTGCCAGGCGGTCGAAGCGGCCCTGGATCACGAGCCTGTGAAGTCGCTGAATTTCAGCGACGGCATCGGAGCCAAAAGAATTGCCATTCGCAATCTGCGCGTTCCGCACTACCGGGCGGTTAGCCGATTGGTGGACTTCCGCCTGATCGCTAAGTCGAAACTTCACTTCGCCCATGACGCGTTGTTCGGAGTTGGCGCGGGTTGTTTCGACGAACTGCTCGCAGGCACACAGTGCCGAGTCACCACCTTGAACGCGGCGCACGATCCGTTGTTCGGAGGCCTCAACCCGGAACCAATTGCCCGAAATTACGGTCCGAGCGCCGCGTTTCTGAAAAAGCATCCGCATGATATCTGTCTGGTGACCGACGGTGACGCCGATCGAATCGGCGGGATGGATGGACGCGGAAACCCGCTTTCGACGCATCAATTGATCTGCTTGCTGCTGCATCATTTTATTGTGAACCGCAGGAATCGTGGCCGAGTGGTCAAAGCGCTTACGACGACGTCGATGGTGGACAAAATATGCGCCGCGCACGCGTTGGAGCTGGTTGAGACAGGGGTCGGCTTCAAATACATTTGCGCGGAAATGTTGAAGGGTGACGTGTTGTTGGGCTTCGAAGAAAGCGGCGGGATCGGTTTTCCTGGGCACATTCCGGAGCGCGATGGGATTCTGGCAGGTTTGATGTTGCTGGAAATGTTGGCAACCGAGCGACTGCCGCTGAGCAAGCTGCTGGGGCGGTTGGTCAAGGAGTTCGGGCCTCATCATTACGCGCGTATCGACACTCGTTTTCCTTTGGAAAAGCGTGGCACGCTGATGGATTTCTGCGTGAAGCATCCTCCCTCGAGGTTATTGAAATCGCCCATCGCACAGATCAAGTCGTACGATGGCGTCAAATTCCTGGCCGAGGACGGTTCGTGGCTGATGTTGCGTGGGTCCGGGACGGAGCCGATTCTCCGGATTTATGCCGAGGCGAAGTCAGCCGCTGATGCGAACAAGCTGCTTCGGCTCGGCGTTAGGTTGACCGATGGGGTGTGAAAGGCAGGAACACAAATACCACGAGTTGCCCCAACGGAGGCGCGATCACATTCACGTTCTACGGCGTGAACGACGTCGTTTCCTGGCGCGCCAGGAGCAAGCCGCTGCCCGTGTCCTACAGCGAAATGGATTTGCCGACTGGACTGTCCTGATCGGCGTGTTGCTCTGCTTGGAGTTGTTCAGGTGGGGGGTTCGCAGGTGGCGGCAGAAAAACTTCCCGCGCAAGCGTCAGCTGGAGGCGTTGCTGAAGGAGCTCGATGGCTAAACTAAACTATTTTGGTTTCACGGGACTTGCCGGAGCAGCGTTCGTTGGAGTAACCGTGGATGGTGGCTGATTTGTCCCGGCAGGGGCGGGCGCAGCCGCCGGGAGACCAAGCTTGGTCCGAAGTTGATTTTGGATTTGAGGGTCGACGCCGCTGGCCGGATCAAAAATTTGCTCACGAATTTCATGCTTGATCTGGGTCAAGGGAGGAAGGCCAACGCGATTTGTCGAAACGGCCCCAATTGCACCTTGAAAGTGGTTCCAAACGGTTCGCGCTAGACGTTCATAGCCCGCGGCTTGCTCATCCTCATCAATCGCCAGGTAAAAATAGGCGCTGCTCAATGCGCTTTCGAGGATGCCTTTGACTTTGTCATGGCTTGTTTCACCCGCGTCTTCAGTGACGCGCTCCAGCGCATATTCGTCAAGGGTTTGGTTTGGCGGAACGGAACCTGGATATTTTTCACGCACATGCTTCAGCCACTCTCCGGCTTGAGTGAGGCGGTTGTACATGTAAAGGAAATAGACGGCTGTCTTCAGGAAATTCTTGTGGGCCGTGCCGAGATGTTCCCGTCTGTCAGGCTCCTCCTCGATCATTTCTTCATAAGCTTTGTTCGTGCGCGGAATGATCTCCAAGTTCGGCGCATACATGAATTCCTTCTGAGACTTTACTGGATACACGAGGCGTCCACGGTGAAAAGCAAGCTGCATCGATTGGAAGATGACACGCCGCAAGGTAATCAAATCTTCTTTCTTGAGTTCGATACCTCTAGTTTTCTCCAGTCCCACAATCGCCCAATAAATCGCGTGCGTCTCGGGCAAACGCCATTCCAACGGGCCGTAGCGGTCATCCACTTCCTTCATCCATTGCGGGTCCATTTTATATTTCTGGCGGAGCAATTGGACCCGCTGTTTCGCGTCTTCGCTTTGCGGATTCAGCAACTCTTCGAAGTTCGGGCGGCTGTTGCCAAGGACCTTGGCCATTTCTTCAGCCCAGACGAACTTGTAATAATTGTGGGCATCATCGAGGTTGGCGCCGAGCTTATGTTGGAAGTGCCAGGCGAGTTCGCGGTAAATGAGCGGTTCGTTTGGGTTGTAACGCAATCCATCATCGCGCAACAATTCGATCCCGCGCCGGACCCAAGGCCAACGGTCCGCCGGATCGTTGAACTTGATCGAGATGTTGTACGACATGTTCCAGGCGAGATGCACCCAAATCGTGGCGAAATGCGGTTGCAGCTTGGTGATCCAATCGGCCAACTGCACCATCTCGAAGTATTTATCCTGTTCCTGTAGATCGCCCAACCGAACCCACAGAGCATTGGCGATCAATCCGCGGAATCCGCCCAACGCGACTGTCGTGAAAGCAAGGACCGGCGGGGCATTCTCGAGCGGGTCCATGCGTGTCAATCCCATCGTCTCGCGCTGACGATTCAGGTGCTGTTGCGTCAATCCGGCGACGCAGAGCAGCACAACCGCGAGACTCGCTAGCAATGGCTTTTGGAATCGAGCGATCATATGGCCCTCTCCCCATCCGATGGGGCGAGAACTTCTCCGAAACACATTTTCGCGCATTGCATCCATGAACGGTTTGGCAGGACAGCGCGTCCCGCCTGTCCTGCTTTTGGTGCACGCAAATGCTGGACAGGCGAGACGCCCGTCCTACGACACAGGTTCAGAGAGAGAGGCGTCTCTTGCATTTTGCTAATGGTTTCCTTGCGCGGAGGCTAATTCACGCCGGGTAAAAATGAACATTCCGATCGCAGCGAGGACACCGCTGAGGATTAGACAGATTTGCGTGAAAGCCAGTCCGAGCTGACCCCAGGTGATGCTTCGTCCGCTGCTCAGGAAATCGATCGGCGAATAGCCGCGAACCATATTAATCAGATGAAGCAAGACCCGAAAGAATGGCAACGCCACGTAATCCAAAATCGCTGGCTTGTCCGCGACGCCGGTTTCGTGATTCACCTCGAACACGGTGCCTTGTTCGAGCACTAGCGAGATGATTCCACTCGAAAGGCCGATAATGAGAACGCCCAAAGCCAGGAATGCGGCCACCGGAAACGAAAGGAAACTGGCCGCCGCCAATCCAAGTGCCGCCAGCAAAGCCAGCCAAAAAAAGATAATGATCACGCCTCGGGCAAAGTTCAGGCCGAAACCGCTTTCGCGATACAAAACCTCCATCCCGTCCTCAAGCGGAAAGAGCAGCGCCGTTTCGTTGCGGTTGATAAAATTGATCGTAACCGTGCCATCGGCATTGATCAAATTTGGCGGGACGACAAACTCATGAAACGTCTCCGCAGCCAGGCTCATGTTCGTTTGATACTGAAGCGGCGAGTTGAACTCACCGACCCGCCATTCGCCCAAGTAGGTTCGCCCGGTAGCGTATTCTGCGATGTTGAACTTTGTGCGCAGGTAAAGCGGCTGATCGCGCAGAGCGGTGTGGGACGCACCGAGGTCGATCTTCCACTCGCGCCGGTGGTCGGGAGGAACAATCTGCGAACTGGCTTTGAGCTGTTCGAGAATTTGCTTTCGCATGAAGTCGAAGTCGGTAACGGTCACGTCCGGGTTGGCCGCAAGACGCCGCTTCAATTCCTGTTCAACGGCCGGAGTGAGATCGGGCACTGGCTCTTTGGCCGAAGCGCGCGCAACCATCACTTCGTTGCGCAAAATAGTTTGTTGCGCCGGCGGCAAATTGCGCGCGCGCCATTGCATCAGGAAGAAAACCGCGCCGGCAGACAACGCCAACAAGAAGGCGTCCAGGGCCAAAATGCCGAGCCATTTGCCCAACCAGATTTGCCAGCGTGCGACCGGCTTGACGGCCACCATCTGAATTTGCGCTTCCTCGACGTCGCGCGCCAGCGTGCCGCACGCGAGCCATAACGTGGCAAACCCAAGGAGAGCCGTGATCAAGGTTAGTGTGTAAGTGAGAAGAATCTGAGTGAACCCGCGCGCCGTTCCGTCATCCTTGATGACTAACGGCAAAAGAACAACGCCACCAATCAGCACCACCGAGAGAACCATGACCAGCCGAAAGCGAAATGCAGCTTTCAGCGTTAACCAAGCGATGGCCAGTAAGCGTTGCACTAGGCACCCCTCTCCCTAACCCTCTCCCCATCCGATGGGGAGAGGGAAAAGAATTGCCCGCTGCGGACTCGCTCACAAATGGATAATTCCCTCTCCCCATCGGATGGGGAGAGGGTTAGGGAGAGGGTTAGGGAGAGGGTTAGGGAGAGGGGTGCCTGGCGCAACATATTCTTACGATTTCGGTTTGCCCGTGAGCGACGCAAGTTGCTCGTTGGCTTTCTCCAAGTCGGCAGCTTTTTCCGGTGTGGTCACTGTCTGTCCTGGCGCCGCGACTTCATGCGCTTTTGTCAGCGCATCGAGCTTTTTGTGAGCGACGCTTTCGGCAGGCTGCGTAGCGACGACGTTAGGAGCAGGGCGCGTCTCGACCACCGGCGCCGCCAATCGTTCCAGAATCTTTTCCGTCTGCGGCGTTGCTGGCGCATCCGCATCTCCGCGCAAATAGGCGGCGACGCGATTTCCTGAAGTCGCGCCGGAAGTTTCGGCTTCGGTTTGCTTGGCTTTCTGCACGACGCCGAGAAAATAGCTTTCCAAGTTCTGAGTCGGCGTGTCGATGCGAACATTATCTTCCGCCGCGTCCTTCCGGATGATCTCGAGAACGCGTTCGATTGTTTGCCGTGGCAGCAAAGGCGTCGTGATCCGCATGGCGTCGGGTTTCGCCAAAAGTTCCTTTAACGTCCCCATGGCTTGGACTCGGCCGCCGTAATAAATGACGACGCGGTCGCAAACATCCTCCACATCCGCCAGGAGGTGACTGCTCAAAATCACCGTTTTCCCTCGCCTGGCCAGCGCGACAATCAAGTCTTTCACTTCGCGACAGCCAATCGGGTCAAGCCCGGCCGTTGGCTCGTCCAGAATGACAAGATCGGGATCATTGATCAAAGCTTGAGCCAGCCCGATGCGGCGTTGCATGCCCTTGGAGAATTCACCGACTTGCCGGCGGCGCGCTTTGTCCAGCCCCACCATAGTGAGGAGCTGTTCGGTACGCTGATGGCGCTCATTGGATGGCAGAGCAAACAAGTTTCCGAAGAACTCCAACGTCTCGTTCGAGTTCAAATAGCGGTACAAATAAGACTCTTCGGGCAAATAACCGATCCTCGATTTCGTCGCCACATGCCGCGGTGAATGATGAAACACCTCGATGTGGCCTTTAGTCGGATAAAGCAATCCGAGCAGCATCTTGACCGTCGTTGATTTGCCCGAGCCGTTCGGTCCCAACAGGCCGAAGACTTCGCCGCGCCGGACTTCGAAATCAACGTTGTCCACGGCGCGAGCTTTGGGGCGGCCCCAAAAATCTTTAAAGATTTTCGTGAGTCCGCGAACGGCGACGACGATGTCTTCCGAGCGCGTGCTCGAAACGGCCGGTTGCGGTTTTTCCAAAGTGGCAACGGTCATATGTAGTCCTCAGTTATCATTCACCTTGGCCCTCCCCCGATCCGATGGAGAAAAGGGAACAATACAGGTCGGGCACCCCTATTAGTTGATTGCCGACCAGTTTGCACAAAATGCTCCCTCTCCCCGTCGGACGGGGGGAAAGCCGCAGGTGAACACCACTGCTCTGACCTTGTTTCAGGAACCTGCGCGTAGGACAAGTGTCCCGTGTGTGGCGTAGCGCAAACTTTCAGTCTGCTGTATCGCAGCCAATCAGTCACCGTTCCGAGACGGAATGCAGCAGCTGACAGTTGCATCGCGCCTCTCCCTAGCCCTCTCCCCATCCGATGGGGCGAGGGAATCGAGCATTTGCGATGGTCGATGCCTGACGGACGAACGCGCCCAACGCCCGGGTCTTTTCCCTCGCCCCATCGGGTGGGGAGAGGGGCAGCATTCACCTGGCTACTTGGAAGAATTGTATTCTGCGGACCGCCCGCACGTTCGAACAGCCTGGAAAGTGCGGACGGTATGCCGGTTGCAAATCGCCAATACGGCAGACTGAAAGTCTCCGTTACAACGCGCTGTCCTGCATCGTTCATCAGAAAAGTTTGCCTCGAATCGCACAGTCAGGTTACGCGATCTTGGGTGTTAGTTGCGATGCCGCGCCGGGCTTTTGGCCATGGCCTGGTTCTTCTGGTTTGTCACTGGCCGTCTGCATCGGTTCCAGTTCTTCGCCGTAACGGACGAGACGCGCGCTGTTAAAGACAACGATTAGTGAACCTGCGTTGTGGAGAATGGCTGCCACAATGGGATGAATGTACCCGAAAGCGGCCGCAACCAATCCCCCGACAATAAACAACACGCCAACCAGAAAATTCTGATTGATCACCGCGCGGGTGCTGCGCGAGAGGCGCACCAAAAACGGCAGCCGCCGCAGATCGTTATTCATCAAAGCAATCGTCGCGCTGTGAATCGCCACTTCGCTGCCCGCAGCGCCCATCGCGATGCCAATGTCGCCTGCGGCCAAAGCCGGCGCATCATTGACACCATCGCCGACGACCGCGACCCGGTAGCCGCGCGCTTTGATTTGGCGGACAAATTCCACTTTATTTTGGGGCAAACATTCGGCCACGACTTCTTCACAGCCGATTTCCCGCGCCACCCGCGCGGCCACAGGCTGACGATCGCCCGTCACCATCGCGACGCGCCGCACTCCGCTTTGCAGGAGCAAGGCCAACGACTCGCGAGCTTCGCTGCGCGTCTCATCTTGCAAGCCGACCCATCCGATGCATTGCCCTTGTCGCGCTACGAAGATTAAACTGAATCCTTCCGTTTCGTTCAGATCGACTGATTTGGTAAAGTCATCTTTGATGCCGCTGTCTTTCAACCACTGCGCGCGGCCCACCATTACTTCCTTGCCTTCAATCTTCGCTTTGACGCCGCGGCCTGCTGTTTCGGAAAAATCTTGCGGCTCGGCGAGCGGGACTCCTGCTTCTTCAGCGAGCGCCGAAAGTGCCTTGGCGGTCGGATGATTGCTATATTTCTCAGCGGAGCCGGCGATGCGCAGCAACTCCGCCGGCTTGGTCTCGCCCAGCGGCGCCAAGCGGCTTACCGTCAGTTTGCCGGTCGTTAACGTGCCGGTTTTGTCGAAAATGAATGCGTTAATCCGCGCGGCGGCTTCGATATCGCCGACGTTCTTAATCAATATTCCCAAACGGGCCGCCGCCGAAAGTGCGGCCACCATAGCCGTCGGCGTTGCCAAAATGAACGCGCATGGGCAAGCCACGATCAAAACGGCGATCACGCTGTTGAGATTCTGCGTGAACGCCCAAACCAACGCGCCGATCACCAGAACGAACGGCGTGTAATAGACCATGTATTGATCCACGATCCGCATAATCGGCAACTTGGTCTTCTCTGCAGCGAGGATCAGTTCGCGGACGCGGCCCAGCGTGGTGTCCTGGCCGGCCCGGCTGACACGAATTTCGAGGACGCCGGTTAAATTCTGCGTCCCGGCAAAGACATCGTCGCCCGGCTTTTTGTCTACGGGCAATGATTCGCCGGTGATGTTTGCTTGGTTGAATGAGCCTTGCCCATTTACGATCACGCCGTCGGCCGCAACGTTATCTCCCGGCCGCACGCGGATGACATCGCCTACTGCGAGGTCCTTGGCTGCGACTTCCTCTTCGCCTTTGCCCGTGATGCGGCGGGCCTTTGCGGGCGTGAGCTTGATCAGCGACTCGATCGAGGCCCTGGCGCCGGCTGCGGTGCGGGTTTCAATAATTTCGCCAAGCAACATGAAGAAGGCCACCAACCCTGCGATCTGATATTGGCCCGACGCAAACGCCGCGAGAACAGCGATCCCGACCAATTCATTGATGCTCAGAATGCCTCGGCGCAAATCCTTGATCGACGTCCAGACAATCGGATAACCGAGGATGATGGCGCCAATCATGGCACTGAAATGGGCCACCATCGATTCCTGGGAATTGCCCTTGTCAAAAAACCATTCCACAATGAACGAGTTAAAAATGAAAATCATCCCGACGAACGTCTGAGGCAACCGGACGGGCGTATGCTCGGAATCGCAGCTCGGATATTCAGCATCGTGATGATGATGGTGATCATGATGGTGATCGTGATCGTCCTCTTTTCGACTTAGTAATGACGTTACTTGCATAAACTCTTGCTAAAAATGTTCCGGTCCCCTCTCCCTAGCCCTCTCCCCATCGGATGGGGAGAGGGAAAAGAATATATTGCGGACGCCACTTGCAACAATGGAAACGCGCTGGCAGGCGGCAGCAGCGTATCCCCTCGCCCCATCGGATGGGGAGAGGGCTAGGGAGAGGGGACATTGCACCGGCATCATTTCGTCTTAACTCTTCTACTGTTGTTTCGTGCTCGGTTTTTGCGGTTCACGACTTAACAATAATCGCAGCTCCCGAGCTTTTCCATCCTGGCTCGCGGGCAGGAAAACCTTTTCTACGGTGCTGTTCGTCAAAACCCTGTGCAATGCTTCCGTCCGCAAGCGGTTCGCAAACAACTGAGGATTTGACCGGTAATAAGGCAATTGGTTCGTAAAATAATTCGCTTCGGCCGAAACGCCTTCAACGATTCGCGTCCGGTCAGACTCGCCCTGGTTGATCAACGCGCTTGCTTCGCCCTCGGCCATGCTGAGAATGCGGCTGGAGTAAGCTTGGGCAACCTCGTTGCTTTGCCGCCGTTCGACATCAGCCGACAGCACGGATTCGAACGCCGGGTTCACGTAGCGCGGAGCAATGGTATTGATTTCGACCTGCTCGACGGTGATCCCGAGCCCCTGCTGATCGACCAGCTGCTGGACCCGTTCGGTAACCTTTTCTTTGAAGCGCAATTTGTCCGAGGTCAACGCCTGGTCCACCGTGAAGCGGGCCGACGCGTGAAAAAGCCCATTGTTGAGGGCATTTTGCACGAGATTCGATGCGTTGACAAAATCCAGCGCGTAACTCAACGGCCTGTTAATCCGATAGCGGAGGGTAGCGCGGACATGAATGATGTTGCCGTCGGACGTCAACGTGTAACCATCGGAAGCTGGATTCAGCGTCGAACCCGCCGGTGGTTCGCTGTTGGAAGCCTCCATTTCTGGCGTTGTGGCGTACCAACCGGTAGTGGACCGGACGGTTTGAAATTCGCTGAAAGGAATCTTCACCGCTTCGTCGATGGGATATGGAAACTTCCAATGGGCGCCCGGCCCGAGCAATCGTTGTTCTCCCGCGCCGAGCGGGCGGCCAAAACGGAGAATAATGGCGCGTTCTTGAGACGAAACCGTGAAAAACCCGGAGGCAAAGAAGACCACGATCAGAATGATCATGATAACCTTGACAATAACGAAGCTGCTGCGAAGGGCTTCAGAAAGCGCAGCCGAGCTGGCGTCTTCGACCTGCTCAGGACGGGGCGGACTCGCCGGATTCTTTTCCGTTTTCGGCGAAGAGTGATCGTGTGGGTCGTTCATGACGGAATCATTTAGGGTTCGCGCCCAACCTGGGCGTTCCGGACTGCGAGGGCGTTGGTTGAGCGGCACTTGATTGCGGCACGAACAAATCGTACGGAATCGTGCGTTCGTCGAAAATGAGCGTGGATTTGTCCTTCAGCGTCTCTTCAAGCGCGCGAAGTTTCAGCAAGAAAACAGCCAGCTCCGGATTTTGATCCATCGTTGCGTAAGCCTTGGTTGCTTCTTTATCCGCTTCGCCGCGAATAGCCATCGCCTTCGCCCCAGCAGTGGCCAGCATTCGGTCACGATCGCGATCGGCCGCGCTCTTGATATCCATCGCTCTGGATTCTCCTTCGGCCTTGATCCGGTCCACTTCCCGCTGGCGCTCCGCTTGCATTCGGTTGAACACCTTTTCGGTGACACTTTCTGGAAGCCCCATTTTCTTAATGCCAACAAACTTGATGTCGATGCCGTACTTGCTCTTCGCTACCGGCTGAATCGCTTTCAAAACTTCCTGTTCGACCTCGGCAAACTTGAGTTCATTTTCGTTGATCGAAACGAAATGCGAGAAAGGATGTTTTCCAATGACTTCGTTTTTTCCGCTCTCAATCAAACCGGAGAGCGCCGGTTCAACGTCCTTGGTTTGGCCACCTGGGAAACTATTGAAAAATCCTTGAGGATCGCTAATCGTCCAGCCGACATACAACATGACGAGCAACGGGTAATTGTCCTTGGTCAATGTCTGCTCGAAACGCCCTTCGAAATTGTAGATGCGCTTGTCGAACTTGGTCACTTTCTGGATCGGCCGCGGCCATTTCCATTTTAAGCCCGGTTCTGAGATTGGCCTCGTCGGTTTGCCAAAGGTCGTGACGACGGCTACCTCGGTTTCGCGGACCTGGAAGGTGAACAAGAGTACCATGAAGATCAGCAATAATAAACCGCCGACAACCAAGGTAAGAGTATTTCGTTTCATATTTTCAAATTACAAATTGAGCATGGATGAACTGTTCCTATCTCCGAGGCGTTGGCGCCGGCACATCCAGCAAGTCAGGCCGGATTTTATCTTGCAGGTCCAGTTGAATTGACTCCTGAGCGTTGGTTACGGCAAGGATGTACTTGCGCGAGTTGGTCGCGCTTCGTTCCAGAGCTTGCAAGTAAGCCCGCTCCATAAACACATCCGGCGATGCTCTGTAAGCGGCGAGTTGATTGGTAAATTGCGCCGCACGCGCATGGGCTTCGGCCACCTTTCGATACGCATAAGCTTCCGCCGCGCGAATTCTCCTCAAACCCTCGGCCTGCGCCAGATTCGTTGTCTTCGCCGCGTAACCCTCCGCCGCGCGGACGGAGGCTTCCGCTTCCTGCCTCGCGCCGTTCACTTCTTCGAACTTCTTCGCGACCTTCACTGGCGGATGGATATCTTGCAGGCCGACGAAGATGATATTCACGCCCAGTTTGAGTTCGTTCGCTCGATCTTGAATTCGCTTTTGCAATTCTCTCGACGCCTTCTCCCGTCCGCTCGACATGATGTCAAAAAGATCAACGCCCACCAAATAGCGGACGACCTCGCGGGTCGCAGCTTTCTCCAACATTTGCCCTGCGTCCGTGTGATAGTAGGCCCAAGCGGGCAAGTCGTTGATTTGATACTGCATCGGAATGCTGACCGTCAGCAGGTCCACCGGAGCACCAGATTCGGCAGGGGCATTGGTCGTGCTCGGCGAGATGGAACCCCGGCTGGCGACGAGCAAGTTAAACTCTTCCTTGTAATGCGGGATCGTCCAGACCACGGTCGTCTCCTTTTCTTTCTCCGGGTCGGGGACGAAACCAATGTTGAGCGTTTGAACCTCGTGTGTGCGATGGCGATGGACATGGTCGATCGGCCACGGCAGTTTGAAGTGCAATCCAGGTTCGAGGACGGCTTGATTGTCCAACCGCCGGCCAAATCGCTCGATCAATCCTTGTTCGCCCGTACTAATGAAAACAACCGTCGTGGAAAGCCAGAGAATGCCAACTTGTAGAAGAATCAGCCAAGCGAGCGCTTTCTCGAGGAACCGGTAAAACCAAGTCTCCGAAACTTTGAATCCGAATTGGTAATCGAGGGCTTGCGCAGCCGTGGTAATCAATCCTTCCGGTTGCGCGAGCAGACCTACCAACCGGCTTTCATACAACGGCCGGCTGACTTTCCCTTTCACGCGCGGCCGATAAATTTCCAGGATCAGGTTGACCAACGTTTCCAAAGCCGCCAGGGCTAAAACACATCCCAAAACGCGCGCCGCGTACAAATCAAAGTTGCCAAAGCCCAATTGCACAGCCGCCAGCGAAGCGGTGACGACGAAGCAAATGTAAGCGCCGAGCAGGAGATAGCTCGCTCCAGGCCGCAGCAGTCGCGCGTCGCTGTGCCGCACTAAACTTGAAGAATATTTCCCGAGCAAAAACAGAACCAACGCGAACAGGCCATACAATGACATCGCCACCGCCGGCTGCACCATTGGCGCCGGAGTCGCCGTGCGGAGCCACGTCCAAAGCCAATAGATAGCGCCGCCCTGAAGCAGTAATAAGAGCACGGTGAAGCCGGGGACAAAGAAACTCTCGAATTGTTCGCGGGACCGTTGCGCAGGGAAAAGCTCGGCGTCGGTGACATTGAATAGGCTGGAGCTCCCCTTGGATTTGTTGAGTTCGTCGAACTCCATTTTCTCCAACCGTTCGCTTTCTTCCAACCGCATCTGGAAATAGCTCAATGCGATGACAAGCACGCCGAGACCAAGATAAATAATCGCCACTTGGCCCGACAGCGCCTTGGCGTAAAAGGCCAGAAACGCCGCTGAGATGCAGACCAGCAGCAACACGACGAGGTTGACGAGTCCGATTTTTCTAATGTTGCGTTCCATGCCTAGGTGTAAATATTGCGTTGCCCCCCCCTCTCCCTAACCCTCTCCCCATCCGATGGAGAGAGGGTTAGGGAGAGGGGCAACGTTGACTTCATAGTGACGCTTCGCTCAAGTTAATTCGCGATCCTCGAACAATATCAAAGCCACGGCCAGCGCAGCGCCGAGGTAGCCGATGACATAACCTAACGCCTGGCCAACGTAGCTCCAAGGAATTTTCTTCTTGTTTTCCAACGCATCGGAAAGCCAGAAAAGCTGCCAATTTGGCACGACCGTGTAAAGCACCGATGCCCACATTGCGCCGCCGAGCCCCGCTTGCGTCATTTTCTTTCGATCAACCTCGCTGACTTTTTCCTGTTCAATGATCTCCAGCTTGCCGTTTTTATTCGCATCGTAATTCGCGATCGCTTCCCGCAGCAGCGCTAATTGCTCGGGCGTCCATTTGAAATGCTTCGCTTCCTCCTTCGCGTTAAAGCTATGCCAGGCTGGTTCGGCGCGCCGTCCAAACAAATAGTCCGACATTAGACCGAGAAGAAAGAAGGCCGAGCAAATCGCCAGAGTCGGGATCAATTCCCAACGGGTCGAACAAGCCAAGGCCAACCCTGCCAGCAGCCAAAGCGCGAACAAAATCAAGATCGCGGCCGGAATCAATCGCCAGTCCACTCCCTTGGCGAACTCTTGCCACTTCCATTCCTTATCGATGAAATTGATCACCATAAAGGCGAGTGTAACGAACAGGATGACAAAAAAAACCGCGTCCGCCACGAACGGACGCCGCAGGAAATAATTGGTCAAACCTCCCAGGGCATAAGCCAGAAAGAGAAAGGCGAAAAACAAAACCAACCCAACCACATCTGTGTTCCCGTAAGCGTCAAAGGCCATCCGGCTCGCCAGCAGCGCGCTGAGAAGATTCACGTACGTCAGCACCGTGAGCGCTCCAATTAGCCCCACGTACTTGGCCAGAAGAAATTGCGCACGCCCCACCGGCTTCGCAAGCACGGCCAAAGCTGTGCCGGAACGAATTTCGTGCGCTACTGAAGCAGCCGCGCTGAGCACGGCGCCGAAGAGACCCGAAAGCAACATCATCGCGAGAACACTGTCCTTGACCAGTTTAGGATCGTCACCGAATCCGAAGTACGGCACGCAAGCCAGAAACACGGCAAAGCCCGAGGAGAAAGTCATGAGCAGCAAGAAAACAGGCTGCCGCACCAGCTCCATGAAAGCGTTACTCGCTATGGTGGTGAATTGCCGCATGCTGCTTCAATTTCAATGCTTCACAATCAATCAGATAATTCTGGCATCCAGCGGATGCCTGGTAAAATCAATTAGAGTTTGCCTATCCGCGTGGTTTAGTGCGCGAGAAAATAGCGAGAAGCGAAAATTTTGCAAGCCTCGTCAGCAGAATCTATGGGTTGATTCGGGCTCCGGGAGTCTTCCCAATGTGTGATAGAGGGCCTTTTCCATAGCATCGAAGGTCCGGAAGCCTTA
>VHDE01000088.1 GCA_016871515.1 Verrucomicrobiota bacterium
CGTTGAAGAACCCGGCCGGCGCCAAGAGCATGGTGATCACCTTCGGGTATCTGGATGCCGGAAACAATTGGTGGTGGGCGATTGACAACCTTGAAGTGATCGCCGCTGCTGGCCCGGCTGAACCAGCGCCTAGCGGAGGTTTGGCTGGTCTGTCAGTGAACGTCTCCGGAGTGCAGGACTTGGCCGCTAAGCCGAACACCATCGTGGCTGGCTCGCTTACCCCCATCAATACCGCGCCGGCGTTGCCGGCCGAGTTTGGCCAGATCGTCAACGGGTATCAGGATGATTTCAATGGCACTTTGCTCAGTCCGAGCTGGGTGGCAAGAGGTCCGACCCCGGCCAGCACTTATTCCGTTCGCAATGGTTTCCTCTCGGTTACCAACGGCACGGGTGATCCCAACCACTTGCTCTACGAGGTGGCCGGGTACAACTCGACCAATCAAGAAGTGTTGGTGCGTGTCCGTGTCAAGAACTTCGGGACCGGCGACCAACCTCGCGCTGGTATTGGCGTGGCTGTCGGGACTGATAGTCAAGGAATCAATTATCACTTCCGGAACGAAGGCTCGCTAGGGGTCCATACAGAATTCCTGGATGACCTGCGTTCTTGGGGGCCAGAGTTTGGATTCAAGTGGGAACCCAACAACTGGTATTGGATGCGCCTCAAATACGCGCCTAGCACAGCGGCTGGCCAAGCTGATGCCTTCGCCAAAGTATGGGCGGCTGACGGCACCACTCCGGAACCGGCGGATTGGCAGACGACGTGGGACAGGCATCCAGCCGAAGCGCGCATACGCAGCGGGTTTGCTGGAATTACTGCCGGCAGTGCAGGCGGCGCCTCAGTCTTTGATGTCGACTATATCCTCATCAAAGCCGCTGGACTAAGCAGCATTCGGGCGGGCGGAGGCCAGATCGTTCCGCCAGCCGTTGGCGCTGACACCATCGAGACCACTGAGAATACGGCGGTCAGTGTGCCCGCCGAGAAATTGCTCGCCAATGATTCGGGTGGCGGTGGGCTCTTGACCGTCACAGCGGTGAGCGCGGCAAGTTCCCAGGGCGGCACGGTTAGACTCGCCAGTGGAACGGTCACCTACACACCGAGAACAGGGTTCAGGGGCGGGGATGACTTCACCTATACGATCGCATCTGCGGCAGGCGGCACAGCCAGCGGCAAAGTCAATGTCTCTGTCGTGGCTGGCAATGCGCCGTCGCAAAACGTCGTTTCTGTGCTGCGGTCTGAGGTTGGCGTAGTCATCGTTCAGTTCCTCGGAATTCCTGGGCGAACTTATCGAATCCAGGCGTCCTCCAACCTCGCGGCTTGGACCGACGTTGGCACAGCGACGGCTAGCGCGCGCGGGGTCATTACGTTTGTCGATCCTGATGGCGGACGGTTTGCGCAGCGCTTTTACCGCACGGTTCCGCAGTAGTAAAAGATTCTTACGAAAAGAGTTGAAATCTTTAAAAGCAAAACTAAGATGGGCTGCAATCGGAAGGCAGTAACATTCGTAAAATGAAAACCAAAACCTTCTTAACCTTTACACTCATTTCGGGTCTATGTTCCAGTGCTTTGGCTCAGTCGTTCGAACCGGTCACGAACCGCGTCGGTCAAAGCTTTAGCGCGCTCGCGCAAACATTGACGCAAGTCATTACAAACTACGCAGTGAATCTTCCCATTCCCGACAACAACGCGTCGGGAATAATAAGCACGAAAGACTTCGTTGCGCCTTCGATTGACAGAATTGGCGATGTCAATGTGACACTGAAAATTTCCGGCAATTTCAACGGAGATTTGTTCGGGTTCCTAACACACAACTCGGGTTATTCCGTCTTGTTGAATCGAGTCGGCCGCATCGCCGGTAATGACTTGGGATATGGCGACGGTGGAATGGACATCAAGTTCGATGATTCCGCCGCCAATGGCGATATCCATACGTATCGCCTCAAGTTGTCGGGAAGCCACAGTGCCTCGCTCAGCGGAGCGTTGAGTGGCAGTTGGGCGCCCGACGCTCGCACCGCGGACTCCAGTCTTGTGCGCGACACCGATAGCCGCAGCGCGTTCTTAAACTCGTTTTATACGTTGGATCCAAACGGCAAATGGTCGTTGTTCCTGGCTGATTTGGCTCCAGGCGGCACGAGCACGCTGGACAGTTGGGGATTGGAAATTACGATCATTCCGGAACCTGCCGACTGGGCGCTTATGGTGGTGGGCGGATTCTTCCTGTTGTTTGCCTCTCGGAACTGGAAGAAGGCTTAAGCTCGCTTACAAAACGAATCACCTCACGGGGCGGAACGAACATCCGCCCCGTTTTCTTTTGCGAAGAGGCGAGATTAGTTCGAGCGCGCGATAGCAGGATCACAGCCAATCAGTCACCCTAGAAACCGCGGTTGTGACCGCGAAAAAAACGAAAGACACGAAATAAGAGAAGATTGGGAAGACCAGGGAATTCACTCGCTGAGTAAAATCAACTACTAACTAAAGTCCTTCTTTTTCGTGTCTTTGGTGTTTTTAGTCGTTTGAATCGCCGCGTTTAGGTAGACAGGCGAGACGCGCTGTCCTCCCATGTTCTACAAGTTACGAAGAAGTTGGAACGGTCAACGCTTGTCCATTGTGTCGTGAGCCCAAGGTGAGTACGAAGGGCACGGCTAGTTTGGCCCACTCGGCTGCGTTTGGATATGCGGCCGCCGAATTTCCGAAGCAACTCCTTAACATGTCGGTGTCGATGATGCCGGGGTTCAACGAAATCGCCGCCAAGCCGGTTGGAAGTTCCTGCGCCAGAGCCTGAGTCAGGCCTTCGATAGCCCATTTGGTAGCGCAGTACGGTGCAACCTCGGGACTTGTCGACCGTCCCCAACCGGAACTGAAATTGATAACAACGCCCCGTCCCGAGGCGATCATCGGTGGAAGAAAATGCCGGATCACATTCGTGCTTCCCTTCAGGTTCACGTCGATGACATCCGAGAATTCAGCGGCGCTGATTTTCCACAAATGCGCGTTACGATTGATTAGAGCCGCGTTGTTCAGCACTAAGTCAGGCGGCCCATGCGCGGGGAGAATTCGGCGCGCCCAAGCTCGGACTTGGTCGTCGATCGCAACATTCAGAACATCGAACGCATGAGGCGTCGCATAGCGGGCTCTCAGCGATTCAATCCTGCTTGACGAGCGACCGCAGCCAATCACCGTATGGCCGCGCTCAATGAACTCATGGACCATCGCTGATCCAAGACCGCGTGTGACGCCGGTGATCAGAATCTTCTTGTTCATTTTGAGAAGCAATAGTTGAGGGGAGCCCGTTCACTTCATTTTCCGGGCGCTGATTTCGTTTGACCCTGTTCGGCCCTGCTCGCGATGTCCGAAGTGAAATCCACCACTTCAGCCAGCGCCATGTGTCCGGAATCGGCCGGATTTTGCTCGATTCGCGTCCATAGATTGCGCGGACTGGGACGAATTCGACTCGATGGCCCGACGCGAGCGACGCAATAAGCAACTCCGATTCAAACTCAAAATGATTCGTTCGCAATTCCAAAGATGGCCATATGCTTAGCCGCAAAAGCCGGAAGCCGCACTGCGAATCAGGCAATGTCTTGCCGGCAACCGCAGAAAGCCGGTTGCTCATCCATTGGTTCACCCTGCGCCGCAGCCAGGGCATCGACGCGGAATTGAGCATTCGGTTGCCGATGATCAGCGCAGCGTCCGTGGTTTCGGCGCGCGACAAAAAGTGAGTAATGTCATCCGCGAGATGTTGCCCATCTCCATCCATCATCAGTGTCCAGGGAAAGTTCTGTTCGTGAAGCCAATTCAAACCTGTCCGCAGAGCGGCTCCCTTTCCGCGTGACCGATCATGTCGGAGCACGGTCGCACCGTTGAGCGCTGCCAATTCCTCCGTCCGATCGCATGAGCCATCATTCACAACCACCACTGTGGAAAGGTGAAGTCGTGCTTGAGCGACCACAGTCCCAATCGTGGCGGCTTCATTCAGGCAAGGAATTAAAACCGCACATTGGCCAGACCAATCCACAGCGAAACGGTACTGGAATGCCTTCAGGGGCCAAGTCAAAATTTGATGTTCATTTTACCGCCCAGCACGGATAGCGCAGAGGGCCGACAGGGCAGGCGCAGAACAGGCGATGGGAGCGTGTTTTAGAATTCCATCAAATCGTAGCAGCTGAGGTAACGAGGCTCTGATTTGATTCGACAGCCAGACATAATCCCAGTCCCAGACAGAACCGTTTCAGAGCCTCGTTACCTCGGCTGCTACTTTTACAACAGGTTCTGAGCAATTGTGAACGCGCGTTCACAATTGCTCAGCTCCGCCCTATCGGCCCTTTGCGCTATCCGCTCCGTGCGGTAAAATGGACAGGTATGCAGCGAAATTGGGTTGCTCTGTCGAGGTCGGTTGATTTAACTAAAACGGTGACTGAAGGCCTCTGCTTCGCTACCTTGGACGCGTTAGTTGCCATTGGAGCAGCCCAAGGCGAATTGCACGAGCAGGCGCGTCAGATCGCTTCAACCTGCTTTGGGCGGCGCGTCTTCGTACGCGCGGTTGTCGAGGTTTCAAATTACTGCCGGGAGAATTGCCGCTATTGCGGGATGCGCCGCGACAATCGCCGGCTTGATCGGTTTCGGGCGCGGCTTGATCTCTTGCAGGAATTGCTGCTTCATCACCGGCCGTCAAGTGTGACGGACATCAACATTCAAGCGGGTGAGGATCCGATAGTTGTTCGCGAAGTGGTTTTGCCTTTGATCAAGACGCTTCGAGCCCAGACGCAATTGGGGATCAGCGTCTGCCTTGGCACATTGAATTCGCAGCTTTACGCGAATTTGCAACAAACCGGGGCCAGCATCTACATCATGAAGTTCGAGATGGCTGATTCTCAAAATTATTCCGAGATGGGCGGACCTGGCGCCCTTTCCGAGCGGGTCGATCATATTCGCACTTTGGCGCGGATGGGCTGGCATGTCAGTTCCGGTTTCATCGTTGGACTCCCGGGCCAGGGCCCCCAGGACCTTCTGGCGAATCTGGCGTTTGCTTGTGAATTGCCTCTGGACGGATGCAGTGTCAGCCCCTTTATTCCCGGTGATGAAACGCCGTTGGCGGCCGCGCCGTCTGGCAGCATCGATCTGACTTTGAATTGCATGGCTGGTCTAAGGTTGATGCGGCCGGGCTGGGTTATTCCCGCTGTGAGTGCTTTGAACTTGGCGGAGCCCGGCACAGGCTACCGCCGCGGCCTGCGTTGTGGCGCCAATCTGGTCACGATCAACCTGACGCCAAAAGAGCTTCGTGGTGATTATCTTCTCTACAAACGCGACCGTTTCATTATGACCGAAGAGCGGATTTTGAGCGCGATCAGCGCCGAAGGCTTGACGCCGTCAACGCAAAGTCTCGCCGCTTTTTACCAGCAAAGGGAAAGTTGCCTGAACGTTGGCGCCGGCCATCGTTTGGGAGCGGTGCATCCACAAGTTGTCGGTTAGTTAAATTAGCACTCCGGCGCTGTGGTTTAGGAGCGCGGATGCCCACATCCGCGCAGCCGAAGGGCTGGCGGCCAAGTATAAGCGCGGATGTGGGCATCCGCGCTCCGATTCGCGCTTACTTCAAGACAGAGGTCTGTTCGTGCAGCGAGGCCAAATCCGCCATTTCGTGAACCGTTATGACTCTGGACGAACGAATCGAGGCCTTGGCGCGCTGGTGGCGACGCTGCGCGGCCGACCGCTTTCAGTTTCCCGACTCGAGGGCGGACTTACGAATTTCAATTGCCGGATTGACGTGGAGGGCGAAAGTTGCGTTCTTCGCATCGCGAGCGAAGACAGCGCGCTCCTTGGCATTGACCGTGGCTGCGAAGTCGTCCTCAGAACGAAACTGACTGCGAAGAGAATAGGAGTAAGATTATGATTAGGATTAAGAGCGGATAGTCCTGCTTGGCCGCAGACAGGTCTCCGTTTCCTTATTTGGCGCTGTGTGCTAAATGTGCACCGAGATGAAAGTTTCTTGGCTCCTAACTTTGTCAATCCTTGCAGCGACTGCTTCGACGAGTGTCCAAGCGGATGCGACGGTGGAGTATCTCCGAGATGTCAAACCACTTCTCCGTGAGAGGTGTTATACTTGTCACGGCGCGCTTAAACAGAAGAAATCGTTGCGGCTCGACACTGTGGCGGCAATGTTGAAGGGTGGCTCGGATGGCCCTGCGATTCGACCCGGCGCGCCAAGCCAAAGTCTCATCATCAAGCGCGTGACTGCGACGAATCTCGATGAACGGATGCCGCCCGAACACGAGGGCGAACCGTTCACCGCCGCCCAAGTGAAGCTGCTCAGTGATTGGATTGCGGCCGGTGCGCTCGCGCCTGCGGATGAGAAAGGCGAAGCTGACCCGAAAGACCACTGGGCCTTTCGCCAGTGCGTGCGTCCGCCGGCGCCACTTGTCGCTAACTCGAACTGGGTGAAGAATCCAATTGATGCTTTCATCGCTCAGCGGCACACGGAGCAAGGGCTGACACCACAACCCGAAGCTCCTCGAGAAATTCTGCTGCGCAGACTTTACCTTGACCTCGTTGGCCTGCCGCCGTCAGCCGGTGAAATTGTGGCAGCGAAGCAAAATCGGTCGAGTCGTTGGTACGAAGAAACCGTGCAGCGCCTGCTCGATGATCCGCGCCACGGCGAGCGTTGGGCGCGGCATTGGATGGACATCTGGCGTTACAGCGATTGGTGGGGGTTAGGCGATCAATTGCGCAACAGCCAAAAACACATTTGGCATTGGCGTGACTGGATCATCCAATCGCTCAACGCCGATACGCCTTATGATGAAATGGTGAGATTGATGCTCGCCGCCGATGAATTGCATCCAAACGATCTCGATAAACTGCGCGCCACCGGATTCCTTGCCAGAAATTACTTTCTCTTCAACCGCAACCAATGGCTCGAAGAGACGGTCGAGCATGTGAGCAAAGGACTGCTTGGCTTAACGATGAATTGTGCCAAGTGTCACGACCACAAATACGATCCAATTCGACAAACTGACTTTTATCAGATGCGCGCGTTCTTCGAGCCGTATCATGTCCGACTCGACTTGGCTCCTGGTGAACCCGACCTGACCGTGGACGCGATTCCATGCGTCTTTGATGGACAAATCGAAACTCCTACCTATCGCTTTATCCGGGGGCAAGAAAGCCAACCTGACAAATCCGCCACGATCACGCCCGGTGTTCCCGAAATGTTTGCCTTCGGAGATCTGACGATTAAGCGCGTCCCACTCCCGGTTGAAGCTTACCAACCCGAGCGTCGCGCATGGGTTTTCGACGCTTACACAACTGCTGCACGAAAGTGGCTCGATGAGGCCAATGCAGGCATTCGCAATTCGAAGCGAGCCTTGGCCGCGGCGCTGCGCCAGGAAGCTGACCTCCTTGCGCCGATTGAATCCGATACTGCACCCACAGCAGCGGGGTCATCACCTTCACGGACGCTGACGCTCGAGCAAGCCAAGATTGCCGTTGAGGAAGGTCGAGGCGCGTTGCGCGTCGCTGAGTCCGCCCTCGCCGCCGCCAAAGCGCATTTTGTCAGCGTGGAGCGTCGCGCGCAGGCCATGCAGGCTCGTTGGTTGGGGACTGATGAAGACCCTGCGTCCATGGCCACGCAGCCCGAGAAAGCGGTGGCAGCTGTCAAAGCCGAGCGGGAAGCGCTCGCGGCCAAAGCGCGACTGACCTTGATTGAAGCAGAGCACCGGTTAGCCAAAGCGGCGAACGACAAAAAGAATTCCGTCCAGAGAGAGGTTGAGCACGCCCGCGAAGCGCTCGAGAAGGCTGTCAAGTTGGCCGAAAGTTCCATTAAGCCGGAGGATGAGTTCACTCAACTGAGGGGCGCGCAATGGACGCCCACGCGATTCCTGAATTCCACAGCGGATGATCCGATGGTGAAATTTCCCGCGGAGAGCAGCGGACGAAGAAAGGCCCTCGCGGAATGGATCACGGACGGCCGACATCCCTTGACCGCGCGCGTGGCGGTTAACCACATTTGGACTCGTCACTTCGGCACGCCGCTCGTCTCGACGCCGTTTGATTTTGGGCGTAAGGGCGCAATGCCCGCACATCCTGAACTGATCGACTGGCTGGCTGCTGAGTTGATGGAGAATGGTTGGAGCATGAAGCATCTGCACCGGCTTATCGTGACCTCGGCGAGCTATCGCATGTCGTCCTCGTTGGCGGACGCGCGCATGCCGCATGAAAGAACCGACAGCCGGACGAATATCGTGAAGGATCCGGAAAACCGTTACCTCTGGCGACGCAACCCCATCCGACTCGAAGCTGAGGTCGTGCGCGACTCGATCTTGGCGTTGGCTGGAACGCTTGATTTAACCATCGGCGGTCCGGCCGTGCCCGCGGCGAATCAGGAGAACTCGAAGCGCCGAAGCCTTTATTTCTTTCATTCTAACAATGACCGCAATCTGTTCCTGACCACATTCGACGGGGCCGGAGTAAAAGAGTGTTATCGCCGAGAGCAAAGCATCGTCCCACAACAGGCGCTGGCATTAAGCAACAGCAAATTAGTGCTCGATTCTGCGAAGACCATTGCAATGCGTCTGGCTCAAGGTTCATCTGATGTGTCCGGCCAAAGCGGCGTTGACGACGAGAATTTTATCCGGCGGGCGATGTTGTCTACGCTCGGCATCGTTGCTGCCGATTCCGAAGTCGCCGCTTGCCGAAAGGCCTTGGAACATTGGCAAAAGGAACCGGAAACTTCCGGCAAACCAGACTCGGCGCGCGCCCATCTCATCTGGGCGCTGCTGAATCATAACGATTTCGTTACTCTGCGATGAAAGAGAAGGCGCCGGCGCCGATCAATTTGAACCGTGAATCACGCCAATGAACACGAATGACGCATCGCTGTTGAAGAATGAGCTTCGTCATTCGCGTAAATTCGCGGTTAGCACCTATGATTGACTGTCAACATCCCAATTGCCGTTCGATAAATCGCCGTGCGTTCCTGGCCGACCTTGGCATGGGTTTCACAGGGTTGGCGCTCGGAGCAATGTTGCACCGCGACGCTCTGAGTCATACCACTGAATGGGCGTCTCCCAACGGCTTGCCGCATTTCACGCCGAAGGCCAAGAGCGTCATCTGGCTCTTCATGAATGGCGGCGTCAGCCACATGGAGAGCTTCGATCCCAAACCGATGCTCACAAAGTACGGCGGAAAGACGATTGCTGAAACGCCGTTCGCCGATGCGCAGGACCCAAAGAAACTCGCTATCGAGAGGCTCATCGTTCCAGACGCCAATGGCAATCAGCGCAACACGCTTTATCCGCTGCAGATCGGTTTCAAGAAACATGGGCAGAGTGGCATTGAGGTGAGCGACTGGTTTTCGCACATCGCGCGGAACGTGGACCGTCTCGCCGTCGTGCGTTCGATGTGGACCACCGACAGCAATCACGGCGCGCAAACTCAATTTCATTCCGGGCGCAATATGCTCGACGGTGAATTTCCGACGCTCGGTGCTTGGGTTCATTATGGCCTCGGTTCGCTCAATGATAACTTGCCGCAGTTCATTTCCATCGGGACGCGGGAGTATTGGAACAACAAGGATGGATTTTATCTGGGCCCGGCCCATGACGCCGTGCCGTTGCGCATCGATCCCAAAAGTCCGCTCGATTTCGGTCAACCGGAGCGATCCTTCTCGGCGGCCGCTCAAACTGTAGGGCGCGACCTTGTGCGAGAACTGAATGAGTTGCGCGGCGTCGAGTATCCGGATGATCCCACCTTCGCCGCGCGAGTCGCTTCGTACGAACTCGCTTTTCGCATGCAGCAATCCGTGCCCGAGGTTCTCGACTACTCAAAGGAATCCGAACAGACCAAGGCGCTTTATGGCCTCGACTTGCCGCATTGCCGCGAGTTTGGATCGCAACTGCTGGCGGCGCGACGGTTGGTGGAGCGCGGCGTGCGCTTCGTCCAAATTCAGCACGGCGGCGGGGGGGCCGGCGCCTGGGATGCCCATAGCGGGTTAAAGGCGAATCACTCGAACCTTGCTCTCGCGGTGGACCAACCTATTGGCGCGTTACTTGAGGACCTCGGCCAACGCGGCCTGCTCGATGAGACGCTCGTGGTGTTCGCGACCGAATTCGGACGAACTCCCGGCTCACAAGGCTCCGATGGACGCGATCATCACATCTTTGGGTTCACGGTTTGGATGGCGGGCGGCGGGCTAAAAGGCGGTGTTGTCCATGGCGCGACCGATGAGATCGGTTTTCATGCCGTGGAAAACCGGCATTACGTCACGGACATCCATGCCACAATTCTTCATCAACTCGGACTCGATTCGCGAAAGCTCGAAGTGCCCGGTCGCAAACGCCTCGAGATCGATCACGGCAAGCCAATTTGGGAGATTGTTGCGTGAACGAAACTTCGCGCATTGGGACATGAACCGGGGTGCATAAAGCCCCTCTCCCTATCCGATGGGGCGAGGGAAAAGATGCGGACGCGTATGGATTGGATGAGTGTGAATCGATTGCATTGAATTACGCAAAAGCACTCCCTCGCCCGATCGGATGGGGGGAGCGTTAGGGAGAGGGGCTTGCTTTTGCCTTCGCCAGCTGCAGTTCACAAGGAGGTTTCATGGAAAGTTCAGCAAAAGACCTTTCATCTTCTCGATGATCTCTGGTGAAGGCAGATCGCGTTTGCCATTCACCAGCAGGACGAAGTTGTCAGCGAGCACTTCCTCCGGATGAATGATGTAACCGGTGTTTCGACCGATCTGTTCGTGAAACCCTTTCGTTTCCGAGGCGTCGAGCAGCCACGGCCTATTCCCCAGATGCTTTGGCCGCCATTGTTCTCCTTCCCGCTCGATTACCAGCAATCGAAATGTGAGGTAGGCAAAGAAGCTTTTGCCAGAGGCCGCGTCGTAGTGCGGCTGACTGGAATACAAGACAGGCGCTGCCAGCACAGCTTTGCCGCCAACCTCGACTCCAATGTAATGCTCGATGATCGGCGCGTCAGGATTCGTAATCTTGCGCGACTTCAATGTCTCGGGCAACTCGATCACCGAACAGGGCTTGTAGCCGACGAGCGCATACAGAGAGTCTCTGAGTTTGGGATTGTTCCTGCTCAAGATGTGGAATAACTCGTGAATGAGAAGTCCTTCGAGCTTCGATGTGGCTTCGGGAATTTTGCTTTGCGGCAGAACGATCACATTCGTGTTGCGGCAATAAGCCGCGTTGCCTTCTTCCTTGCCGGTCGTTTTCACGAGCAGAATTGTCTCTGGAAATTTCAGGGCGAAAGGCGCGAGCTTATTGCCAATTGAACTGATGATAAGTGCCAGCCGGTTCGTTTCCTCAGAGTTCCAAGGCAGTGCTTGAGCCGAAACAAACTTGAGGAATTCATCTTGTGCCACTGCCTTGTCCGTTTGCAACCGGGCCGCTCGGTCAAACGGACTCAGGGATTTGATGAAGTTATCTACCGTACTCAACTCCGTCGCAGCCCGCCGTTCGTCCGCGAATCGGACGGCCGTTGTTGTGCTAAGAGGAATGTTGATGCCAAAAGTGCAAACCATTCCCAGCCCTAAAAGCAGAATGATGGGATGGACCTTCACCCAATTTGAGCGATTAAATAGCAGTTTTGGGTCGCTCGAACGCGTAGATTGCCTTCAGCAAAGGCAGAGAGCGCATTGGCGTCGAGAATCATCAGCGATCCTCCGGCTCTATCCGTTCAAACTCCGCGTCAATTACCTTCTGGATGCGTCGTGTTTCAGCTCGCGCGTCAGAAGTCCTTCCGAAGGCGCCAGCGAGCTTCACCCACGCAGGCTCGGCTGGATCTTCTTGCTTTCCGACATTGCGCCGCACCGTTTCTTCGATGGCATCCACGAAAAGTTGTTTGACAGTGATTCCCTTGGAATCCGCTGGAATGCAATTTTCACGGAGGAAGTTGAATTGTCCTTTATCGGCCCTGCGTGTGAGAAACAATTCGCATAACACCGTAAACCAAAAAGCTCGGCGCTTCGAATTGTATCCGGCCGTCTCTATACTCGAACGTGATGGGTTTTGCTTCAGGCAGCTCTGGAGATAGAAACTCAACTCTTGCTGGATCGAAGCCCTCCGGCATACGAAATTGTCCCTGGAACGCAGACGTCGAGATCGGCTTTTCGTCCTTGATCCCGCTGCCTGGGCTTCGCTTCTGCGCGGGTTCCTCGCGGTTGTAGTTGACGAAGTGAAGAACAATTTCATTCTCGTTCGTAGCAGGACGACTGGCAGATACGCGGATCGTTGCCGGCGTGTCGAATTTGCTTAGTCCGCGCGGTAATTGCATTAGAACATTTGCGGCAGTCACGTCGGTATTCAATGGGTTGACCACGCTAAGAAATCGGTTCGTCGCTCTGTTCAACGCGTCGTCCGGCAGGACATCGAAAAGCACGTGCGCGTCCAAAAGGCTGCGGCCGAGTTCCTTAAACTTAGTGACTGTTTGAGCATTGCCGTTATGAACGGCGCTGCGCGGAAAGAGCAACAGCACTTCCGCGTGAGAACGGTTACCGCGGTAGAGCGTGTCATGCTGATGCAAGAACTTGTAATAGCGGACGATCTCATCCCGAGCGGCTGGATCCGTAAAGCGTGTGTAGAAACCCATCGGTGCGCCGCCATTCGCGGCTAGTTCAGCAATCGCGGTTCGAATCCTCGTACCCTCATACTTGCCGAGCGTGAATGGCTTGTCATCGAACGCACCGCGGATGTAGCGCGCCTGCAGGGTTGCTTCACCCAGAATTCCCGCCGGCAAATCTGTGAAGTTCGCCGCGCCTCCCGTGCTGTACCAGAGATAATCCTCGTCGCGCCCCCATAGTTCTGATGGCAGCAACGACCTTTCATCGCCGCTGATTTGATCGAGGTCGCCCAAGTGATTCCATTGCGCGACAATCAAATCCGGTTTGATCGAACGGCCGAACTTCACAAAGACGTCGTCGAACGCCCGTTTATTCGCGATTTGGGAAAACCGGAGCATTTCGCGTCGTAACGGTGTCGATTTGGCCGGGTCATGCCAGGCCACGATTTCGTCGAATTGGTGCGTGGCAAGGTCATTGATCTGGAAACGTTGTTGAAGATCAGCGGACGAAAAACGATTGCGCAAATAGCTGCTGAATTGGCGAACGCAATGCTCGCAATGGCAATCGTGCCGGTAAAAGTAGTTGATGACGAACCCATCCACGCCTTGCTTGATCCCGAATCGAGTCCAAGCCTTCAGGACCTCGCGCCATTGGGGATTGTTGAGGCAAGTCCAGTATTCGCGCATCCCGCCAATGCTGTAGTTTTGGTTTGAGATCGGTTTGCCATTCCGATCTTTCTCGAGGAGCGAGATCGGATCTTCGACAGGCTTTGGACCAAGCGTTTGCTCGTCCCACTGCTGTCGATAAAACCGGAAGAATCCTCGCGGACCCTCCGCGCTCTCGGGATCGCCCACGAGAAACTTCACGTTCATATGCCCGATCACTTTAGCGCCGCGTCGATGAATTTCCTGGTTGAGTCGAGCAAACCAGTCAGCGCATTCGCGGTGACCTTGAACTGGGAAATGCGCGGGATAACCTTTTCCGTGCGGTGTATCCGCCAGGCTCCAGAAATGCGCGCCGTAAAAGCCGACTTGCACAATCTCCGGCCGTGCGTCCTCGACGAAAGAAAGATAACCTGGATCAGCGTAATCGGACCAATGCGCGATCATCCGAGTGAATTCGAAACGCTGTGGCGCGGCGCCAGAAGCCGCGGGGAAGGCCGGAATAATGGAACCAACTGACAGAGTCCACAGAACCAACGTTCGGAACTGGAGTCGATGAGGACGGAGAGCTCTTTCATGGAAAACAACCATGACATGGAATGTTGCGAGCCAGCCTTTCATGAACCTGCTAGTGGACTGTGGCTGGCGAACGCAAAAAGTCGCCCATCCAGTGGTTCATAAGCCTCCAGGTCGGCGGAAGCGCGCAGTTGCAGCCGCTAATTCTTCCGCAACCGATAGAATCGCGTTGTGCCGGCGCCGCTTTCGGTGAGTACCCTATTGGCGCCTTCGACAACAACTTGATTCGATGGGACAGCAACCCATCCGGTAAGAGATAACGCGGCATTCGCAGCCAGGCCCGAATGTCCTTCTCAAGCTGTTGCGGCGGGTCGGGCCGAGGATAGTTGCTGATGTTGGCCTGGCCAGCATCATTGAGACTGGAGACGTGCGCCAGCAAATGGCGCATCGTGATTTTATCCTCGGGGAAATTCGGGTTGCGCAACACGAAGCCGAGGTAATCGCTCACACCCTTGTCAAGGTCGAGCTTGCCTAGATCGACGAGCTTAAGCGCCGCCAGTCCAACCACCGGTTTGGAGCAGGAGGCCATCGACCAGACCGTGTCCGCCGTGGCCGTTAATTTCGTTTCACGATTGGCCAACCCGCAGCCTTTGGCCAGGACGAGTGTGCCGTCTTTGATCAGGCCAATGCTTACTCCGGAGATTTTGTGGTCGGTCAGCCATTTCTCCACGAACTGATCGAGCGCGGGCGTGGCAGGGCCGGTAGTGCCATGCGTGAGTTGGAAACCGGCAAAAGCAATGAGAACAATGGCGAGCGAACTTGCGGTGCGGGAAATCAGGGAGGGTCTGAAGGTTTTCATTTCATGGGATGGATACGCTTCAAGGCGGAGCATGTACGTCGCCGTGCGCTGCGTCAACTCCGCTTGTCGAAGCGCGTCGGAGTCGTCCCGACATGCTCGGCTTTCTCATCCGCAGCGAAAAGCTGTGATTGCGTCGTCAATTCGTTTGAGAGCTTGCACGTTCATTGGCACCCCGTATCGTGCTGATCCTATGCGACTCTGGACGACAACAGCTACCGAAGAAATAGGCAGAGAAGCTAACGAAAGAGACGAACGGACGCTGCTGAAGCAAAGGAAAGAAATGTTCATAGCCAGGTCGAACCCTACTTTGCGACCGCGCGGTAAAAGCGTTTTGAAAATTTCGAGGCGTCTGAGTCGCTGAATTTCAGCGACGTTGCTGCGGTGATGGTGTTGGTCGAGATCGAGCGCCAGTCAGGTGAAAGCAAGTTCTCCGTAGCTTCAATGACCACCGTTTGATCGCTATAGAAAACGACTTGCGCCTGAGAATTCCTGAGAAGAGGAAACCCGTCAGCCAGGTCTTGCCAGCCGCGGCGGGGAAATGGAACTGGCCTCGAGCCTCGGTCTTTGCGCTTTCGCGAAAAATGAGATAGGGCAGGAACTCCAGACGCACATTCACCGGTCCGCCGATGCTTCCGAGAACGTCGTTGGCTAGCACGACATAGGTTTGGCCAGGCGAGGTCTGAAACTGCAACTCGCGAACCTCTCGGTAATTCGCATTTCGGATATTGCGGTCAACAATCTTCAGGTCTGCCAGCGCGTTGCCGGTGTAGAGGCCGACCCCTGGCGGAAAGTCGCCGCTCCAAACCGTTACCCGGGCGTAGCCATGAGCTTGTGCGGTCCACCTCCACCAGAGGCTGTGAAAGCCGTTGTTTTCATCGAATAAGGCCGGCTCGCCAAGCTCCGGCGTGGCAAAGCGATTCGAGACGGTCGAAGTGGTTCCGTTCGCCGATAAATTCGCAGCGGCTGCAAATCGATCGTTGGCCGGCGGGGATGGGTCCCCGATCTTGAAGCTGAATTTGCCTGTGGTGTCGTCTTGGCCATAAAGCGCAAGGTAATAAGTGGTTCCCGCCTTCGCTTCGAATGCGATCTGATCCCATGGCCCACTCGTAACCGCGGTGAGATGTTCGAGATCCGGCCCGGTGTACGCCTGGATAAAGGCGGTAAAACCATCGGCGGCTGCCGAGACTCTCACCTCCTGATTGGTCGGGGAAGTCCATTCCCACCACACCGAGTGGCCATACCCAAGCGTCCAGGGATAAGGGTTAACGCCATTTTCGCCGATTTCCGTCGTGGCATGAATATTTGAACCCGTAACGATGACTGGGAAAGTGTTGGGAATAATAGCGCGTTGACGAAAGTCGTCATTCGCTTCGCCAGAGAATTGGACGCTCAACACTCCTTCCGCTTCGACTGCGCCAACCGTGCCGAACGCTATCGCATATAGCTTCCCAGTCGTCACCGTCAACTCGATCTCATTCGTGGCGGCGCCGTTCACAAGGTTCGTCAAGACCGGAATGACCGAGCCTCGGACATTCTCATAGACCTTCAGCACCGGGTCGAAAATATTCGTGATCGTGCGGTCCACTCGGACCGTCAACACGCCGTTCGTGGGTGGCGTGTAGCTCCACCACAAACCAGCCTCGCTGGCGTCTTGGGCTTTTGACGGCATATGAAAGGGGTTCGAGGTCGGAACGCGGCTCAATAAGATGCTCGAAAGGAGATTTGTGTTTTTCGGAAGGGCAGTGCCTTCGACCATGCGCGTGAGGAAACCATCCGTCGACCCGCCTTGAAACGGCAGACTGCTTTCCAAGGCAGGATAGGTGGGCAAGGCGACGCTTCTGAGCTTGGCGCCTGCCAACCAGACGTTCCCTGGATCAGTTACGGCCAAGCCGCACGGAATGGCATGTTCCGAGCTCCCCAAGAACCTTACCCATTCCAACTCGCCAAAATCATGCGAAAGTTTTGCCGCCGTGACCCCGCTGCTGGACGCAACGGACTCTGGTTCATTTCTCCCGGACCAACCGCCTTGTGAAAATTCGGCGATGTAGATGTTCTCCTCTCGATCCAATGCCAGGCTGCCGTTCTGGAGCAAGTTCGGAAAATAATCCCCCTTGAAACCCCTCGAACCCCGAACCTCCCAGGCACGTGGAAAAATCCAAGCCTTTGCCGTCCGCCGACAGGCGGGCGACGAAGAAATCTGACCATCCACGCCACGGCTGTCCCACGTTCTGCGGAGCGATTCCAAAATCCGCAGATGACGTGGATCCGAGCACCACCGCGCGGCTATCACGGCCAACCACCACGGAAACGCCAAAGTCCACGTCAGAACCCCGCACATATGCGAGGTATTCAAGCGCGGACCCGCCCGCGTTCAGCCGGGCAACGTAGGCGTCGCCTCGATTGTCCTCAGATTCGCTGGCATCTGGCAGACCGAAGGATGTGGGCGCCGGTCCAACCGCAAACTTTGTGGATTTGGTAATGTCCGTCACATAGGCCCTTCCCTTATTGTCCACCGCGAGGCCGTTCCCAGTTTCGATGT
Organism: Verrucomicrobiota bacterium; assembly: GCA_016871515.1. Taxonomy (GTDB): domain Bacteria; phylum Verrucomicrobiota; class Verrucomicrobiia; order Limisphaerales; family SIBE01; genus SIBE01. The sequence continues at coordinate 17,140 of VHDE01000088.1, forward strand.
TCGTGCCTCCTAAGTACGTCGCCCACGCAAACGCGGAACCGGACGCATTCAGCTTCGCGACGAAAGCGTCTTCACGGCCGCCTCTCGCGGTTTGCGCGGCATTTGGCGCCACCGGGAAATTCGTGGAGCGAGTGAAACCGGCCACGTAGGCGTTGCCTGTCGCATCTACTGCAATCGAGCGGGCAATGTCGTCGTTGTTGCCGCCCAGATAAGTCGCGTAAACCACATTAGTGCCATGACTGTCCAGCTTGAAGATCGCTACATCACTGTTGCCCCCGCCATGTTTGGGTTGCGCGACGGTGTTGGTAGTAAAGTTGAATTCTCCCCTGGCTAGTCCAACCAGATACGCATTGCCTTGTGCGTCCACTGTAATCCCAGTTCCCAGAAAGGTCCCAATCAAGGTCGAATAGAGAATCGTCTGGCCATCCGCCGACACCTTGGCCAGAATCGTTTCATCGCCGCCTTCGGAGATAATATATGTCGAAGGCAGCCGCGCCCCCGCAGTCGCCAAAACGTAAATGTCGCCCTTTGGATCGACCGTCATCGCTTTGATATCATCCGACAACGGGCCGCCGAACAAACTCGAATACGCAATCCTCGTGGAGGCCGCACAACTGGCAATGGGAAAACTAAAAAACGTGAGCAAAAGCAGGATAGTCTGGCGCATGGCTCGAATTATTTAGAACGACTTTGAGGACTCAAGCAAGTCCCGCCCTAGCAGTCATAGTCTGTCACAAGCACGCTATTCGGTAACGGCGATGACATTCGAGGAGTCAATATCAGCCTTCAACTGGCGTAGTCAGTTGGCTGGACGGTCTTCGCGGATGGTGGTGCGCTCGGACAACCAGATCATATCGGCATTTCCCGGACAGTTCACAATCCAGGTTTGCCAGGCATTGGCATTGTAGAGGATGCGCGGCTTAGTGCGTGGGTCCACCCACTTGTGGATTTCCGCATGCCCATCCGCAAACGAAAGCCCGCCTGCGCCGTTGTGGCTGCTCGAAGGCATATCCACAATTCTCGTTTTTTGCAGTTCGGACCCGTCGCGATAGATGACCGCGAAATCGCCGTAATTAATGCTGTCCGGATGTTCGTCAATCAACACAAACGCTTTCGCATGCCCCAACAGATCGATATCGGACAACTTTCGGAAAATTCGGAATTTGCTGCCAGCCGCATAATGAGGGCGCCCGTGCGATCCATTGAGCCAATCGTCGGGCGAGTTCATGGCTTGACTAATAGAGAGACTCCGGACGCGCGGCAACGTCCCGCCGCGGGTCTTGACCGTGCTCTTGTCGGCCGGACACTTATAAATACCAGCGGCTCGCGCGGTATAAGGAGCGAGCTTCGCGTATTGAGGCTCGGTGAGGAAGAGCCGGTTGGTATTATCGGGATGATTGCCGTCAAAATTGAGAACTCCCTTGACCCACCCAGGCGAGGAGGGATCGAGCGCATTGAACACGAGGTTGTCTTCATGATCGTGGGCATACATGATCCAGCCAAGCTGAAGCTGTTTGAGATTGCTCAAGCACTGAATGCCTTGAGCCTTCGTTTTCGATTTCGATAATGCCGGCAAGAGCATGCCGGCCAGGATCGCAATGATGGCGATGACGACCAGCAATTCGATCAAAGTAAAACCTCGAGACGAGGCAGATGTATCGGATGAGAGAGACGTAGGCATAGACTTTGAATTGTGAATTCTCCGATCGCTTTCAACTCTCATAACCCCGTCATACTGCGGATGACGGAATGACCGCAATCTTACTCCAGACGCCTGACTTGTGTTCCGCCCACTTTAAGCTGAATCGGTTTCCAAAAACCAGGGGAAAGATGGATGCGCTCGATGCGCTCATCTGAAGCTGAAAGCTGCTCGGCAGGCGATCAGCCGGAGCTTTGTCGGGCGTGCGCCAGCGAATCTCGACCTGCTCGCCAGAGCGCTGGATGTTGAGCGAAGGCGGCTCTTGCGCCAAAAGGTTGAAGGCAAAGACACTGGCGAAAAGGGCGGAGTTTCTTAGCAATGTCCCCGTACGGTTGTTGAGAGCCTCCACTCACAATTGCGAAGGACGCTCCAGTGCGTGGTGGCGAAGATGCCTGCGCGCCCGGAACTTTCCGCCGTCGCAGCAGGGATGAAGGACCTAGCGAGCTAAAAGGATGGTGCCAGAGGAGGGAATTGAACCCCCGACCAAAGGCTTATGAGTCCTCTGCTCTACCCCTGAGCTACTCTGGCAACATTTAATGTCGAGTCACTTACTACTGTAATTGCTCTCTAGAATTGACCCTGTGCTGCTGATTTGGCGTGAAATCCAATGAAACGCCAAGCAACACAGGCCAATCGGTTGTCGCAGTTCATCAACATGCGGTGGGAAATTACTGCAAGGTATTTGACCAGCGCAAGCGAAGAGTTCGAGGGACTCTGGGAGAGAAACGGCGCGTTCTACGCGCAACTGAGTCTTCCCGATTCGACTACCGGAAGGAAGACGGTCCGGCGCGTCCGGTTGGAAGATAAGGACCGTCATACAACCTGGATAGGCCAAGGCTAAACACACAAGCCTAGCTCGACCGGCTATGACGTGTCGCTCGCGCGACCGACCCCATGATTAAGCCCGGCAGCGTCACCCGCGCACACGTCTGCTCGAGTTTGTAGAACGCCACACGTTCATGCACGAAGGACAAGTATCTGTGCTGGACGCGGGCTATCGTGGGCGCGGCATCGTTCCCGTAACGGAGCGGCGATACGGTTGGAGCCTGTTTTTCGTCCATCCAGAGTCGGGCTTGCTCTGCGCCATTCCCCAGAAATCGTGGAAAACCTTGCATGCCGAACGCCGTGCCGGGCAGAACTGAACCGCAGTCGCACGTTCAGTTTGATCCCGATGCGTTGCGCTTCGTGTTCAATCGCCTGTCGAATTCCTGCGCTGCCTTCCAGCATCGCCAACGGCAAATGTCCGAGAATAGCTGATTTGATTTTGAGTTTCGGGTTTGCCGGCAGCAACGCAGCAGGCGCGAACAGGCAAAACTCAAGTTTGCCTAAAGGCGCAGAAGCCAATGCTCGGTGTGGCTCACATCGGCTGACCACGCCGAGATCAACGCCTCCGTCGAGCAGGCGATGCAGGATTTCGTCGGTGTTTGTTGAGCCGAAAAGAAGCCCGAAAACGGCCGTGAGCTCCGGCGCAACCGATTTTGAGGCGTGATAAAAAGCCCTAGACGCAAGCTGCGGACAGGCTATTTTCAGGCTATGAAAACTGTGAGTCGTTCGGCAAAAAAAACTCGAGTCAATCTGCAATCGGAAAGTTTCAGCCTCAGCAATGCTAAGACGTACCTGGGCCGGCTAATCGAAAAGGCTAGTCGTGGCGAAGTTGTCTATATTGTGCGAGGACAGCAACGCTTCATTTTACAGGAAATCCCGCCAATTGATCCAATCCCCATGCGTCCGCTGGGATATTTCGCCAACTCCTATAGCAAAGCGGAAATTGAGGCAGACAACCGTCTTGCCAAGTCCTCCGTGATTCGCCCTCCCCAAGACCTTGAATGAAAGAAAAGAGCTTTAGCCAATGGGACATTTTCATGTTTCCATTCAGCAAAGAAAGACGGCATCCCGCAGTCATTATCTCCAATGACGAAACGTGCCAGAACAGCGATATTGAAGAAATCAACGTGTTGCTCTGCGCGTCGGCGAAAATGAATCGCCCGCCAAAACCCACCGAGGAAGTGTTAGACGAGGCGGACGGGCTCGATTGGAAAACAATGGTCCGCTGCGATAGGGTTCACTTGCTGCCCAAAGCGCAATTCGACGACCGAGAAGGAAAAGTCACTGAAGACCGGCGACATTTGATTGCGCGAAAAATTGTCGAAGTGCTGAGGCTTCCAATTCATCGCCGATAATCGCCGCAGCGCCGCTGCCGACAACTTCGGGATGCACTGCTTTGGCATTCGATGCCAATTCGACAATTGACAGCAATAGAGCTGCGCTATATGAGATCAACGTCGGTCATAGAGAAACAGCGCTGTTCACATATCCCCAATATGCAAACCACACATTATTTTTCACCTCGCAAAGGCGCCGCATTGATGATCGCTCTGTCAGCGGCACTGTTCCTGCAGGCCGCGGAGGCGCCCATCAAACAACAAGCCCCTGCCGACAACGCAACGAAGAAGCTTGAGGACGCTTTGAAAAAGCGAGAAACCAGTCCTTCGAAAAGATCCCCAGGGAAACCGACGCCCCAGAATAACTCAGCCGCACTAACCCAAGCGCGCCAAAAGCTGGATGCGGCGAACAAATATCTGACTGAGGCCAGGAAGAAAGCGGACGAGAACAAGAATAAACGCGGCGATCTGACGGACCGGCTTGGGAAAGTAAACAAAGAAGTCGAGAAGTACAAAAAAACCGTTGAAGACCTAAAAAAGGCAGGAAAGAATCTCGAAGCAACCAGCGCGGGCAAAGATTCGGAACGCCTGTCGCGGGAACTGCAGAAACTGCAGGGCGAGGAAAGGAAACTTGCCGGCGAAGAAGCAGCGATTGAAAAACAGCTTCGCGATGCCGAAGACAAAGTAAAGGCCGCTGAGTCGGATTTAAAATCCTTGATGGCGTCAACGCCCAAGAATTAATTAACCCGAGCTTGCGCCAGAGGTTCAGGATTCATGACCGATGCGAGTCAGCTTTGAATTTAGCAAGTCTCGCACCCGCAGATTAATTGATTGTTGGCGTTGTTAGTCGAATCGAGCGTCGCCAAACCGCTCGCGGTTTTCCGACGCTGGTAAGGACCGATTCCACTCGGTCCCGGATTTCGATGCATTACCACGGCGCCTTACTTGCAACTTCTCCGGCCTCACCGGGTAACAAGTAGGACCGAGTGGAGTCGATCCTTACCAGATTGCGGCCTTTAGGCATTACGGCGGACCTTCCACGAGCCGGTAAAATCGCTGTGTGCTGCCGGCCAAGGGGAGATTTTCTGGAACACTGATTACCGCTCCGGTGCCTAGGATGGGCGAGCCCAGCGAGACCCACGCGGGATTAACGCGTTCCTCGCGATAGATGGCTTTGCGTTCGTTGCCTCGCGCGGTGATATGATGCCATCCGCCTGCCTGCTCGATGCGCAATGGCCTAGTCATGTCCGCAGCATAGCGACCCACTCTCTTCCGTCAAATGTTAATTGTTAGGAGTTGACCCCTATGCTCTGGCTCCTTGGGCCTGGATGTGCAAGGCCAGAAACGCGCTTTGGGTTTCTGGGAAGGAGCCACCGAAAATGCCGAAGTGGCCGAGATGTTGCTGGCCGATCTGGAAGGGCGCGGCCTCAAACTTAACGCCAA
>VHDE01000089.1 GCA_016871515.1 Verrucomicrobiota bacterium
GTCGAATTGACGACATCCGCTATCACCGGAGCGAGCAACCAGTTGACAGTCAGTGGCGTTCAGGACGCGTTCGGCAATGCTATTGCCGCAAATTCAACCGTCACACTCGGTGTCCAAAAAGGCGTCCTGCTCGTGACGACTGATCCAGGACCGCTGACGTTTGCCGGTGACCGCGCTGTGCACCAGCATCTGCTCGATCGCGGATTCGATGTGCAGCTGACCACTGGCGCAGATGTACCGGATGATGGTTCCACGGCCAATGGCAAGGATTTGATTATCGAAACGTCAACCCTTGGCTCGGGCACGGTGGAAAATGCGGGTGTCGGGAAATTTAAGTTCCTAACTATTCCCGCGATGAACTGGGAAGCGTCAAGCACAGACGCGTTCGGTTTCATGGAAGCCAACGCTAATCCCGGAACGACCGGCGGCCAAACGCAAGTGAACATTGTCGATCCGGCTCACCCGTTGGCGGCAGGTTTTCCTAAAGGGCCGGTGACAGTGCTGAACGCTCCCGAAACGTTTTCACAAGGTCAGCCGATTGGCGCCACGATCGTCGGCACCCTCGCCAATGACCCATCGCAGGCCATTCTTTTTGCCTACGAAAAAGGGCAAAAGGGCGCCGCTGACTTCGCCATGCCCGCGCGTCGCGTCTTCTTCTTCTTCCAGGACAACACGGCCTCCGTTGCCAACGATAACGGCTGGAAACTGTTTGACACCGCGACCGATTGGCTGCTCGGCATTCAGACCGCCACGCCTCCGCCAACTCCAACACTGGCCGTGGCACGCACGGCAACGGGCCTCACTCTGACCTATACAGGCACTCTCCAAGCTGCTGACGCTGTGACCGGTCCTTGGACAGATGTTGCCGGCGCCACCAGTCCGCGCAACGTGACTACGACAGACGCGAAGAAATTCTATCGCGCGAAACAGTAACGAGCGCCTCGAACAAACATTGAATCAAGAGGGCCGGACGCAAGTCCGGCCTTTTTCGTTCTTCTGGTTGCACTGTCTGCTTTACACCCCACCATATTCAGTTCACTTTGACCGAGCATGCTGCCCGCTGCCAAAAACTCAATACCGCGCCGCTACCGGAATATGGTGCAGGGAAAGCAGCTTGTGTCCGTAATTCTGGTCGTGGCCTTCGCGCTGTTGGGGGCAGGTTGCCAAAAGTCCAGTCCTACCGAAAAGACAAGCACGGCTTCTGTATCGTCGCCGATTACCTTCAACCGCCATGTCGCGCCCATTCTCTTCAAGAATTGCTCACCTTGCCATCGCCCCAGTCAGGCGGGGCCATTCAACCTCTTGACCTACGCAGACGCCAAGAAACGCGCCCAGGAAATCGCCGAAGTAACAGCCAAGCGCAGCATGCCCCCTTGGTTGTTGGAGCCGGGCCACGGCGAATTCAAGGACGAGCGCCGTTTGAGCGACAATGAAATTGCGTTGATTCAAACGTGGATTGATGGCGGCGCGATTGAAGGGAATCCTGCCGATTTGCCGGAACTGCCGCAATGGTCTGAGGGCTGGCAATTGGGCGAGCCGGATCTCGTTGTGAAGATTCCGCAAGTTTACACGCTGCCCGAAGCGGGGCGCGATGTCTGGCGGTCCTTCATCATTCCGGCCCCGCTCCAAACCCAACGTTATGTCCGCGCGTTCGAGTTTCGCCCCGGCAACAAATGCATTCATCACGCCACGCTGCGTCTCGATTCGACGCCGCAATCACGCCTCAAAGACAACGCCGATCCCGGTCTGGGGTTCGGCGGAATCACTCCGCCCGAGACGGCCCGGCCGCCGGCGGGCCATATGTTGAATTGGTTGCCCGGACGCCCTGCTTACAAGTCTCCTGACGGTTTGGCCTGGCCTTTCCTTAGAGGCGCCGACCTTGTGGTGCAACTGCACATGCAGACGACTGGCAAAGCGGAATCAATCCAGCCCACAATTGGATTTTACTTTACCAACCAAGCTCCGACCAATCAGCTCTTCGTTTTCCCGCTGCGCGTTCGCACGATTGATATTCCGCCCGGCGTGTCAGACTACAAAATTCGCGATTCCTACAAACTGCCCGTCGATGTCCAACTAATCTGGATCAATCCGCACGCACATTATCTGGCGCGGCGAATGGAGGGATTCGCCCGATTGCCCAATGGAACCAAACGTCCGCTCTTTCTCATCAAACAATGGGACTTCAACTGGCAAAGCGATTACATCTATCGCGAACCGGTGCCGTTGCCGAAGGGGACCGAAGTGCGCATGGAATACACCTACGACAATTCAACCAACAACGCGCACAACCCAAATCATCCGCCCGTTCGCGCTCAGTTCGGGCAAGAATCAACCGATGAGATGGGCGAACTTTGGCTTCAGGTTCTCCCTCGCAACCGCGAGGAGCGTGCGATTCTGGAGCAGGACTTTCAATCCAAGAGTCTGGCGGAGATGATGGATTTTTACACACACCGCCTCCGGCTGGATCCTCAAGATGCGCGCGCGCATTGCCACCTGGGTGTGGTCAAAGCTGCACAAGCCAAACTTCCCGAAGCAATCGAGCACTTCCAACGCTCGATCCAGTTGAATCCAAACGACGACGAACCGCATGTGCACCTCGGCATGCTCTTGTTCGCCGAGAAACAATCCGACCAAGCCCGCGAGGAATTTGCTGCCACTCTGCGTTTGAATCCCAACAACTATCTGGCGCACGGAAATCTTGGAGTGCTTTACATGAGCCAGGGTAACTTGCCCGCCGCCGAAACACATTTGCGCACCGCACTGCGCCTGAATCCCAACGACCTGACGGCCCAAGACAATCTATCCCGTGTTTTGAAAGCCCTCGGCAAAAGTCTGAAACCGTAGCGGCCGCGCGACTGCAACTATTCCGCAAATTCCCATCAAACCTGCCCGTGAACCGGCGTCGTAGGACAGGCGTCTCGCCTGTCCAGCATTCGCGTGCCCCGAGGCACGTTCATAGAAGCAATAAATAAACGCAAAACCCTTAGAGGCGGTTTCACTTTTGGCGGACCCCGGACATTCTTCAATGTCCGAAACTCGGCCGATCTGGGCGCACTCCCGATCGTTGCAAACAAATGTCCGCGCTCCGCCTCAGATGGAATTGCTAATTGCTGGAAATTCCATTGCCCGGCTAAAGGTCATTCGCTACCTTGGCATGGACAGAGCTTCCTTTGACTTGCAGACCTAAATTCACTGGAGCGATGACGGAGCGAGAACGCAACGAACGTGCTTGGTTGGAAAACGAAGTGCGCCTGGCTCAAGGCCTAACAGATGCCGATCGGATACGAATCCTCCGAGACTTGCTCCGAACCGTCGATGCAATTCGCCGGAGCAAATCCAAGGAACAGATCCAGCGCGAAGACGAAGTGCGCTGGCAATTGGAGGATGGCCCCGCTCGCGAGCGTTACGCCAAACTTGTTGATCGCCTTGCATGAGTCTGGCCGGGCTAATTGATGTCATTCATCAGCTCGAAGATATTTTCGAGCGTTTGGGCATCAATCGCTCCTACGGTGGCGCTATTGCTTATAACTACTATGCTCCTCCGCGATTAACTCTCGACGTCGATGTTTTAGTTCTGGCGCCTGATCTGAAGATTCCTCACTTTGTGGAAGAACTTTCGAGCGCTGGATGCAAATATGGGACACGCGAGCCTCGCTCTCTCGAACTGAACTCTGTTCTCAAGGACTTTCGCTCGAAGCCATATCTGGCCGTGTTTCAATGCCGAGGCATTCGTATAGAAGTTTTTGTTCCCTGGCATCCCTTCCATCATCGCGTTCTTGAACGGAGTCCCATCCGAGACCTGGAAGGCCGTCCCCTTCGTATCCATGCGGCGGAAGATTTGATCGTTTTTAAGAAAGTGTTCGATCGGCCAAAAGACATCGGCGATATCAAAGCCATGCTCATGGCACAGAAAGGAATGCTCAACCTTGATCGGCTGTGCTCCGATGCAAAAGTGCTTCTAACTGAGGTCAGCTTTCGCGAACTGGAAGACCTTATCAGTCAATTCGGTTAACTCAACCCATGAAACATTCGTTCTCCTCCTGCTGGCTCGGCTTCTTCACCTTTCTTCCATCTCCTCCCGGACGCATCCGCAGCCGGGCAACCCACCCCCAACATCGTTCTCATCTGCGCTGACGATCCCGCGCTTGACCGCCGCTCCCGAGAACCAACCCGCGAAGGATAGCTCTGTTGCTGCCAATAGCGCGAAGCGTTTGGAGTGCGCGGAGCTTCTCGTTGATTCCGCCGCGTCCAGACAGTATCTTCTCGTCGATCGGTGAAGCAGACGATTATCATCCTATTCCTATTTGTGCTGGCGGGCCTCTCCACGGCCGGCCAGGAAACAAAACCAAAGTCCGGCGCCGAATCGCTTTTCTCACCGCAAACGCAACATTGGTCCTTCAAACCAATTCAGCGCTCGCCTGTGCCCGACGTTCAAAACTCATCCTCGGTTCGCAATTCCATCGACGCATTTGTCCTGGCGCGATTGGAAAAGGAACAGATCAAGCCATCGGCCGAGGCCGATCGCCGCACGCTCATTCGACGCCTCAGTCTCGATCTGCTCGGTTTGCCGCCCACACCGGAAGAGGTGCGAGCATTTGTCTCGAATGAATGCTCGGACGCCTTCGAGCAATGGGTCGACCAGCTCTTAGCTTCCCCGCATTTCGGCGAACGTTGGGCTCGTCATTGGCTGGACCTGGCGCGTTATGCCGACAGCGATGGTTATGAGAAAGACACCGCGCGACCGTATGCTTATCTGTACCGCGATTGGGTGATCGACGCGATCAACCGCGATTTGCCATTCGACCAGTTTACGATCGAGCAACTCGCGGGCGACCTGCTGCCTGAAGCGACGGCCGATCAAAGAATCGCCACTGGTTTTCATCGCAACACATTGACGAATAAAGAAGGCGGCGTGGACCAGGAAGAGTTTCGTTGCAAGGCAACTGTGGATCGGGTCAGCACAACGAGCACCGTTTGGCTTGGCTTGACCGTAGGTTGCGCCGAGTGCCACACGCATAAATACGACCCGATCACGCAACGTGAGTTTTACCAGCTTTACGCGTTCTTCAATAATGCCTCGGAGAAAGACTTGCCGGCGCCGCAGCCCGCCGAACTTGCCCGGCACAACCAACAAAAGAAACGCTGGGACGCCGAGCATGGCGCGCTGAACCGTGCGCTGGCCGGTTATCTGAAGAGTGAGATCGCAGCCAAGCAAGCTGACTGGGAAAAGAGCTTTAAGCTTCCGAACGAGCGCTGGACTGTCTTGAACCCCGTGAGGGTCTCTGCCGCGGAAGGCGCCACGTTGAGAATTCAGGATGACCGTTCGATTCAGGCCTCCGGAAAAAGTCCGGCCAAGGAAACCTATTTCATCGAGGTCCAAGCAGACCTTGCGAATATCACCGGATTTCGTTTGGAGATTCTGGATGATCCATCCCCCGCCAAAGGTCCCGGCCGGGGCAAAGATAATAAACTCGTGGTTTCCGAGTTCGCCGCGGCGCTTTCGCCCGGAACATCGCCATTGCAACCTTTTGTCTCATATGGAACAAAAGGTTGCAATAAGCAGAAGGGCCTCATCGAACTTCAGAATGCCTCGGCGGATCATGCGCCCAAAGACTGGCCAGTCGCGGACGCCATTGATGGAAATATAAACACCGGGTGGGCCATCGATCCCGAGTTCGATCGTTCACACGTTGCAGTGTTTGAAACAAAAGAGAACATTGCTCTTCCCGAAGGGGCCAAACTTGTCTTCCAGTTGGATCAGCAACATGGGAACGAACATACGATCGGACGTTTTCGTTTATCGGCGACTACTAATTCGCGACCGTTGAAAGCGCATCTCACGCCCGACTCGGTCGTCAACATTTTGAGTCTGCTTCCCGCCCAACGGAGCGAGGAACAAAAAGCGAAACTAGCAAAGTTCTACCGCGACGAGATCGATTCCACCGCGCGCAAATACGATCGGGAATTGGCGGACCACGCGAAGAAGGAACCCAAATTCCCCGAGACCAAAGCGCAAACCATCGCCGAGAACGACAAACCGCGTTCGACACACATTCACGTTCGCGGTGACTTCCTCCGCAAAGGCGACTTGGTTCAGCCTGGCGCTCTTTCCGTTTTACATTCGTTCCAACCTCGCGGCGAAAAACCGGACCGGCTCGACTTGGCGCAATGGCTCTTTGACCCGGCCAATCCGTTGACCGCGCGCGTTACTGTAAATCGCGTTTGGCATCATTTGTTCGGTCGTGGCCTGGTCACTTCGATGGATGATTTTGGCGCGCGCGGAGAAAAACCGTCGCACCCGGAGTTGCTCGATTGGCTGGCCACAGAATTTCGGCGGCTGGGCTGGAGTCGAAAGGCGCTGATCAAGTTAATCGTCACTTCGTCAACCTACCGTCAGTCCTCGTCCTGGCGCTCTGACTTGCTCGAACGTGATCCCAACAACGTCTTGCTCGCGCGCCAAAACCGCTTTCGCTTGGAGGCCGAGAGCCTGAGGGATTGCTGCCTGGCAGTTGCCGGATTGCTGAATCCAACCATGGGCGGGCCGAGCATCCGACCGCCTTTGCCGGCGGATATTGCGGCCTTGGGCTACGCTAATTCTGTCCGTTGGAAAGAAAGTGACGGGGCGGAACGATTTCGCCGCGGACTTTACATTTTCTTTCAACGCACCGTGCCGTATCCGATGTTGATGACATTTGATGCGCCGGACTCGAATGTTACCTGTGCGCGTCGCGAACGCTCGAACACGCCGTTGCAAGCGCTGACGCTGCTGAATGACCCCGTGTTCTTCGAATGCGGGCAGGCGTTGGGCAAACGAATCGGCGCCATGGACTTTCGAAGCGCGAAGGAAAAGATCAGGCGAACCTTCGAAGTCTGTTTGGCGCGCGAGCCATCAGCCGGGGAATTGGAGCGCTTGGAGAAATTGCTCCAAGATTACGAGCGACTGGCTAAGAGTGCGCCTGAGAATGCCAATCGGATTGCGGGTTCAGTTCCGCGCAATTCAAGTGAGGCTGTCGAAACAGCGGCGCTAGTCGCTCTCAGCCGAACAATCCTGAACCTCGATGAATTCTTAACGCGCGAATGAGCCGCTTGGACCGCAGCGCAGAGTTTGGACATTTTGAAATCATGACGAATTCTGACAAAGCAGAGTAAACTCTGCGCTGCGATGCCTTATGGACACGAATGAATTAATTAAGCTCACACGCCGCGATTTTCTGACGAGCACAGCAAGCGGCTTGGGAGCTCTGGCGTTGGCCTCGATGTTTCGATCAGACGGGTTGCTCGCGGCTGAACCAGATAATGCGATTGAAGCTCGTAATTTGCTCGCCGCGCCATCTTCCCATTTTGCTCCCAAAGCGAAGGCGTGCATTTTCATTTTCATGGAAGGCGCGCCGAGTCAGATGGACCTGTTCGATCCCAAGCCGAAGCTGAACGAACTGCACGGCCAGAAATTGCCGGAATCGTTGACCAAAGAAATTCGTTTTGCGTTTATCCAAAAAGATTCGGCGGTCATCATGGGGAGCCCCCGCAAGTTCAAGAAGCACGGCCAATGCGGCATGGAATTGTCCGACCTTTTGCCGCACATCGCTTCCTGCGCGGACGACATTGCGCTCACTCGTTCGATGCACACGGAACAATTCAATCATCATCCTGGCCAGCTGATGATGAATTGCGGCGTGCCATTATTTGGGCGGCCGACGCTGGGCGCCTGGATCAACTATGGTCTCGGCAGTGTTTGCCAGAATTTGCCCGGATACGTGGTCTTGACGGCAGGGCGCGGCACGAGCGGCGGCGCATCGCTCTGGTCGAGCGGATTTCTGCCTTCGAACTATCAAGGCGTCCTTTTTCGCAATCAAGGTGATCCCGTCCTTAACTTGAGCAATCCTCCCGGAATCACAGCAGAAATGCAGCACTACGGGTTGGATGCATTGACGGACTTGAATCGCCTGCGCCAGAAGGCGGTTGGCGATCCGGAAATTGCCAGCCGCATTTCGGCTTACGAATTGGCGGGCCGCATGCAAACAGCAGCGCCGGAATTAATGGATCTTTCGGGTGAAAGCCAGGCGACCTTGGCCGCTTACGGAGTGGACCGCGATGATCCGCCCTTGAAAGCCGATCGCGCTGGAGGTCCCGGACAGTACCGTGCGTTCGCGCGCAATTGTCTTTTGGCTCGCCGGCTCGTCGAGCGCGGTGTTCGCTTCGTCAATATTTATCACGCGTCGTGGGATCACCATAGTAACCTCAACACAGAATTGACTTTTAATTCAGGCATGGCCGATCAACCGATTGCCGCGCTGCTCAAAGACCTCAAGCAACGCGGGTTGCTCGACAGCACGCTGTTGGTTTGGGGCAGCGAGTTTGGCCGGACGCCACTCGGCGAAAACCGCGTGGGACGCGAGCCGAACACAGGGCGGGATCATCATCCGTTTGCGTTCAGTCTTTGGATGGCCGGCGGCGGCGTCAAAGGCGGACAAGTCATCGGCGAGACGGACGAGATCGGCTGGAGCATTACAAAGGATCCGATTCACATCAACGATTTCCACGCCACGATTCTTCACCTGTTCGGCTTGGACCACGAACGGCTGACGTACCGTTTTCAAGGACGCGATTTCCGGCTGACGGATGTGGCCGGAAAAGTGGTGAACAAGCTCTTGGGGTAAAGTGATGAGCATGCAGAAGTTGCCCTTCTCCCTAGCCCTCTCCCCATCTGATGGAGCGAGGGGACAGACTGCGTTGCGAAAACCCTGGTGGCGATCGTCTCGCCAGGAGATTCGTTTCCCTCCCCATGAACCTAAAGGGAGGGCGGCGTTGCTGCGCCGCCTTGGCAAACCCACGATGTTGGCGGCGCAGCAACGCCGCCCTACCGACGCAGTGGTTCATGGGTTCAATGCACGAAATCTTGTTTCGGAGAAGTCTCTCCCCATCGGATGGGGAGAGGGCTAGGGAGGGCAACTTCTGCCGGCACAATTTCAAACTGAAATCGAAAATGACAAAAACAATTAAACAGCGGCTGGCGGAAGGCCAGATAGTTAGAGTGATGTCGTTGGGCGCCCTCGCGAGCCCCAAATTGATCGAGGTTGCCGGCATGGTCAGCGATTTGCATGGCCTCTGGATTGACCAGGAACACTCGGCCATTACACACGACAAGTTGGAGCTGCTAATTATGGCTTGCCGTGTCGCAAATCTCTCAGCCTTTGTTCGGATTGCTCCGACAGATTATCCAACGGTGATGCGACCGATGGAAGCGGGCGCCGAAGGCATTATGGCAGCCCAGATTCGCAATGTGGAACAGGTGAAACAGGTCGTCGAATGGGCCAAGTATCCGCCGCTCGGCACGCGCGGTTTGTTTCAGGCGAACTATGAAGCGGGATACGGAACTGCCGATCCGCAGAAACACGTCGAGGCTGCGAATCGCGATCGATGGTTGTGCATTCAAATTGAAACGCCCGAAGCGGTGACTTGCGCGGAAGCCATCGCGCGTGTGGACGGAGTCGATTGCCTTTTTGTTGGTCCCGGAGACTTGGCGTGCACTCTTGGGGTTCCAGGCCAAGTTTTGCATCCGAAATGCATCGCAGCGCTTGAACGAGTCTCCGCCGCAGCGAAAGCAGCGGGCAAACCGTGGTCGGCGTTGGTGCGAGGTCCTGAGCACGCTGCCAAATGCCGTGAGCTGGGCTGCCAGCTATTTAGCTTCGTCGCCGATATGGACTTGATTCACCGGGGGTTTCAAGCGACCAAAAAACTTTACACCGAGTTTTTCTAGGAGCTTCTCCCAAGAGGCGCCCAGGGAACTGGTCTTTGCCAGAATCCGGTCACTCCCCGATTGCACGCAAGGAGGCTGCATTCGATTGATGGCATCAAGGCGAAAAGTTCAAATTAGGAGTTTTCTTATGAGTGCAACAGGTTTGCGGTGTTTGACACCACGTCACGTTTTGCCGAAACAAATTCGGTCGTACTGGCCAGAATACAGTTTCGAATCACGGCCAAGGTTCGCGCCGACCTGAGCCAAAGACAGGGCGGCGTTGCTGCGCCGCCCATCAAACCGCGATGCAGGCGGCGCAGCAATGCCCGTCCTGCCGCCAATGGTGCATAGTCCTAAACCGGCATTACGCAAAGGGTAATGAGGGATGAGCTTACTGGTATCTGTCATTATTCCAGCGCACAACGAACAGGAATATTTGCCGGCCACGTTAAAAGCGTTGCGCGGGCAAACATACGGTTGCTACGAAGTCTTGGTCGTCGCTAATGGCTGTTCAGATGAGACAGCGCGAGCGGCTCAAGGAGATTGCGATCGATTGGTCCAGTTGGATGAAAAAGGGCTGAGCCGCGCGCGCAATCTCGGAGGCAGGAAAGCGCGCGGGGAATTGCTGGTCTTTCTAGATGCCGACACCTTGCTCGAACGCCATGCGCTGGGCGCGGTCGTCCGAGAGTTTACCCGCGACGATGCAATGGGAACAATTAAGGGAAAGCCAAACAATGAGAAGCTCGCCT
The DNA here is from genome assembly GCA_016871515.1 of Verrucomicrobiota bacterium. Classification (GTDB taxonomy): domain Bacteria; phylum Verrucomicrobiota; class Verrucomicrobiia; order Limisphaerales; family SIBE01; genus SIBE01. Next base: position 10,486 of record VHDE01000089.1, read on the forward strand.
ACCGAGTTCTTTACTGGACGAAGAATTTCTTTCATCGGACGGGTCTCCACCGTGGCAGCGCAGGAGTGATCATTTGCTGGAAGGATGGTTTTAAGACCATTAGCGGTTTTGACGAAATGCTCCAGGTTTGCGAGGTGGGCGATTTTATGTCCCGGATGAAGAAGTGTGGTCGATACAAATACATCTCTTCGACAACTGCAACGACGTCGATGCGCCGTTACGAGCAGAGAGGAGTGGGCCCGATGGCATGGCATTGGCTGAAGGTATGGGTCATTTCATGGTTCTCGGATCTACGGCATCGGCCCTACGAGACGGTGAGATAGCTAAAATCGAAGCGGATAACAACCAACAGCATTAGGTTGATCGTTTCGTCTGCATTCCGCAGCAGATAAACGTGCAGAAGGCTATTGAACAACACAATGCCGGCCACCCCTGCCGCAATGGCGTGCGCGGAATTAATTGGCCAAGCGGAGTGATCCAAGGAAAGGCGACGGAGGAACAGCAAAAGCGCAGACCCGAACGCGACGACGGACATTATGCTTGGGGCTGGCTCGGGCAGACAAAATTCATGCGCGGTTCGGAAAATGAGGGAGAGAACGCCCTAGCCCATCGTGCCCGGCCGAAGATACTGAAGACCATCGCGTCGAAAGCCGCACGCAGCCCGGCTTTTGTCTGCGTCACGTCATCGATGGTGCTCCGAGCGTCCAAGGTCAGGTCAGGAGAAGGTTGGTTTCGGGCTGCGCTACGAGATGCAATTCACGGCTGCGCGACATGGCAAGCGACCTGATGTCCTGAAGCGAGCTCACGCAACGGCGGTGTTTCCGTTCGACAACGCGGTTCGACCAAAGGGCAGCGAGGATGAAAAGGGCAACCCGCCGGAGGATTGAGAGGCGAGGGAGGTTCACCCGGCAACAGAAGCCGAGCGCGCTTGGTCGCTGGATCGACTACAGGCACGGCAGAAATCAAAGCTTGCGTGTACGGATGCTTCGGCGAACGGCAGACCGTTTTGGCATCACCGGTTTCAACCACGCGGCCCAAGTACATTACCATGATCCTATCGCTGATGTGTTCAATCACCGCCAAGTCATGTGCGATGAAGAGGTAAGCGAGGGCATGAGACCGCTGCAGATCCTTCAAGAGATTAATGATCTGAGCTTGCACGGAGACGTCCAACGCACTGACCGGCTCGTCACAAACAATTAGCTTCGGCTCGACCGCCAGGGCGCGCGCGATACCGATCCGCTGCCGCTGTCCACCGCTGAATTCGTGCGGGTACCGTTGTGCATGTGCGGAATCCAAGCCGACATCGTTCAGCAGTTGGCAAACGCGCTTGCGCCGGTCCGCCGAATTCTTTGCCAACTGATGAATATCGATGGGTTCGCCAATGATCTGTTCCACAGTCATGCGGGGGTCTAAGGAACCGTACGGATCCTGAAAGATCATTTGAAACTTCCGTCGCTGCGGGCGTAACCTCGCATCGCTCATCCGGGAGATATCCTCTCCTTCCAACGAGACCGTCCCCTCTGTCAGCTCAATGAGCCGGATGATCGCCCGGCCTAACGTCGTTTTCCCACATCCGCTCTCGCCGACCAATCCGAGTGTCTCTCCTGTTTGCAACGCAAAAGAGACGCCGTCGACCGCCCGAACAAATTCCTTCGCGCGGCCGAACAAAGTGCGCCGGACCGGAAAATGCACTTTCAAGTCCTGGACTTGGAGAAGAGTCGTCTTCACTTGAAACTGATCCGGTCTCTGTGAACCAGGCGCTGGACAGGCGTCTCGCCTGTCCAGCATCTGCGTACAACAAAGGCAAGACAGGCGGGAAGCGCTGTCCTGCCGCATTCATTGAGGAACGATCGTGGTTTCATTCCAGTAGGGACAGCGGACCCAGCGCCCGGGGTCGACTTCGATTAAATCAGGCGATTTCAAGGAACAGTCCTTTTGCGCCTGCGAACAACGCGGATGAAACCGGCAACCGCTGGGAAACGCACTTGGGCTGGGCACTTGGCCTGGGATAGCCAACAAGCGCTCGGCGTTGCTCCCGAGCTTCGGAACAGATTTCATCAGCGCTTGTGTATAGGGATGCAACGGCCGCCGAAGCAAAGCATCCGCTTTCGCAACTTCAACAATTTGGCCCGCATACATGACCGCGACACGATTGGCCAACTCGCCGACGATCCCGAGGTTGTGCGTGATGAGAAGGATGCTCATTCCCAGCCGCTGCTGAAGGTCGCGCAATAGATCGAGAATTTGAGCTTGGATCGTCACGTCCAGGGCCGTCGTCGGTTCATCTGCGACCAGCAGCTTCGGTTCGCTTGCGACCGCCATCGCGATCATGACGCGCTGTTGCGTCCCGCCCGACAACTGATGCGGGTAATCATGCAGACGCGATTCCGGGGCCGGAATTCCCACGAGTTTCAAGAGCCGGATCACCTCGGCATCAGTCGCAGCGTCAGGTCGATGCAGCTTCAAGGATTCTTTGATCTGGGCCCCAATGCGGAAAACAGGATTCAACGAAGCGCTGGGCTCTTGAAAGATATAACTTACAATACCACCACGAATCGCGCGCAACTCGGTCTTCGTCATTTGGAGGACGTCGCGGCCTTCGGCTAGTATTTGGCCGCCAAGGTAACGTGCGGGCGGCGTCGGCAGCAGCCGAGCGATCGACAATGCCGTCACGCTCTTGCCGCAACCGCTCTCCCCCACCAAACAAACGGTTTCACCGTCGGCAATTGAAAGCGACAGACCATCCACTGCGCGTAATGGATTGGCCGGAGTTCCAAATTCCAATGTCAGGTTGTTGATTTCCAGCAACGGCATTCGCGCGCAATGTTGTCTGACCCATGCTCGTTGATCAACGAGCAAAGCCAAATTGGCCGATGGCCTGGGGCTGGACCTGATTGCCTTTAGACGCAACTCCGAAGTTGTCGGTAGCGGCGGGCATCCTGCCTGCCGTAGAGGGCGTGCATCTTGCCGCCCGGAGCACCGCTTGAAACGCATATTGGGTTCTAACTGGGTTCTAACTCGCAGCGCGTGATCCGCCGGGCAGGATGCCCGCCGCTACGGCGTTGCCGACGACTCCGAGATGCGACCAGGCGCCCCCACACACGGACAAATCCGCTTGTTGCCTTTCGCATCGAACAGTACTTTTGCCGTACTTATCTTATGTGCCGCGAAAAACTGTTCATCGTCATGACCCTATCGTTAATCAATTCCAGTCTGGCAGCCGAGCCAAAGGCGACGCCCAAAACTCTTGCTGCTCTGCAAAAGGAAGCCGAAAAGTTCGGAAGCCTCCTGGCCTTGCCCCAAGTTGAAACCATGCCGCAACAGATCAAGCAGTCGGTTTCGAACACGATTGCCCGAGCTAACGCAGCGCTCGACCGCATTGGCCAGTTGAAGCCAGAGCAAGTCAATTTCAAGAATACGATTCAAGCCCTCGATGACATTGCTTTTGACGCCGGCCAAACCGCCAATCGCATCTCCTTGATCAAAGAGACCAGTGAAGACTCGGCGCTTCGCGAGACCAGCACGGAAATGGTCAAGGTTTATCAAGAGTGGGCGGTTGGTTTGGATTACCGCGAAGATGTCTATGCGGCTGTGCAAGCCTTCGCCAATACCAAGCCGAAGCTTGCCGGCGAGGACCTGAAGTTATTCGAGGAAACGTTGCGTGATTACCGGCGCGCTGGTCTCCAACTTCCCAAAGCCGAGCGCCAGGAAGTCGAGCGTCTGCGCAAAGAAGTGGCGCGTATCGAAACCGACTTCGATGCCAATATTACCAAGGCCCAAAAGCCGATGCTCTTCACCAAAGAAGAACTCGAAGGCGTGCCGGAAAGTTTCTTGAGCCAGCCAGGTCTCAAGGCCGGCGAGAACCAATACACCATCAAAGCAAATATCACGTTTCATTTTGTCGCCGTGATGGAGAACGCGAAAAAGGAAGCGACCCGCAAACGACTCAAAGAAGCCCGCTACTCGCTCGCCCAAAAGGAAAATGTTCCCTTGCTCCAACAGATTGTGGAGCTTCGCGACAAGATCGCCAAGAAGCTTGGCTACGCCACTTGGGCGGATTACCAAATCGAACCGAAGATGGCGAAGACCGGGGCAAGCGCTCGTGACTTTCTTGTGAAATTAGATCGAGGACTGCAGCCAAAGTTCGGTCAGGAATTGGGCGAATTCCAAGCCTTAAAAGCCAAGGAAACGGGAAATCCCAAGGCCAAAGTCGAGCTGTGGGATTGGCGCTACTACAGCAATCAATTGAAGAAAGAGAAATATGCAATCGACGCCGAGCAACTGCGCGCGTACTTCCCTTATGAACGCGTCCTCGATGGCATGTTTGCGATTTATCAGACGATCTTCAGCTTGAAAATTGAGCCAGTCGAAGCGCCTTCCAAATGGACCAAGGACCTCACGCTGCATCTGGTTTCCGATTCTAAAACAGGCGAACCACTGGGCCTGCTCTACCTCGATATGTTCCCGCGGGAAGGAAAGTACAACCACTTCGCCCAGTTCGGTATTATCGAAGGCAAACTCCTGCCGAACGGAAAGTATCAGCGCCCGACCGCGGCGTTGATTTGCAATTTTCCGCCGCCGCAAAAGGACAAACCAGCCCTGCTCTCGCACCGTGAAGTGGAAACGCTTTTCCACGAATTTGGTCATGCGCTGCACACGGTTCTGACGCGCGCCAAATACGTCCGCTTCTCTGGAACGAGTGTTCCTCGCGATTTTGTCGAAGCTCCGTCGCAAATGCTCGAAAACTGGGTGTGGGACAAGAAAGTGCTCGACAGCTTTGCGGCGGACTACCGGAACCCGAACGAAAGAATTCCGCAACAAATCCTGGACAAACTCAAAGAAGCAAAGCTCGCCACGACCGGAACGTTCTACAAACGCCAGCTTTCGATGGGGTTGCTCGATCTCGGACTTCACCACCAAATCAACGCCAGCGACGTTGTGGAAGTCTCGAACAAAATCCTCAGTGATGTCTTCCTGCCTGTTCCGGAAGGGACCGCCTTCGTTGCCTACTTTGGCCATTTGACCGGCTATGACGCCGGGTATTACGGCTATGCCTGGGCCGACGCGATTGCCGCGGACATGGCGGCCGTGTTTCAAAAATCGCCCAAGGGCTTTTACGACGTTCAAGCTGGTCAACGTCTGCGGGATGAAATTTATGCGCCTGGGGCATCGAGAGATGTGAGTATTTCAATTCAAAGGTTTCTGGGACGTTCGCAATCGATCGAACCGTTCCTAAAGACGATCGGGATTGGCGCCCATTAAGTTGCGGCATCGTTTAGCAATCTGACGTGGCGCTTTCCGTCAAGGCAGGTGGATCGGTTCGTGGCCCAGGGCCATGTCCTTTCTCGCAAACGGTTACTTTCTCCGAATGGTCGTGGTGCTGCACGCGACCTGGATGGTTAATTCCGTTTCTCACAAATGGGAATACCGCAACTACACGACGGAAGACGACAGCCGCAACAATGCGCTCGTCGCACTGTTCGCCCACGGTGAAGGGTGGCACAACAATCATCATCATTCACAAGTGGCCGCGAATCACCGCTATTCCTGGCGGGAATTCGATCTCAGCTTCGCGGTCATTCTGTTGCTCGGCGTGTTGACGTGGCCGCTGGATTGGATTGGGCTAGGGCGGTGGAGGCTGCTCACCGACATCCGCGTTTTTTCGGCACGCACTGGCAAAATCCAACTCTGGTTTCCGTCAGTCCGCGATCACTGAGCGCGCAGGCAGAGGCGACCCAAAACGATTCGGCCCCTACGTGGCCGGGCGTCTCGTCTTTGGGTCTTTATACCCAATTTTGTCCGCGCGGACAAAATCTTGATTTCACTGTATCAGCGTATCACTGTATCAGCGTATGAGAACTACAGTGACACTGGATGACGATGTGTTTGAGGCGGCACGAGCGTTGGCCCAGGCTTCGGGCAAGAAACTCGGCGTGGTGCTCTCGCAATTGGCGCGACGCGGACTGCGAGCTTCTGGCAGCGGCGCCAATACAAATGGGTTGCCTGTGTTCAAAGTCCAACCGGACGCCAAGATAATCCCCATCAGCCGCGCGAAAGAACTGCTTGCAGAGGATGCAACGTGAAGGTTGCTTTACTGGATACCAACGTCCTGCTGGCGTTGGCTTGGCCGAATCATCAGCACCATGCACAGTCCCACGCTTGGTTTGCCGCCCATGCAAAAAAGGGATGGGCCACCTGTGCATTCACCCAACTCGGTTTTATCCGGCTTTCCTCCAATACCGCTTACACACAGGACGCGGTTTCGCCTCAGGACGCGGCGGCACTTTTGCGTCAATGGACTCGGCTAAAGGGGCATCACTTTTGGGCATCGCCCGCTGCGGATGCTCCGGCAATTTATGCCCGCGCGCTGGGGCACCAACAGGTTAATGATGCATGGCTTGTGGAAGTCGCGCGCCGCAATTCGGGCCGGCTCATCACTCTGGACACACAGTTACCGGTCCATGCGATCGAGGCCGGTTTAGTAGAAGTCATCCAGACTTAACCAGCGGGTGATGAGATCAGAGTTGGATTGAGCGTCGTTTTGCTGTATGGCTCTTGCCGCACGACCAGCAAAGCAGCATGAGCGACGTTACGCGCATCCTCGAAGCTATCGAACGCGCGAACCGCAGGCAGCCGACTCTTTATTGCCGTTGGTTGATGACGAACTGCGGCGATTGGCTTCTCGGCGAAGACATGTTTGCCCGCCGCAATCGCGGCTTGCATGTGCATCGGCCGGAAATGCGGCGGTGTGGCCAGCAGCACGACGTCGGAAAGCTCGATGACTTTCCGGTAGGCATCGAAGCCAACGAACTGCCGCGCTTCCGGGACATCGACTCTCGCCGGCACCTTTTCCTGTTTCTTGAGCGTTTCGAGACTGAGATTTAAGCGATCGCTGAAAGCATCACCGAGCGCGACGAGTTTGACATTCGGATCCGCCGCCAATGCTTGCGCGGCCGCGCCTGTGCCGCGTCCGCCGCAACCGACCAACCCAATCCGCAGCGTTTCGTCGGCAGGTGCCGCGCGGATGCGGATTGGCATCGCCGCCGCAACCAATCATGAACATCGCCTGCACGCCCGGATGTTGCGCCTGAAGATGTGCCTGAGCGAAGCCAGCGTAATCGCCGCAAAGATGGAAGTTCGTTTGCGTCAATGTCGTGTTGTGGCAGGCGTATTCGAAAAGAGCGGCGCGCAATTTGCCTTCGGGAGAATCAATGCGCAGCACCGGGACGCTGCGATCCGCGAGGCCGCGTGGATTGAAGCCGAGAATGACGCCGCGCGGCGTAAACTCGCGGCGGTTCATTGCAAAATGGGCGATGCCTGAACCCCACGAAAGCTTGCTTGGTTCGAGCCGCGCCAGCGCCTGAGCCGCTACTTCGACGATCTTGTCCTGCAAGCCGCGCGTATAAGTCACAATGTTCCGCGCATCTTCCGGCGCCATTCCCGGATCGGCGCGCTCTTCGAGACGGATCGTTGGCGCGGAATGCGTGTGCGATGAACTGAGAAGTATCTGACTGCGATCAAGCTTCGCCTTTTCTCGAATGCGTTCGCAGATCGGTTCGGCGACGGCGCGCGGAAGGCCAAGCAAATCGGTGGTCACAAGCACTGCGCGCTGCCCGCGGTTATCCTCGAGCGCGAGCGCTTTCGCATAAATGTCCTGCTCGACTTTTTCGTAAGGTTTGACGCGCGAGGCGTAGCCTGACATCGGCAACGGTTTTTCGGGCGTAATCTTGACCGTGGCAAGGCCGGCCTTCCATTCCGCTTCGGCGGCGTTGGTTTGGGAGTGAAAGGCGACGATGAGCGCCAAGGCGGTTGAAACAATGAATTGGGAAATGTTCATAAGCTTGGCCGGAGTGTTTAGCACAAGTTCGCCGCGTTCGTCGATGTTGTGGCGACAATCCGACAATCCGACAATACCAAAGGGATTGCATCAGTCAGCCCAGGGTTGGCCGCGCCAACGGACTACCCTGGGTCAGGAGCGCCACAAACGTGGACAACCCTGAAAAGGGTTACAGCAACACGACGCCAGCGCGGGATGCAACCCCGTTGGGGTTGAGGGGATAATCAATCCTGTTACCAGGGCAGCCTCGCCAGCTCGGCAACCCTGGGCTGATGGATTTGAATCCCGTTGGGATTCATCCCGCCATGGATTGCAAGAAACCGAGATGCGCGCTCTACGAGCTCTACGGCTAGCGGTATAACAATTCATCGCCAAAGCTGCGACACGACGTTAAATTGAAGGATACTTTGTTGCTTATGAAACGAAATCTGGTCCTGTTAAGCCTCATCGTCACGTCGCTCGCGCTCGTTTATTCTCCTCTGCAAAGCTTGGGCGCGGAACAGAAGCTCAATGTTTTGTTTCTTATCGCCGACGACTTGAATAACGCGCTTGGCTGCTACGATCATCCGCTCGTTCAGACGCCGAATATCGATCGATTAGCGAAACGGGCTGTGAAGTTTGACCGCGCGTATTGCCAATTTCCCCTTTGTAGTCCGAGCCGTTCGTCGTTGCTGACCGGCCGGCGACCGAACGATACGCGTATCCTGACGAATCCCGGCCGCAACGCGCAATCGGTCTATCAAACCAACGGCCACTTCCGTCAGTTCATTCCCGATACCGTCACGCTTCCTGAACTGTTCCGGAAAAATGGTTACTCCGTTGCGCGTGTGGGGAAGCTGTACCATTATGGCGTCCCCGGCCAAATCGGCGCCGACGGACTCGACGATCCGCAGTCGTGGGACAAGGTCATCAATCCGCGCGGACGCGACAAAGATGATGAGGACAAGATTTTCACACTGACCCCGAAAGAAGTCGGGCCGGCGCGGTTTGGCGCCACGTTGAGCTGGCTTGCTGCTGAAGGCACGGACGAAGAACAAACCGACGGCATCGGCGCGACCGAAGCCATCCAATTGCTCGAACAAAACAAAGACCGGCCCTTTTTTCTCGCAGTCGGCTTTTATCGTCCGCACACGCCGTATGTGGCGCCGAAGAAATATTTTGATCTCTATCCGCTCGACAAGATCAAGTTGCCGACGGTGTCGACGAATCATCGCAACGGCGTTCCCGCGGCAGCGTTTGGCAGCGCAAAGAAGGAACAAGACACGATGACCGACCAACAACGCAAGGAAGCGATTCAAGCTTATCACGCGGCGACTAGTTTCATGGATGCGCAAGTGGGCCGGGTGCTGGCTGCGTTGGAACGTCTCAAGCTGGCTGACAAAACGATTGTCGTGTTCACGAGCGACCACGGCTATCACTTGGGCGAGCATGGGCTCTGGCAGAAAATGAGTCTCTTCGAAGAATCAGCGCGCGTTCCGCTGCTGATTCACGCACCTGGTATTAAGGGCAAAGGAAAGAGCTCCGCCCGAACCGTCGAGTTGGTGGACTTGTATCCAACGCTGGCTGACCTGTGCGGGCTTCCCGCCCCGAATTATCTCGCCGGAAATAGTTTGCGGCCGCTGTTGAATAATCCGAAGGCTGACTGGGACAAGCCTGCGTTCACGCAAGTGCAGCGCGGCACAAACGGCGTTTCCGGTTACTCCGTTCGCACCGAACGCTGGCGGCACACAGAGTGGGATGGCGGTCGCAAGGGGGCGCAATTATACGATCATAAGAACGATCCGCACGAACGCCGCAACGTTGCTAGTGATCCGAAAAACGAATCGGTAGTGGCCGAACTCAAGAAGCTGCTTCTGAAAAACTGGCCCAATCAAACCACGCCTCCGGCAGCGAGCGCAAAGCCAACTCCGGAGGAACCATCCCCTGAGACCGCGTCCACCAAGGCGCCGGACGCCTGGAAGGCAGAGTCGCCCCGCGAGGAGATTCGCCCAAAGTTTTCGTTCAATCCGAATGGCGGCCCAAACAAACGAGGCAGCTTCGTGATTCAAGCGGACGCGCGCGAGGGCCTCGACGGTTACTGGACTCGGCAGTTCCGGGTCCAGGGCGGACAGCACTATCGTTTTCACGTCGCGCGGCGGGCCGAGAATGTGCCAAGTCCACGACGAAGCGCTGTCGTTCGATTGCTTTGGCAGGATGACGCCGGCAAATCGGTGACTACCGACGAACCGGTCGTCAGCACCGTATTGCCGGGGTTTGCGCGGACGGCTGAACCTGAATTCCCGGCGGACATTTCCACCGACACCAATGGTTGGACGACGGTTTCGGGTGTTTATCGTGCACCGTCGAAAGCGAGTCGCATGATCGTTGAGCTGCACTTGCAATGGGCGCCCAACAGCAAAGTAGAATGGAGCAATCTTTCACTCGTCCAAACCGCTGCGCCCGCTGGTCGCAAAGCGCGTCTCGCGTCGGTGCATTACCGACCTGAGGATGGAAAGACACCGATGGATAACTGCCGACAATTTGCCCGCTTTATTGAAGACGCCGCCAAACAGCGAGCTGACCTCGTGGTTTTGCCAGAGACGCTGACGTATTTCGGCCTGGGCAAAAGTTACGCCGAGTGTGCGGAGCCAGTGCCGGGACCGAGCACCGAGTACTTCGGTGAACTGGCGAAGAAGCATAACCTTTATATCGTCGCCGGTTTGCTCGAACGGGAGAATCATCTCGTTTACAATGTCGCCGTTCTTCTCGGACCAGACGGCAAGGTGTCGGGAAAATATCGCAAGGTGGCATTGCCCCGGTCCGAAATCTCAGGCGGCATCGCGCCCGGTTACGATTATCCGGTCTTCGACACGCGCTTTGGAAAGCTCGGCATGATGGTTTGCTACGACGGCTTCTTTCCCGAGGTGGCGCGTCATTTGACGATGCGCGGCGCGGAAGTGATTGCGTGGCCGGTCTGGGGTTGCAATCCGATGCTCGCGAGCGCGCGCGCATGCGAGAATCAAGTTTACCTCGTGAGCAGCACGTACGAAGATATCTCGCGCAACTGGATGTTAACGGCGGTCTACGACCACGAAGGCAAGCCCATCGCCAAGGCCGAACAATGGGGGACGGTAATTGTCGCCGAGGTCGATTTGGACCAGCGCCTTGTCTGGCCGAGCCTCGGCGATTTCAAAGCCGAGATTCCGCGGCATCGTCCGCTTTGGGGAACTGAGCCAGGCCACCCGGCAGCTAAACCTTAAAACTAAGAGCGGCGGTTCAACCGCGAATGACGCAATACACACTATCTTGTGTCTTCGGCAAATGGCACGTTGTGAGCTTCGGCCCAATCGATGACGAGTTCTCGCATCGCGTCATCCCGACACCTTTACCACGCTTCCAACAAGCCCAAGCGGTGGGCCGTGTCCTTGAAGTAACGGAACGCGCCTTTGCCCTTGATGGCGCGCCAAAGCTTCAACGAGCGGGACGGGAATTGCGGGCACTTCGATTGCGGCAGATTCCAGATTTCATTGGCCGTCTCACAGTTTCAGTTGTTGGCGACCGCCTTGATTTCCTTTTCGACGGCGGCGGCGAAGCGCGGAACGTCTTCTTCCGGAACGAGCTCTTTTCGCCCGTCTGTCTCTTCATTCAATGTGGCGCGCGCCTGATCGAAGGCTTTCAGAGAATGATCCTGGGCCGTTGGACGTCCACGGATGAGGTAAATCAGGAATTCCGGATCGGCCTTTCCCAACTGGCGGATCAAAGCACTCCGAGTCTTGAGAGTTTTTCAAAGCCGAGGAGGCCTGCTTGAGGCGCATGTCATATTGCGATTGGGGTCGTATCTACTCACTATTCGTTTGACTGGGTGCCGTCAGTAGCGCCTGTGCGTAGGCGGATCGCGAGACCTTTGCGAATCGAGCAAATCGGCGGCTGGCATCATGTGACGGCGCGCGGGAATGAACGGCGCGAGGTTTTTCGCGATGACAAGGATCGGCAGCACTTCGTCGATCTGCTGGAACAAGCGG
>VHDE01000090.1 GCA_016871515.1 Verrucomicrobiota bacterium
CAAGATGACGGGCACCCAAGGGCTGAAACTGCTCCGCGCCAAAACCATTTAATCGCAGCAGCGACTTGTTCTTTGTTTGTGCGGTAAAGCCGGCGATGGCTTAAGGCAAGCCAACCACGCGGCCATCACTGGCGGCTCCCAAGCTAAACTGCCGGCGCCAGACCCGACTCAAAACTCTCTGGCGCGCCGGTGTCGCCTTCGGAGCTCACGCTAAGCATTGCCAAATGCTTCGGGGCATTGTCAGAACTCCAGCTGAAATGGCCATGGGCACGCCAGCCTTGACCGGAAATAATGATTGCATCACGCCTCGAAAAAAGTAACAAATAAGTCTCGTAGGGCAATGAAACCACCCTGCTTAGAGGTGTTTTTTCATTCAGTTGTCATTTGTGACGCAATTAGGCGTCCGTTCTGGAACGGTTGACGAGCATTCAGAGACTGGCTTGGAAAGGCCATAAAAGGCCTTTATTGCCAGTATTAATGGAATAGAAATCTTCGCTTTTTTTGCGAAGAGGACTTGCGGTGAGCGTTGAAACTGCGATAAAAGGTCTCGAGCGTTACAAAGTATTTCTTATTTTGTTTCGCTCTTGCATTAGAAGTCCAAGCGCTCGCGATGAATTGAAGCAAACACTCGCAATCGGTCCAGAGCGCGGAACTCACGAGTGCGGTACAACCTGACGAAACCAGCAATTTTTAATGTCAGACATTTTTCCAAAGTGGACGAATCAGTTGCCCGGTAAAGTTCTGATTGGCGCCGTCATGGTCGGAACAGCGGTGACCGCTGGCCTGTGGTATTACTTCACACCAAAGTACACGCGGGTGGGATATCAGCCAGTTCAGCCAGTTTCGTTTTCGCATAGCATTCACGTGGAACAACTTGGATTGGACTGCCGTTATTGCCACAACGCCGTCGAAAAGTCGTGGTATTCGAATATTCCCACAGCTTCGACGTGCATGAATTGCCACAATCAGGTTTTGGCGACTGACCCGCGGCTGGCTTTGGTTCGCGAAAGCGCGCAGACCGGCAAACCAATTCCTTGGGTCCAAATTCATAAGACCCCGGACTACGTCTATTTCAATCACTCCGTTCATGTGAATCGTGGCGTCAGCTGTGTCGAGTGCCATGGGCAGATCAACAAGATGGACGAGGTCTATCACGCCAAGCCGCTCAGCATGGCCTTCTGCCTTGATTGCCATCGCAATCCGGGCGAAAGGTTGCGTCCTCCGGACAAGATTACCGATCTCAACTGGAAATGGAGTGACGATCCAAAGTCTGCGGCTCAACTCCAGAAGACTCGGGGTGAAGAATTTGTTCGCGATTGGAACGTCAGAGCTTCTCAGAATTGTTCCTCCTGTCACCGATGAAAACCATTCCCCCACCTTGCCCGGAGCCAGAAGCCGGCCCGAAGTACTGGCGCAGCATGGATCAGCTCGCTGACACTCCGGAATTTCGTCAGTGGCTCGAACGCGAGTTTCCGCAAGGAGCCAGCGAACTGGCCGATCCGGTGACGCGCCGCCACTTTGTTAAGATCATGTCGGCGTCGTTCCTTCTGGCCGGCGTTGGGCTTACCGGCTGTCGCCGGCCCGAAGAGAAGATTTTGCCGTTCGCCAAAATGCCGGACAACTATGTGCATGGCGTTTCCCAGTTTTATGCGACGGCGATGCCGACGCGTAACAGCGCCATTCCGCTGGTGGTTCAGTCTGATGATGGCCGTCCGACAAAAATTGAAGGCAATCCCCAGCATCCAGATAGCAACGGCGGAACGGACCAATTTGCGCAGGCGTCCATCCTTAATCTTTACGATCCCGACCGCGCGATTCGATTCACCGGCAATGGCAGCACGAAGAGGCGCGAAGAAGCGCTTGATTTTCTCACGAGTCTTTCGACCCAGGCCCGCGCCAATGGCGGGCAACGACTGGCGTTTCTTCTCGAACGGAGCAGTTCTCCATCACGCGCTCGCTTGCAACGGCTCGTTAGCGAACGGCTGCCGCAGGCTCAATGGTTTGTGTATGAGCCGGTCGATTTTGACATTCATCGGCAAGCCGCCACTGCCGCTTTTGGCAAATCGGTCGCGCCGTATTTCAAATTAGACGAGGCGAATGTTATCGTCTCGCTCGACTGCGATTTCATTGGAACGGAAGAGAACTCCTACATCAATTGCCGGCGATTCGCGCGCCGGCGCAATCCAGAGAAATCGGCAGGCCAACCGATGAGCCGGCTTTACGCCGTCGAAGGGCTTCTAACATTGACGGGAGCGAACGCGGATCATCGTCTGCGCATTCCCAGCAGCGCGGCGCAAGGGTTTGCGGCGCGGCTGGCCTCCGCAATTCTCGCGCAGAAGGGCGGTGGAGCCGAATTGCAGGGTGGGGTCACTAAGCTTTCTGCGGCGCTGGCCGGACAAGACGCGTGGATCGCTGAATGTGCGAAGGATCTTCTCAGTGCGGATAACGCCGGGAAGAGTCTGGTGCTGGCAGGACACCGCCAACCATTAGCCGTTCACACGCTCGCCTACGCGATCAATGCTGCCTTGGGCAACATCGGAACCACGGTTGTTCTTCATGAAGTGCCCGAGTCGAAGGAAGGCAACATTTCGCAATTGGCCCAGGCGCTCAATGGCAGCCAGATCGATACGCTCGTCATTTTGGGAGGCAATCCAGTTTATAATGCGCCTGCCGATCTCGCTTGGGCTCAGGCTCAGGCGAAAGCCAAGTCCGTTGTTCGGCTCGGTTATTACGAAGATGAATCATTTCCGGCGAATGGCTGGCATTTGCCGATGGCTCATTATTTGGAATCGTGGGGTGACGCCCGAACTGCGGACGGCACCGTTGTTCCCGTTCAACCTCTGATTGAACCGCTGTTTGGCGGCATGACCGAACTGGAAGTTCTGTCGCGAATCGGTGGTCTCGAGAAAACCAGCCCTTACGATGTCGTTCGCGAGACTTACCGGGGACTGGGGAGCGATGGCGAAGAGAACTGGAAGAAGTTTCTGCACGATGGATTTTTGGCGGGAAGCGCAGCCGCGCCCGCTTCTGTTCAACTGAACGGGAACGCCTGCGCCGCGGCTTTGAATGCCGCTCCGGCGCCTCAACTTCCGAGCCGCGACCGTTTGGAAGTTGTCTTTCATCGCAGCCACAGCGTCGATGACGGCCGGTTCAACAATAACGGCTGGTTGCAGGAGACTGCTGATCCTGTCACCAAACTGACCTGGGACAATGCCATTCTTATCAGTCCAGAGACCGCGAGAGAGTTGGGTGTTGGCGAGTACGACGAAGAGCGCCGAGGCAACAAAGTCCGAAAGGGCCTCTTCAAAAATCAAATCGTCGAACTCGAATTGAGCGGACGCAAGATTCGCGGGCCAATCTGGCTTCAGCCCGGCTTGGCGAAAGACACCGTTGGATTGGCTCTGGGTTATGGCCGCGAAAAGACGGGCCGCATCGGGCGATTGGACACAGGCCAGCCCGCTGGCTTCAACGCATACAAACTCCGCGCCTCGACCGCGGACGGTTTTGCGGTCGGAGGAAAGATCACTCCAACGAGTGAGACGTACCAACTGGCCAACACGCAAGAACACGGCTCGATGGAAGGACGTCCAATTATTCGCGAGGCGACCAAGAAGCAGTACGACGAGCACCCGGAGTTCGCCAAGAACATGGATTTGTCGTCGCCGGCGCACATGGCGCACATTCCCAAGGACGAAACGGGCAACCCGAAAATGATTTATCCGCGTCCCGTTTACAATGGGACGCATCAATGGGGCATGTCGATCGATCTCAATGCCTGCGTCGGTTGCACCGCCTGCATGCTGGCCTGCCAAAGTGAGAATAACGTTCCGATCGTCGGCAAAGACCAGGTCACGAAAGGCCGCGAAATGACTTGGCTTCGGTTGGATAGATACTTTGCCGGGAGCGTGGACGATCCGCAGGTGGCGTATCAGCCGATGCTCTGTCAACACTGCGAAAACGCGCCGTGCGAGAGTGTTTGTCCGGTCAACGCGACGGTTCACGACGAAGAAGGTTTGAACTTGATGGTTTATAACCGTTGCGTGGGCACGAGGTACTGTTCAAACAACTGTCCTTACAAGGTCCGCCGGTTCAATTATTTTGATTATAGTCGTCGGCCACGCAACGCACTGTACCGGGATCCATTCACCGCCCGCACGGACGGCGAATGGGAATTAAAGCGCTGGTTTAAGCAGCCGGAGCGCGGGAGCATTCCTGATGACGAATGGGAACTGCTGAAACTGGTCAGAAACCCGCAAGTTTCCGTGCGCATGCGCGGCGTCATGGAGAAGTGCACCTTCTGCATCCAGCGTATTGAGGAGGCCAAGATCACGCAAAAGGTCAAAGCTGGTCCTTCGGGAGATGTGCGCGTTCCGGATGGAACCATTAAGACGGCTTGCCAGCAAGCTTGCCCAGCTGAAGCGATTGTTTTCGGAGATGTCTCCGACCCGAACAGCAAAGTTTCGCAACTGAAGAAACAGGCGCGCGACTATGCGGTGCTTGGTTTCCTCGACACGCGGCCTCGGTTGACTTATTTGGCGCGTGTTCGAAATCCCAATCCGGCTATGCCAGACGCATACAAGGAAAATCCAGGAACGCTGGACGAGTACATCAAGGATGGCAACACCAGTCCCCTGGAGAGCCACGCCCACGGCACGGTCGTCGGCCCAGGGGCCGGACACGGTGCTCAGCCTGCAACGCAGCACAAAGCTGAGAAAGGAGCCCACTAATGTCGGAAGCTGCGATTCCTTCCTCAGTCAAGATTCAGCCGCCTCCGGCGGAACTGGAACGCCAGCCGCTTGTTTTGAACAAGCGCGGCTTGGGTTGGTTGTCGGATAAAGTCGCGGGCGTCGCGGAGGGCAAGGCGCCAGGTTGGTGGTGGATGGCCTTTATCCCAAGCGTACTGATGCTCGGGATTGGATTTGTCTGCGTTACCTACCTTATTTCGACCGGCGTCGGTGTCTGGGGGCTCAACCATCCGGTGGCGTGGGCTTGGGACATCACGAACTTCGTGTTCTGGATCGGCATCGGCCACGCCGGAACATTGATCTCAGCCATTCTCTTTCTGCTGCGCCAACGCTGGCGGACTTCCATCAATCGCGCCGCGGAGGCCATGACGATTTTCGCGGTCATGTGCGCCGGACTTTTTCCGCTGATCCACGTCGGGCGCGCTTGGTTGGGGTGGTGGCTGCTGCCCATTCCCAATTCGAACGGCCCGATCTGGCCGCAATTCCGTTCGCCACTGGAGTGGGACGTGTTTGCCGTCTCGACCTACTTCACCGTTTCCTTGCTCTTTTGGTACATGGGATTGATTCCGGATTTGGCCGTTATGCGTGACCGCGCCAAAACCACAATCCGGAAATTCCTTTACGGCCTGTTCGCTCTCGGTTGGACCGGATCCAACCGCCATTGGAGCAACTACGAAAAAGCCTATTTGTTGCTCGCCGGCCTCTCGACGCCGCTGGTGCTTTCGGTGCACAGCATCGTGTCATTCGACTTCGCAGTGGCGCAATTGCCCGGATGGCACACGACGATTTTCCCGCCTTACTTTGTCGCGGGCGCTGTCTTCTCTGGATTCGGCATGGTGTTGACGCTGCTCATTCCCGTGCGCAGCCTTTGTAATTTGGAAGAAGTGATCACAGTGCGTCACGTCGAGCTGATGTGCAAAGTGACACTGGCCACCGGTTCTATTGTTGGTTACGCCTACAGCATGGAATTTTTCATTGCCTATTACGGCGGCAATCCCTATGAGCTCGATGCATTTATCTACCGCGCCACTGGCCCGTACTGGTGGGCGTACTGGACGATGATTACTTGCAACGTCGTTTTGCCGCAGCTCTTCTGGTTCAAGAAAGTTCGCACGAATATGCTGTTGGTATTCATCCTGTCGATCACGGTGAATATCGGCATGTGGTTTGAGCGATTTGTCATCATTGCCACCACGCTCGCACGCGAATTCATGCCTTCGAACTGGGGTTATTTCATTCCGACCTGGGTGGACATCTTCACATTTGTTGGGACGTTTGGGTTGTTCCTGACCCTGTTCCTGTTGTTCATGCGCTATTTGCCAATGATCGCCGTGTCCGAAGTCAAGGGCGTGACGCCCCAAGCTGATCCGCACCATCCGATGGGTGGCGGGAAACTCGGAGGACACCATTAATGATCTCGAATTTCAAATCTGAAATCTCAGATTGGCGACGAAAGGAGCCGCAACATGGCTGAAACTCCCAAACCTTACGGCATCGTGGCCGAATTCGATAATCCGGCGGATACCATGCACGCCGCAGAGAGGGTTCGCGACAAGGGTTTCCGCAAATGGGACGTCTTCACGCCGTATCCGGTCCATGGCATGGACCAGGCGATGGGGATGAAGAATTCGAAGGTTGGCTGGTTCACATTTATCGGCGGTGTCACCGGCTACATTACCGGCATGCTCATGATTTGGTTCATGAATGCATTCGATTACGCCATCCCGGTTGGTGGCAAGCCGATGTTCAGTCCGATCTACGCATTCCCGCCGAGTTATGAATTGACCATTCTCTTCGGCGCGTTTGGCTCGCTGGGCGGCATGTTGTTTCTCAATCGTCTGCCCCGGCTCCATCATCCGCTTTTGAAAAATCGGCGGTTTACTCAGGTGACCCACGATAAGTTTTTTGTCGTCATTGAAGCGAGCGATCCGAATTACTCGGAAACGGAAACGCGCAATTTGCTGGAAAGCGCTGGCAGCAAACATATCGAGGTAGTGGAGGAATAATGCGTTACTTCCTGCTCATATTCTTCTTCTCGGCCGTCCTGGTGCTCGCTTGGGCTGGTTTTCGCGGCGAAAAAACGCGACGGCCCCCGATCGAGTTGTTTCCTGATATGGATCGGCAGCCGAAGCTTCGTCCACAAGCGGCGAACGATTTCTTTCCCGATGGCCGCAGCTCGCGGCTTCCTGTCGCTGGAACTATTGTCCGAAGCGCTGCTTATCAGAACCTCGTTGATGCCGACGCGGGCAAACCAGTTTACCCTCATAACGATGCTCCGGCGAATACAGGAATGATTACGGGCACCACCAACTTCGTGGAGCACTCGCCATTTCAAATCAGTGCGCAATTGATGGCTCGAGGCCGGGATCGCTACCAGATTACGTGTTCTCCATGTCATGGGGCGATGGGCGATGGCAACGGCATCACGAAGAAACTCGGCGCGATGCTGACCGTTGCCAATCTGCACGATCAACGTCTGGTTCGAATGACCGACGGTGAGTTATTTTATGTCACTACAAACGGACGCGGCCTCATGGGGCCATATGGTCCGCAAGTTGAGGTTGAAGACCGCTGGGCGATTGTCGCGTATGTGCGGGCACTGCAAAGGAGCCGGCTCGCCACACTTGACGATGTGCCAGAGCAATTACGGAATACTTTGAAGAAATAAGCTTATTGATCAGTATGCAGGCCAAGTTGCCCCTCTCCCTAACCCTCTCCCCATCCGATGGGGAGAGGGAACACGTTTTCGACTGTGACAGTCAGATCGGCACGAGGTTCTTTTCCCTCTCCCCATCGGATGGGGAGAGGGCTAGGGAGAGGGGCTGCCTATGAGTTCACATTCTTCTCCTGCCACTTCGGCTCCGTTGGATCTGTCTCGATGGCGCAATTTGCCTTTGATTTTGATGGGCGCTGGCGGGCTGCTGGCCTTGATTGGCGCGTTCGTCAATACAAAGCAATTTGGCTACTCCTGGCTGCAGGCCTTCATGTTCTTCCTCAGCCTGAGCCTGGGAGCGTTGTTCCTTGTCATCATCCATCACCTTTTTGATGCGGTGTGGTCTGTGCCGATTCGGCGTTTTGTCGAGCATATCGCGTGTCTGGCGCCAGTGCTCTTCCTCCTGTTTATTCCGCTATTGATCTTGGCGCCGACGATTTATCCATGGATGGATCCCGCGAAGGCCGATCACGCTCTCCACGCGAAACACGCTTACTTGAACAAAGGATTCTGGTACGCGCGCGTGTTCATTGTCTTTGGCATTTGGACCTGGCTTTCCTTTAGCTTGCGCAAATGGTCGTTGAGGCAAGATCAAAGCGGCGCTGCGCAATGCACCTATGCCATGCGAAAATACGCGGCCGGCGGCGTTTTCCTTTTTGCAGTCACGCTGACGCTGGCAGCGGTCGATTGGGTGAAGAGTTTGGAGCATCAGTGGTTCTCCACGATGTATGGCGTCTATTATTTTGCGGCGAGCGTCTGGACGACATTGGCCACGGTTTATGTGCTGACTTTAGTGTTAAAACGAGCGGGGCCATTGCGTGATGTGGTGCGAGAAAGACAGTTCCATGACATTGGCGTGCTCTTCTTCGCGTTCACGGTCTTCTATGCCTACATTCATTTCTCTCAGTACTTCCTGATCTGGAACGCCGCGTTGCCGGAGGAGACGTTCTGGTACATCAAGCGTGAGACTGGATCATGGTGGGATATTGGAATGCTCCTTATATTCGGTCATTTCGCGCTCCCCTTTCTCACCCTTTTGCGCATCGATGCCAAACTGAACTTCGCTGTAATGATTCCGATGTTTGTTTGGGCTTGGCTGATGCATTTCTGCGATCTTTCCTACAACATCATGCCGATCCCGCACCCGAATGGATTTGTTTTGCACTGGATTGATATCGGTTGCTTCGCCTTCATGCTGGGCGTTTTGGCCAAGGTTTTCCTAAAATCCTTTGCTGCTCATCCGCCCTACCCGCAGAAGGATCCGCGTTTCGCCGAAGCGATGGGGGTTTACGTGCCGCCTGCGACTTCTGGCCAGGCCGCGATGGCACACGGAAAGCACTAAAAAGATTCGAGGCGTTGATGAATACTGACTCTTACGGTCCTGCCAAGACTCAGCTTGCGGTTTACCTGGTCGCTATTCTTGGCTCGTTTTTGATCATGGCGATTCTCGTCGGGTACATGCGCAGCTATATTCAAACGGTCCCGGTAGACGCGGCGCGGGCGGAAGAACGCCGCAAGGCATTGAACGAAATCAATCTGGCCGCCAAGGAACAGCTGGAGAACTACGGCTACGTTGATCCCGCGAAGAATCAAGTTCGTTTGCCAATCCAGCGCGCCATGGAAATCGTAGTGCAGGATTGGAAGAATCCCGTTGCGGCGCGTTCGAATTTGCTGGCTCGCGTGAACCAATTCAATCCCCCTCCACCGCCAAAGGCTCCGGAGAAGCCGAGCCCATTTGAATAATTGACTGCCGGTGATGTTTGACTTTCTTTTTGCATGAATGCCCATTCAATGCCCGCTGAAACTGGTTCCAGCACGGCGTGTTCAGCGTCCCCTCCTGTTCCGGTGAACGAGATTGATCGCTCATGCCGGACGCCGGTGGTTTTCCTGCTCGCGTGCAGTCAGGCATGGCTTGTCATCGGTCTTTTGTTTGGTGTCATTAGCTCGATCAAACTTCACGGTCCGGGCTTCCTGTCGGGTTCCGAATGGCTCGCTTATGGTCGCATTTATCCAGCGGCGCAGAATGCCTTGGCTTATGGGTTCGCCGCTCAGGCGCTGCTGGGTGTCGGACTTTGGATTTTAGCTCGGCTTGGACGGGTCACATTGCAAGGCGCAGGAATCCCGATCGTGGGTGGCATCTTTTGGAATCTGAGCGTTGCGCTTGGTCTGCTCGGAATTCTCGCTGGGCATAATACAGCGTACGACTGGCTCGAGATGCCCCGCTACGCGTCCGGCCCGCTGTTTTTCTCTTACTTGCTGATCGCAATCTGCGCGATCATGACGTTTAAGTTGCGTCGAGAGTGTGCGCTTTACGTTTCGCAATGGTACCTGCTGGCGGCCCTGCTTTGGTTCCCGTGGATTTATTCAACGGCCCAGTTGTTACTCATCATCTTTCCGGTTCGCGGCGTCCTGCAGGCCGTGGTGAATGGCTGGTTTGTTCAGAACCTGTTTGATATTTGGCTCGGCTCACTCGGCTTGGCCGCAATTTTCTATTTCCTGCCCAAGACGCTGGACCGGCCATTGCACAGTCGTTATCTCGCGCTGTTCGGTTTTTGGGCTCTGCTCTTTTTTGGAAGCTGGGGTGGAATGTATGCAGGAGCGCCCGTTCCGAAATGGTTGGGCAGTTTGAGCATTGTTTTCAAAGTGATGACATTGATTCCATTGCTGGCAGTTGGGCTCAATCTTTACCGCACCATGGCGGGCAAATGGTCTGCGGTGAAGACCGACGCTGCCTTGGGCTTTGTTGCGCTTGGCGCGCTTTGCTATTTGTTGGTTGGCGTCGTTGGGATATTGAGCGTGCTTCGCACCGTCAGTGAACGGACGTTGTTCACTCTTTTCACCCCAGGGATGACGAATCTTTACCTCTTCGGGTTCGTGGCGTTGACCGTGGCTGGCGCGATGTACTACATCGTCCCGCGTTTGCTGGAAGCGGAATGGCCATCCGGTGGAACGCAAACTTTTCATTTCTGGACGTCCGTGGCGGGAATCGCTTTGGTGACGTTGCCGCTGCTGTTCGGTGGTCTCACCCAGGGGGCCAAGCTCAATGATCCGCAAGCGCCGTTCATTTCCGTGGTGCGATCCATCATTCCATTCCTGGGTTTAAGCACCTTGGGAGGGACGCTGCTTTTGATTGGCAATGCGGCGTTGCTCGGAAGAATCTCGAAAGCCATGCTGGCGACTTGCTGCGGCTCTTGTTGTCCAGGCCTTTTATCTGCTTCACAGAAGCCGCGCGCTCTAGCTTCCGGAGGAAAAGTATGAACCAGGGTCCATTGATTTTTCTGGGAGCCTTGCTGGCGCTGGCTGCTTCTTGGTGCGGAATGGTGGTCGTGCCCAACGTGCAGATTGGCCGCCAACAGCAAGTCGCTGCCGGGCCGTCCAATTCACGGTATCCAGCGATACCCAGTGGAGAGGCGCAGCGCGGTCGTGATGTGTATCGAGCGCAAGGCTGTTTTTATTGCCATACGACGAATGTGCGGCAATCGGGCGCGAAGTTCGACGTTGTGCTGGCCAGCGCTGGCACGAATAAAGCCGCTCTCGCATCCGGTTTGCGCGCCGCCAGACCCGGCCTGACGCCTGCCGAAGTCAGTCAAATCATGGAGCAAGCGCCTAAGCCGGTATTACAGGGGTTAACGCGGGCTGAAGCTGAAACGGCCCTCAAACATCTCACAGTGCCCGATGCCAAGGCCGAAATTATTTTGGTTCCCACTGGGCCGGACATTGAGCGGGGTTGGGGGCGGCGCATGAGCGTGGCGCAGGATTATCTTTTCGATCAACCGCTCATGCTGAGCAAACAACGCATTGGACCTGATTTGACAACAATCGCGGCGCGGCAAAGAGATCCTTCCTGGCACCTGCTTCACCTATACAATCCTCAATCGAAAGTGAACGGTTCGACCATGCCTCCCTACCGCTTTTTGTTCGAGAAGCGGAAGATCGGCCGCCACCCTTCGCCGGATGCTCTGCAACTCACCGGTGAAGATGCCGTGGAGCCCGGTTACGAAGTCGTGCCCACGGAGCGCGCCCGTGCGCTTGTCGCATATCTTCTCAGCATGGACGCCCAGTTTGGATTATTCGAAGCGCCGTTGCCGGTCGAACCCAAGCGCCCGGATGCCACGACGAATCAGCCCTCCGCCACCGCGCCGACGAACGCGGCGCCAACAAACCGATGAAACCGGATCCTAAGAAAAGTTCAAACGCCGCTCGTCCGAACGGACCCGGAGCTGGAAAAGGAAGCTCGCCGAATGTTTCGGCAAAATCACCCGCCAACGAGGCCGAACCCACCGCCGGTTTGGCACACACGCCGATTTGGTTAATCATCTTATTCGCCGCGCTCTTTTATTGGGGGCAACTCTATTTGGATAATCACGCAGGCGGTTTCGATCCTCAGGTCTATGAACCGTACGAATCGGCGAAACTGGTTAAGGCGCTCAACACGGGAGCGGATGACCTCGCCGCCAAGGGCGAGCCTCTTTACGGGATGGTTTGCGCAGCATGCCATCAGCCGAACGGATCAGGCGGCGCTCTCGCGCCGCCGCTCGCCGGCTCCGAGTGGGTCACTGCCGCAGACCCGAGCCGGCTGATCCGCATTCCGCTGCATGGTCTCAGTGGACCAATTCAGGTGAAAGGCCAAGATTACACTTTCCCTTCCGGAATGACAGCGATGGGGGAGGTGCTGTCAGACGATTCCCTGGCGGCCATTCTCTCGTACATCCGCCAGAGCTGGGGCAATTCAGCTCCGCAAGTGACGCCCGCCCAAGTTGCCAAGGTCCGACAGGACACGGCCAATCGCCCAATGAATGGAACCGCGACTTGGACAGCCGATGAGTTGCTGAAGGTTCCTTTAGCGCAGTAAACCGCTGCAGGGGGCTTCAGTCTTGGATCGGGCCGTGTGAGCCTTGACAGCACGAATACTTAAGCTTATGCCCGAGCTTTTCCCGCCGAAATAGCGGCGCAGCGCAAGGCGGAGGTTGGTGAGTGATTCGCCTGTTGGCTGATGCGCACATGTCTCGATGGTTCGTTAAAGCGCGCACGCGGCTTCAGGCAGATTTTCCGATCATTCACATCGCAGATGGGATGCAGGGAATACGTCGCACATCCAAAGATACCGGCTTGTTGCGCGCCCTCCTTGATCATGACCTAATAACGGTCGGCTTTGACCGGCGAACCATGGCAAAGCATGCGGGCGAACTAACGAGCAAAGGTTCCGGTCATGCCGGGGTAATTCTGTTTCGCCGTAGTGTCTTGCAAATGGATTACGGCAAACAATCGCGACTCCTAGTCGAGTTCTGGCGAGAAGCAGCCGATTGGCACTGGGGAGATCGCATTCAGTATTTGCCCAAAGGATAAGGATAGCGCCCGCAGAACTCGTGGTTTGTCTCTGGCCGGGAGGCGCGCAGCCGTCGCGCAGCCGCCACACAGCGCTAATCCAATTTGACTCTCCTAATTTGACAGGCGCTTGTTTCTCCGGTTTCTTATCGGCTTATCGTGTCAAGTTCATCGTCTGAATCCGGCTCCAACGAAATGCTCCAAGGCTTGCGGGAAGCGCTCCGCGTTTCGCCTAACAATATTCCTTTGCGGCAGCACCTGGCTGAGTCCCTGTTGAACTGCGGCCGGTTGGAGGAGGCAGAAAAGGAGTTCCGCGAAGCGCTCAGCTTGGCGCCGAACAGCCAGAGTTTGCAGCTCGGCTTGGCTCGCGCTTTTTATTCTCAGGGCAAAAACACGCAAGCGCTCGTGATCGTTGAAAGTCTTCTGAAAAACGACAATGCACCCGCGCGGGCCCGTTTGTTTCACGCGCGTTTGCTTTTCCGTTCTGGTGATGTCGAAGAAGCTGTTCGCGAATATCGGCTCGCGGTCGAAGCGGACCCTTCGCTCAAGGACTTCGAATTTGCCAGCCGGCTTGGGATTGGCGCAGAACCCGAAACCAGCGAAGTGGTGGAAGGCAAGGTGCGCGCCTCCTGGGAAGAAGAGCCTTCGCCCGTCGAAAAGGAACTCGAGCGTCCCGGCATTCAATTCAAAGATGTTGGCGGCATGGAGGCTGTCAAAGAGGAGATTCGGATGAAAATCATTCATCCGCTCACTCATGCCGACTTATACAAAGCGTACGGCAAAACTATCGGCGGAGGGATTCTCATGTACGGACCTCCCGGATGCGGCAAGACTTATCTCGCGCGCGCCACGGCGGGCGAGATCAAAGCAGCGTTTCTTGCCATTGGCATCAATGATGTGTTGGAAATGTGGATCGGCAGCAGCGAACGCAACCTTCACGAGCTCTTCGAACAAGCCCGCCGGAACAAGCCGTGCGTTCTGTTCTTCGACGAAGTGGATGCCTTGGGCGCCAGTCGCAGCGATATGCGCCAGCACGCGGGCCGCCAGCTGATCAATCAATTCCTCGCCGAACTCGATGGCGTCAAAACCGCGAATGAAGGCATCCTTGTTCTGGCCGCGACCAATGCACCATGGCATCTCGATTCAGCGTTTCGCCGGCCGGGCCGGTTCGATCGCATCTTGTTTGTTCCGCCCCCCGATCTTGAAGCGCGCGCTGGAATACTGCGGCTCCTCTGTCGCGGCAAACCAGTCGGTGAAACGGATTTTGAACATGTCGCGAGAAAGACAGAGAATTTTTCCGGCGCCGACCTAAAGGCCGTCGTCGACGTGGCAGTCGAGAAGAAACTTCGCGAGGCGATGCGCGAGGGGCTGCCGAAGCCCCTGACCACGAAAGATCTCGTCAACGCCGCGGCGACGCTGAAACCGACGACAAAAGAATGGTTCGCGACCGCGCGCAACTATGCGCTCTATTCCAATCAAGGCGGCATCTACGACGACATCTTGCAATACATGAAGCTGAAGTGAGCGCCAATCTCCAGCGAGCCATCCTGCTGTTTCAGCAATCCCGCGTCGATCTGGCAGAGCCGGAGCTGCGTCAGGTTTTGGCGGGCGACCCTGAAGACGCTTACGCGCACGCGTTGCTAGCCCTTTCACTGGCGCATCGCAAACAACTCCAAGAGGCGACCGACGAAGCGCAGCGCGCGATTCATCTCGCGCCCGATTTTCCTTTCGCACATTACGCGCTGGCCAGCGTTCTGCATGATCGAAGTCATTTGCCGGAAGCTGCGGCATCGGTTGAAGAGGCGATCCGACTCGATCCTGCCGATGCAGATTATCACGCCCTGCTTTCGCAAATTCGCCTGGACCAAAGGCAGTGGGCGGCCGGACTCGATGCCGCTGAGCGCGGTCTCCAATTGGATGCCGAGCATGTCACTTGCACAAATCTGCGCGCGATTGCGCTCGTGAAACTTGGCCGCAAAGACGAAGCCGGAACAACCATCGATGCCGCGCTCGCGAAGAATCCGGAGAACTCCATTACGCATGCGAATCAGGGTTGGACTCTTTTGGAGAAACGGAATCCAACCAAAGCATTGGAACATTTTCGCGAAGCGCTTCGGTTGGATCCTGACAACGAGTGGGCGCGGCAAGGGATCGTCGAGGCTCTCAAAGCGAAGCATTTCATCTACGCGCTGATGCTTCGCTATTTTCTCTGGATGGCGAAGCTGACGCCAAACATGCAATGGGGAATAATCATTGGAGGTTATTTCGCCAATCGCATTCTCACCAGCATCGGCAAGAGCTATCCGGACCTTGTCCCATGGCTATTGCCGTTGCGCATTCTTTACGTTGCGTTCGCGCTGTTGACCTGGACGGCGGAACCGCTGTTCAATCTGCTCCTGCGACTCAATCGTTTTGGCCGCATGGTTCTTTCGGATGAACAAACGACCGCGTCGAATTGGGTGGGCGGCTGCATATTGGGCGCATTGGTGATGTTGGGCCTTTGGCTGCCGACGCAAAACGACAAATTCCTTCTGGGGGCTCTTGTCTTCGGATTGCTGGTGATACCGATGGCGGGATTGTTCAAGTGCCAGGAAGGCTGGCCGCGCCGGATGATGGCGGTTTACACCACACTCATGGCCACGCTCGGACTGGTTTCGGTGGGCTTGGGACTTGTTGGGTCGAAACAACTGGAACCGCTCGAATCGGCATTGTTCGCTCTTTTTCTTCTCGGCGCATTCCTTTCCGGTTGGGTCGCCAATGCGCTGATGATGGTTCAGTTAAAGCGCTAACAAGCTCGACGAAGATTCACATTACAGGTTTTCGAAAGGGTTGATCACGCGAACACTTCCGTACAGACAATCGTGCTGGAAATCCTCCGAAAGCAATTCCTCGAGTCCAAAACATTCGGCGTAGGCCCAGAGGTGGGCATCGAACCAGTTCAGTTGATAGGCGGCCGCTCCCCGCAAGGCTGTGCGCAAGATTGCTTCGTTGGGATAAATCACTTCGAATTGGCGCAGAAATTCCTCGGCTTCCCAACGCGCATCCTTCAGGCTCAACAAGCGCGTTTTGTCCTTCAGTGGGCGCGTCACCGCAGCGACGAATTCCACCACGGCTTGGTGCGGTATTCTGACGGAATGTTCGACGATTCCCTTGCGCAACAGTTCCGTTGCGATTGCCTGCTTTTCAGGGAATCGCCAGTCGAAACGGTAAACCAAGACGTTTGTGTCAACGAGAGCGACGGCCATCCTGATATAGGTCTTGTCGCTTCCAACCGCGTAGCGCCGGGCTCCGGGTCAATTTACGGTCTTTTTGGCGTTGGTTCTGGCGCATTGTCGCCCGGTCGAACAACCTTAATCGGGACTGCGAGTTGGACATTGGAGGGGCATTACGTAGCGGCCTGACTTTGATGGCCTCGCCCGAAGCCACCCACTCGATCTGATCTCCAGGGGCAATTCCGTATTGGTCAGCGAGTGCTTTCGGCAACGTCACCTGTAACTTGGAAGTCACCTTGCTCATATCCTTACTGTAGCAAGGACATGTTCCTTGTCGAGAACGGCAAAGAATGGCTGGCGTGGCACAAGTAACTAACCGCCGGCTTTCATGAGCTCACCGAGCGCGGATAAAGCTCGTTCGACTTCCGTTTGCGTGTTGTAAAAGTGCGGAGAGAAACGAAGCCCGGGCCGGTCTTTTCCAAGCCGAGTGGCGCAAGCGATGTGATGCTTTTCATAAAGCGCGGCATAGAGCTTGAGGATGTCGTGGTTGCCAGGGAGAAATGACGCGACTGCGACCGCGCGCGATGGATCCGAGCTTGTCCAAAGCTTGATGCCATCGATCTTTTGCAACCCTTGGATCAACATTTGCGTTAAAGCACGGGCGCGGGCTTCAATGATCTTGCTGCCGATGTGGGTCTGGAAACGCAGGGCTTCGGCAAATCCGATAATGGCTGGTTCGTCGCGCTGGCCGAAGGCTTCGAAGGTCTTCGAAATGCCAATGGCGCCGGGCATTGCGCTGATGATGCTTGCCCAAATCTTCGGCTGTGCGGTTCTGTTGATGTAAAGAACGCCGACTTCTTTCGGGCCGCACGGCCACTTATGCGCACTGCCCGTGTAAAAGTCAGGTTGAATGTCACGGAGATCGGTGTCTAACAATCCGAAGGATTGTGCGCCATCGATCAAGGTCAAGACATCACGCTCGCGCGCTAGGCGGCAAAGCTCCTTGGCCGGAAACAGGTCGCCGACGGTACTGGTCAGGTGCGTAAAGGCAAGGATCCTGGTCCGTACCGTAAAGGCTTTTCTGAACGCATCGATATAGTAGTCGAAACCGGGATGTGGGTTGGCCTGCTCGACCAGCCGAATCGAAAAGCCCCAGCGTTTGGACTTTTCTTGCCATGCCGCCAGGTTGCTCGGATGGTTGTCCGCGAACAACAGCACTTCATCGCCCGGCTTGAGATCGACGCCGCTCGAGACAAGGTTGTTGCCCTCGCTCGTATTTCGGGTGAGGACGATTTCTTCGGGGCTCACCCGAAGGAACTCGGCTAGAATCCGTCGTGTCTCCTCCTTTCCGTGCGCCATCTTGACGCGATTCTGAAAGGAAGGGTCGCGATCCATGTCTTGAGTGTTTTTGTACATCGCCTCAAGAACTGAACCCGGCGAAGGGCAAAGATTCGCTGCGTTCATCACGGCTAGATCACGCGGCATCACAAATTGCTCGCGCACTTTGGCCCAGAATTTTTCCGTCGGCGCCGCTGGCGTTGTTTGCAACGCCGGCCGCGCCCAAGCCGCGCCTGACTGAGCGAACAATGCAGCGGAACCGCCCATGGCAAAAATGCGCGCAAACGTTCGACGACTCAGTGCGCTTGGTTGATATCGGGAATTGGGTTGCATAGACAGGCCTTCTAATTCCGTTTTTTGCTTTCCACTTTGGACAAGAGTGACCGACCGACAGCATAGTAGCGTTGACTCATGCACACGACCTTTTTCATCGAGCCGGGCATAGCTATCAAATTCCGTGCGATGCGGTGCATCCCGAAGTTGTCGCCACATTGTAGCGGCGGGCATCCTGCCTGCGGTAGAGTCGAGGCATCCTGCCCGGCGGATCACGCGCACGCACTAGAACGCAGCCTCCTTGTTTCAAGCGTTGCCTCGGGCGGCAAGATGCACGCCCTCTGCGGCAGGCAGGATGCCCGCCGCTACCGACAACTTCGGGATGCCTGCGATGAACCATTCGCCTTTCGACTTGCCTGGGAACGGTTTTGGACTGAGGTCTGAGCATGTTCGCTGGGGCCGTTGCTCAGCTGGTTTTGCGATGCGAAAGCTCTTCTCGGCTCCACCAACTTCGGGGCGTTCTTGCAAGCCCCTAATTCGCTTAGTCTCCGAGTCTTTGTGAAACGGTGGCCAATGAAAATCCTGCTGCAACGGACTGACAGTCTGCTTTTCTTCAAGAATCTTGACGAATGGACTGACAAGCCTGAGGAAGCGCTCACCTTTACCACGACAAGCGCGGCCTCCGATACCTGTCGGAATTATGGCTTTTCGAATGCTCGCATCGCCCTGGTTTTTGAGGACCGGCAAGCGATCTATTTCTCGTGTTCCGAGGAGACAGTTGTTTCCCCTCGCAACGTGGTGAGTCACCTGGATGGTGGTGAAGCCGCCACGGGTATCTGAAGGACCTGCACAGGCCGGACTACAGATGGGCCGCGACGGAAGGCGCACGGACGTCCTCAATCCACCAGAACCTTTCCTTTCATTCCTACGCCTCTGAGCCAGGTTCTTTAGAACAAATTCTATAGAATTCGATTACCCGGCCCTGACTGATCACTTCCCTCGACGCCGTTTCGCGAAGCGTTTATGGTTTGCGCCATGAGCGCGATTGCCCAAGCCGCAGTTCCCGATGCACAAGGCCATTTCGGCCGTTATGGCGGACGTTATGTGCCAGAAACCCTGATGCATCCGTTAAAGGAATTGGAAGAGGAATATTTTCGTTCACAGCATGACCCGGAGTTCCAGCGCGAGCTCCAATATTACTTGCGCGAGTTTTGCGGGCGGCCAACGCCGCTCTATCTGGCCGAGAGACTGACGAAGGATTTGGGAGGCGCGAGGATTTATTTAAAGCGCGAGGACTTGTTGCACACCGGCGCGCACAAGATCAACAATGCCATCGGCCAAATCCTGCTCGCTCGGCGGATGGGCAAGACGCGGATTATAGCCGAGACGGGCGCCGGACAACACGGTGTCGCGACCGCCACGGTCAGCGCGATGTTCGGGCTCAAGTGCGTCATTTACATGGGCGAAGTGGATTGCGAGCGGCAGGCGCTCAATGTCTATCGGATGAAAATGCTCGGGGCCGATGTTGTCCCGGTCACGGCCGGCCAAAAGACGTTAAAGGAAGCGGTCAATGAGGCGATGCGCGATTGGGTGACGAATGTGCGCAACACGCACTACATCCTTGGCACAGCTTACGGGGCGCATCCATATCCCGTGATGGTGCGGAATTTTCAAAGAATTATTGGCGATGAAGCACGCCGGCAAATTCTCGAACAAGAAGAACGGCTGCCGGATTTGCTGATCGCTTGCGTTGGCGGCGGTTCGAACGCGATTGGCTTGTTCTATCCTTTCCTCGAAGATGCTTCGGTGCAAATGATCGGCGTGGAGGCCGGTGGCGAGGGAATTCAACCCGAAAAACACGCCGCGCGATTCCAAGGCGGTTCTCTCGGCGTTCTGCAAGGAACGCGGTCTTACATCTTGCAAGACGAGAACGGCCAAATCCAATTGACGCATAGCGTTTCCGCAGGGCTGGATTATGCAGCGGTCGGGCCCGAACATGCCTGGCTGCGAGATCAAAGCCGGGTCGAGTATTCGTACGCCACCGATGCCGAAGCTTTGCAGGCATTCATGAAATTGGCCCGCCTCGAAGGAATTATTCCCGCTCTAGAATCTTCGCACGCAGTGGCCGAAGTGATCAAACGCGCGCCGCGATTACGCAAAGACCAAGTCGTCATCGTGAATCTTTCCGGGCGCGGCGATAAGGATGTGTCCCAGGTAGCGAGCAAGGTAAAGCTTTGATCGATCGGTAGAATTCCACTGGAGGTTGCTGCTTTTTCTCGAGGAAGACTTGCGATTGAAGCGTGGAAGTCTTGATACAACTGGTTCTGTCGTGCGTGGTCTTGTTGGCCTACGAACTTCGAAATTACAAAGAAACCGCTGTCCGCAACCTTTCCACCGTCGCAGGGCTAATTGCAGCGAACAGCACGGCCATTCTTGTTTTCGATGGCCAAGCGGTGGCTCAAGAGGTTTTGTCAGGGCTGGCGGCAGAGCCTGAAGTCCTGGCTGCAGCCTAGTACGACAAACAAGGAAACCTTTACGCGCGATACCCGGCGGCGCTGGCAGTCTTTGGAGGCGCAACGACGATTGCGTTGTTGCTGTCACAAATATTCCAGCGAGTCTGGATACAGTTACTTCTTCTTGAGAGCGTCGAGCTTGGCGATATATGCCTTCGCGTCCTGCCCGCCGTACCCGCCCACGCGGCCCAACTCCTTGCCTTCGCTATCGAGCAAAATGACCGTCGGATAACTATCGATCTGGAACTTTTTCGCTAGAGCCGCGTTCTTGCTTTTCAAAGCCGGCGTCTGAGGCTTGCTATTGGGAAAATCGACTTCCACCAGGACAAGCTTTTCTTTGGCATATTCCTTAAAGGCCGACGATGTAAACACCTTGCTGTGCAGTGCTTTGCAGGGCGGACACCAATCCGAGCCGGTAAAGTCCAATAAGACCAGTTTCTTGGACTCCTTAGCCTTGGCCAGGGCCGTGGGCACATCCGCAAGCCATTCCGAGTCCTCGGAGCGCGCTTGAACCAATGATAATGCCAGGCAGGTGAAAAAACCGACGAGAATTCGCTTCATAGTTTTTTGTTGGGGTTGAACTTTTGATTGTTGATGACAGGCATTGGACTTTCGAACCGATCATTTTGTTCGAACTTGTTTTCCCTTGTCGCTCGATTGGCCTTTGCACATTGTTTGGCGCGATGGCTGAGCGAATGATTTCGAATGTTCTGACGAAACCAGACACAGCGCTGGAAATGACGCTGCGGCCATCGCTCTTTGCCGAGTTCACGGGCCAAGCCAAGGTCAAGGAGCGGCTCGAAATCGCGGTCCAAGCCGCCAAACAACGGAATGAGCCTCTCGATCATATCTTGCTGAGCGGCCCGCCGGGACTCGGCAAAACGACCTTGGCGAACATTATTGCCAAGGCGATGGGTGCAAATATGAAGAGCACGAGCGGGCCGACCATCGAGAAAGCCGGCGACCTCGCGGGCCTCCTCACGAATCTCGAGGAAGGCGATGTGCTTTTCATCGATGAAATCCATCGCTTGCAGAAAGCGATCGAGGAATATCTCTATCCCGCGATGGAGGACTTCAAGCTGGACATCATCATCGACCAGGGACCAAACGCGCGCAGTATCCGGCTGAACCTTCCCCGTTTCACGCTTATTGGGGCCACGACGCGAAGCGGCTTGATTACGGCTCCGTTGCTGACGCGGTTTCCAATCCGGGAGCGGGTGGACTATTACCAGACGGAGCAATTGCAACAGATTGTCATTCGCTCTGCGCGGTTGCTCAATATTGAGATCGAAGAAGCCGGGGCGTTGGAAATAGCGCGTCGCAGCCGAGGCACGCCTCGCATTGCGAATAACCTGCTCAAGCGCGTCCGCGATTTCGCACAGGTGCGCGGCGACGGACGAATAACCGTCCTCTTGGCTGATCAAGCATTGGCGCTGCTCGAAATCGATCAGAACGGTCTCGATGAAATGGACAAGCGCATCATTGAGGCAATTATTGTGAAATTTGGAGGTGGCCCGGTCGGCCTTGGATCGTTGGCTGTCGCGGTGGGCGAAGAACCGGACACCATCGAGGAGGTTTACGAACCTTACTTGATCATGGAAGGCTATCTCAATCGCACGCCGCAGGGCCGCGTGGCCACAGAGTTGAGCTACAAGAAACTTGGATTGCGTCCGACGGAGGGCAGCCAAGCGCGATTATTTTAGCCCGGCTGAATTCGACTCTTCTGGGGTATCCGCCGTCGAGGTAGAGACGTCGGTTGCCCGACGCCCCCCTCACAGATCCCGGCGGGCCCTATTCGCGGCACTGGGCTCTTCACGTTAACTCGCTTGGCATGCGCCAAATGGATGGAGGCGGGTCAGGAAA
>VHDE01000091.1 GCA_016871515.1 Verrucomicrobiota bacterium
AGATGGCTGAGCCGTACACGCTGGCCGCTGAAGGGCAGGATGTGTATCGAAACTTTGTGATCGGAGTGCCGGTGAGCGAGACACGTTATGTGCGAGCGATCGAGTTTCAGCCGGGCAATCCAAAGATCGTGCACCATGCGTTCATGCGCTTCGACCGAACGTCGCAGTCACGTCAGAAAGATGAACAAGACCCGCTGCCGGGCTTCGATGGACTGCACAGTCCACGGACTGCGCTTGCGCCCGACGGGCATTTTCTGAGCTGGCAGCCGGGGAAGGTGCCGTCGAGGGGCGTGGAAAAACTGGCGTGGAGATTGGACAAAGGGACCGACCTTGTCTTGCAGGTCCACATGCAACCGAGTGGAAAACCGGAGACACTCCAATCCGCAGTCGGTTTTCATTTTGCCGAGAAACCGGCGGCGAGTTCGCTGTTCAAGATTGGCTTGAGCTCGTACGCCATCGACATCCCGCCTGGCCAGAAAGATTACGTCATTGAGGATTCTTACGTCTTGCCAATCGATGTGGAGGTCCTGGCGGCGCTGCCGCATGCTCATTATCTCGGCAAGGAATTACGCGGCTACGCAACGCTCCCGGATGGCACAAAAAAATGGCTGCTCTTGATCAAACAGTGGAATTTCGATTGGCAAGGCGATTACCGTTATGCCAATCCGGTCGCTTTGCCCAAAGGCGCGACCATCACAATGCAATTCATTTACGACAATTCAGCCGACAATCCGCGCAACCCAAACCAGCCTCCCAAGCGGGTTCAGTACGGTCTGCAATCGACGGACGAAATGGGTGAGCTATGGTTCCAACTGCAACTTCACCACCCAAAGGATGAGGAAACGTTGTCCCAGAATTATCAATACAAAGTGGCGCGGGACGTGATTGCCTATAACGAGTACCTGCTGCGCCTGAATCCTGACGACACCAGGGCGCGGAACGAACTTGCCAAAGGATTCCTGACCCTTGGAAGGCAGGCTGATGCTGTCCGGCAGCTGCAGATTGCCGCGCAACAGGACGCCACCTATGCAGAACCGCATTACTTCCTGGGCATTCTTTATCGTCAGCAGAAAAAACTCACGGAGGCTCGCGTCTCCTTCGAGACGGCAGTTCGCCTCGATCCGGCGAACTTCAAAGCGCATGGAAATCTTGGCCTGATCTATCTCGAACGCGGAGATATCGACAGGGCGGAGACGCATTTTCGTGAAGCGCTTCGATTGAACCTGGATGATGACGTCG
Organism: Verrucomicrobiota bacterium; assembly: GCA_016871515.1. Lineage (GTDB taxonomy): Bacteria > Verrucomicrobiota > Verrucomicrobiia > Limisphaerales > SIBE01 > SIBE01. The sequence goes on from VHDE01000091.1 coordinate 1,240, forward strand.
CAAGAGAGAGCTTGAATGACATTGCCACGGCACGACGCCAAATTGGGAGGGGAAACAAATAACTTTCGTTGACTTTCGTTCCCCTCCCCATGAACCTGATTCAACCACGGATTACGCGGATCACACGGATAAAATCACTGCTCGATCCGTGAAATCCGTGAAATCCGTGGTCAAGAAATCGGCTCAGAGGTTCAGGCCTCCTCTTCTTCCTCCCCACGAACCTCCCGGTACGTAGTCCCGCCTTTAGGCGGCAGCATAGGCTGGTAGCGAAACAGTGGTTGCGGATTGCAATCGCTCCGGCTAAAGCCGGGACTACATGCCGCAACGTCAGGTTCATGGGCGCAACGCGCGAAATTTTGTTTCGGAGAAATCTCTCCCCATCCGGTGGGGAGAGGGAAAAGACCGCCATCCACGCCGCCTCCCAGTTGCATTCGCAATAGGCCGAGGTCGTGCTCTCCCGTCTCTGGCAAGACCTGGAACTGCTGGTCCGTTTTGCTAAATCGAAAGGTGGCCTTTCGCAGAGTCGTTCGGACTGAATCGACCGATTCTCCACCGGTCAGTTTTCGTGCGATGTGCGACACCATTGCCGATGGACTGTCCGCTTCTCGACGCGTTGCGCGGCATCGCAAGCGCAACACACAATCAGGCCGAGGTTCTGAAAAAGCTGTAGCGCAGCGTTTACGCCCCAGAATGCTGAGATTGGCGAGCAACTTTCGACCTTCGGAAATGGCCCAACATGCGAAGCTTTCTCCAGCGTAAAACGCTGCGCTCCTCCACTAATGGAAGTCCGCGAGTTGCAAATTTTGCGTTTGCTTTAGAACGGGACTCGGTGGCAATCATTGCCCTCGCAATAGTGAGTGAGTTAGTTAGCGCTTTAGAAACCCAGGCTTTCCCTCCAAGGCATGCGCAGTCAGCGGAAGCGCGATGAAGTGAGGCAAGAGCATGACGGGAAAGCCGCCACGCAAATAGGCCGTTATGCAAAATCAACTAATCCAGGCAGGCATCGCTGTTTTCCTTCTCTTCGGTCACTTCTCCGCGAAGCTCCAGGCCCAACCCAAGTTCACCCCCACGGACATTGGCCAAACGGTGAACGGTTACCAGGACGACTTCACAGGCACGACTCGCAATTCGAACTGGATCCCTGTGCCTCCCGAACTGGACATGTACGAGCAGGCCAATGGCGTGCTCAAAGTCACCGTGGTGGGCGAAGCGCTGGACACGCACCTTCTTTACCAAGCCCAAGGTTACGGCAACACCGTTCAGGAAGTTCTGGCCCGTATTCGCGTCACGGCGTTCGGGACTGGTGATGGGCCGCGCTGCGGTGTTGCCGTGGCGGTGGATCCCGTGACGAGTCAGGGAATCAATTTGCATTTCCGCGACCATAACCAAGACGGTGTGTTGGGACGGCAATTCAAACTTTTGGATGACCGGCGCGCTTGGGGTCCGCGCGGCTTGGACATCGATTGGGAGGACAACGTTTGGTATTGGCTACGGTTGCGGCAAACCGGACCGGGCACGGCGCCGACCAACAATATCAATGGGAAAGTCTGGCTGGCCGACGGCAGCGTTCCCGAGCCGAGCGGATGGCAAATGAACTGGCGGCGCAGCGGCCGCACTGGGTTTGCCGGCTTGGTTGGTGCGAGCATCGGCGGACTGTCCGAATATGAAGTGGACTATATCCTCATTAAGGCCGAGGGCCTGCCCAGCATTAAAGTGACGGCCGAGGCATTTCCAACTCCGCTTTTCCTCATCATTACGCAGCAGCCGCAAAACGCCACTGTTGATGCAGGAAGAACGGCTACGTTTGCCGTCGAAGCCAGCAGCTCCGCGACTCCCGCGTATCAATGGCAAAAGGCGAACGCCGGGAGCACCAATTTCGCCGATATTCCCGGAGCCACTTCAAAGACATACACAACAGCGCCGCTCGTGGCATCCGACAATGGAACGAAGTTTCGAAGCATCGTGACTTTAGGCGGCGCGACCGTTACGAGCCAGGCGGGAACGCTGACCATCGAGAGTCCGCCTGCTTTGGTGAGCGCATCCGCGGGCGTCGATCGGGCTTTAAACAGCATCACGCTAGTTTTTTCCGAACCGGTCAGCGCCAGCACCGCTACGAATACCGCTAACTACGCGATCCCAGGAGTGACGATCAGCGCAGCCAGCTTGGCCGCGGGCGGAACTAAGGTTGTCCTGAGAACCGGAGTTCTCAATGCGAGCGCGAGCTATCAGCTTTCCGTGAGCGGCGTGCAAGACTTGGCCGGAAATACGATTTCTGCGAACTCGCAGATGGGAGTCAGCTTGGCGCTGCATTTGCCCAGCGATTTTGGCCAGACGGTGAGTGGGTTCCAAGATGACTTCGCCGCCGCAACACGCGATCCGAATTGGGCGCCCGTTCCCCCAGAGAAGGATAATTACGAACAAGCCAATGGCCTGTTGCGCGTGACTGTGCTAGGCGACAATCCAGGATTGGACACCCACCTGCTTTATGAAGCGCCCGATTACAGTTTCGAGACGCAGGAGGTTTTGGCGCGAATCCGCATCACGGCATTTGGCGCAGGTGACGCGCCTCGCTGCGGCGTGGCCGTAGGCGTCGATGGACAAACGAGCCAGGGCATTAACCTTCATTTCCGAGACAACGACCAGGATGGCATTTCGGGCCGCCAATTCAAGTTGCTCGACGATCGCCGCGCGTGGGGGCCGCCGGGCTTGGACATCGATTGGGAAAACAATACGTGGTATTGGCTCCGGCTTCGCCAGACGACCAGTGCGCCGGTCGATACGCCCAATATTCAAGCGAAGGTTTGGCCAGCGGATGGAACAGTGATTGAACCAACCGATTGGCAGTTGAGCTGGATGAGATCCGATCGCATTGGATTCGCCGGCCTTGTCGGTTCAAGCATCGGCGGGCTTTCCGAGTACGAAGTGGATTACGTTTTAATTAAGGCAGGCGGGTTGCCGAGCATCAAAGTCGGTTCAAGCACCTACCCCGCTGCCGCGCCACCGCTGCCGGCCATCCGCGCGTTGCGAGCAGGCAATGTCGTGACGTTGACCTGGACCGGAAGCGCCACGCTCGAAGCGGCGGATCGTGTGAATGGGCCTTGGACGGCGGTGGGCGGCGCTTCGAGTCCGCATTCGGTCGCTCTGGCCGGCGCTGGAAAGTTTTATCGCCTCCGACAGTAAGTGAATAAGTGAACTGAAGACCGTGCTTCGTTAAGCGCAAAGACCCCGGCGCAGTCAACCGCGGCTGAACGACCGCGGATTATATGGCGAAATCAAAGCACACAATATTGGCACAGTCGGCGATTGGCAGGTTCGCCCTGCCTTAAACTGCCTTGTTCAATCTAAAGGCGAAATGTACCAATGTCGTATGTCTTGATTTAGAGTGCTTTTTCCAGCGTGAGAGAAGTGCGGTTTCAGTCAGTCAATGCCGGAATGCCTTTGTCAATCGCTGCCACTTCTGTTGAAAGCTTGGTTTGTCGAATACTTCTGAATTCACGACGCCGATCGGTTTCCGGCCGAGGGAAAGATCGAGCATCCCTTGGCAAGCCATGCGACCGATGTCACGGAACAATTCTTCGGTCCAACAGATCGAATGCGGGGCAAGCAACACGTTGTCAAGTTCGCCCAAACGGTGTGGCGAAGTGATTGGCTCGCCCACGAAACAATCGACGGCCGCGCCAGCGATGCGGCGGCGCTTCAACGCATCGTAAAGCGCGTCTTCGTCAACGATCCCGCCACGAGCCGTGTTGATCAGATAAGCATTCTTCTTCATCAAGCCCAGCTCGCGCACTCCGATCAAGTTCCTCGTTTCATCGTTGAGCAGGCAATGCACAGAGACGAAATCAGCTTGGGTGAGGAGTTCATCGAGGCTGACCAACCTGACGCCGAGTGCGCCCGCCATGTCCGCCTTGGCATAGGGGTCATAAGCAATTGGGGGCCGCATTCCAAAACCTCGTAAGAGTTCGACAAGCGCCTGCCCAATCCGGCCGAAGCCGACGATCCCAAGTGTCCGGTCTCGCAGTTCGCATCCAAGATATTGGTTGCGGCCGTCCCAGCGTCCGGTGCGGACCAAGTTGTCTTTGGCGCGGACGTGATGAGTCAAAGCGAGCATCCAGCAGACGGTAGCTTCGACTATGGGACGATTGACGGCGCCGGGCGTAATATAAAGCACAACGTCGGCATCGGTGCACGCAGCCACGTCCACTGTGTCATAACCAACGCCAAATCTGCCTAAGGCCAGCAGATCGTCTGATCGTTGAAGTGACTCACCCGTGACTCGCGGCGTTAGAACAATAATGCCGTTCGCGCCGCCGGTCTGGTCGGGGCCCAGGACGTTTCGGTGTTCTGCGAGATGCTGGACTTCCATGTGTCTCGCCCCGTCGAGGACACTCAGCCCAAGGTCGGGGTATCGAGATGAACCGTCTGGATGAAAGAAATCTCTCGTTAGGGCCAGATGAAATCTTCTAGTCAAGGATTGACTCATGGTTTGGGCATTCAAAACGGAAAGCTTCAGCCACAGGGGAACACCATGTTTCCTGGGCGAAACGTTCTCACGCGCGACACGTTCAACAAAGAAGCTGCGGAAAACTTCATGGTTCTGCGCCGGAAACGCTGGCTCGAACACGCCTAGCTCTTTGTTCAGCCGAACGTCACTTCCACGGATTCCCTTCGGCTGTCGCGCAAAATTCAGGGACAACGATCCGTTCCGGCAGCGGTCCGGCATAGACCCAGATCATCGCCATCGAATCATTTGATTCGTTCGTGAAGTAATGGACGCGTCCGCGCGGCTGCAACGCGGTCGCGCCATCGGACATCACGTACCGTCTTCCTTCAACGACGCAAGTAGCAGTTCCATCAATGATGCAGATCGATTCGTCAAAATCATGGACGTGCGCTGGCAGCCTTCCCATCGGATGGAAGAGGGCGTAACCGCCGCTCATTTCCAATCCCGGCATTAGATCGCCGTTAAAGAAATCGATCACTTCAGTCTTGGGCCCTGCGGCGTAACGCTTGGCGGTCGCGCAACGTGTCACTCGTTCAGCTCCTGTGTGGCCAGCGCAATCGTGAGCCATGACAATCTTGCGAAAATTATCGGGAACCATCGCGCGACTTGGATCGTCCGTGGCCAGCGCCATATGCAATACGGCCGGTTCGGTCTCCGAAAGATTCTCCAGGCAATGCGCCGTCTCGCGCGGAATCGTAATATTTTCCAAAGGTCCCAACTGATAACACCGTCCTTCCACGCCGGCCATGACATGCCCTCGCAAGAGAGTAATCGATTCGGCACAAAGGTGAATGTGATAGGGCGATTCGGCATTGGGTGCGAAGGTCGTAATGCCTGTGGTCAAGCTGCGAGCGCGGTTGTGTGCGCCGATCAAGCATTCAAAGACGACTCCTTCAGCCATCTCGACGCGCTTGCCGGCGCCAAGCGGATTAATCACCTCCGGCCGATCCGGTCGCTTTGCCTCGGAAGGCCAATGCAACGGCCTAGCTGGCAGAAGAGGGTTGTCGGGCGCGAGCGTGGTGGACATTTGACGGTCACAGCCAATGAAGGCCAATGAGGCCCGCAGCGAACGCAACAAAAAGCCGCAGTCGCTCCCCAGTCCCACCATTTGAAATCCCTGCGTCACTCGCTCGATCACATTCCGATCGCTCGTCGCCATGACGCCACAATGTTTGCCTGCGAGTCGAAGGGCGTCTTTCACCGAAAGGATTTGCTCCGCGACGCCTGGGCCTTCCCATTGGCCGCGATGCCCCGCGGAAGAGGAATAATCGGCCGGCCCGAAAAAGAAAATATCCACTCCCGGAACCTGGCTGAGCTCGCCTACATTGCGACCGGCCGTGACCGTTTCGATGATTGGGATGACGAGAACGTGCTCGTTGGCCTCCTGCGCGTGCTGCAGTAAACATTGCCCCCAAGCAGTCGCTCGCTCCGCGCCAATGCCGCGGCGTCCCTCGGGCGGATATTGCGCGAACACCATGGCTTGGCGGAGTTCCTCGGCAGATTCCACCCAGGGAATGATCACCCCGTCAGCGCCGATATCCAACGCTCGTTTAATGAGGCCGCCGTTCAATTCGGCAAGCCGCACCAACGCCACCGTGTCGCTACGCACCGTCACGCGCAGATGATCGACGATCTCCTTCCAATCGAGGTGACCGTGCTCGGCATCGATGACGACCCAGTCGAAACCGAGTGCTGCCGCCATCTCGGTGATGCTGACCGATTCCAGGGTGACCCAGAGGCCATAAACGGGGCTGTCGGAACGAAGTTTGGTGCGGAACTTCCGAATCGCTGCTGTTTTCATTGTGGATTGTTCCCGCGTGTTTAGCGCAGGCGCTTTGGACTGGAAAGACAATTCCATAGGACAAAAGTTTCGGATAGTTTCGGAGCACGTCGTAGCTATTGACTGTCGCTTTCCGCCGACTGAAGATTACTGACATGGAAAGCACACCTTGCCTTGACCGAATGCTCGAACCCCTAAGCCGATGTTTTACTTTGGATGTCGCCGACAGGCTGGTGCATCTCAAAGTAGATCCTCAGCTTCAAACGCGTATTGACGAGTTAGCAGACAAATGCACAGAAGGTCAGTTAACCGAGGAAGAACGCTCCGAATATGAGACATATGCGCGAGCCGGAAACCTTATCGCGATTCTTCAGGCGAAGGCGCGCAGGTTGCTCGCGGCATCACGCTAAGGCGTAATGGATGCCGCGAAGCGAGATCTAGTTCGGCGGCGCGCTAATAATCGCTGTAACTATTGTAATCTCCATAAGTCGAGTAACCTTACCGGTATTGATCCGCAGACAGGTCAAATTGCTCGTTTGTTTCACCCACGGACTGACCGGTGGGAACAGCATTTTGCTTTCGACGGGGGCGCACATCGTTGGCCTCACTGCGATTGGCCGAGCTGCCGTCCGCGTGCTGAACATGAATGATAAAGAACGTATCGATCTGCGGGCGGAACTGATCGAGCTAAATTTATTAGGTTGAGTGGTTAAACAAGGATTTCCTTCACCACACGTCCATGGACATCGGTCAGCCGAAAATCGCGCCCGGCATGCCGATGAGTCAGTCGTTCGTGATCGAGCCCGAGCAAGTGCAGGATGGTCGCGTGGAAATCGTGGACGTGAACCTCGTTCTCAGCCACCGCCGTTCCGGTATCATCTGAAGAGCCGTAAACCATGCCTGCCTTCACGCCGCCGCCCGCGAGCCACGACGAGAAGACCTGATGATGATGCTCGCGGCCTTTGGCATTTTTGTCTTCATGGTATGGGGTCCGTCCAAATTCCGTCGTCCAGACCACGAGGGTGTCATCGAGCATGCCGCGCTGCTTGAGATCTGTGATCAGAGCGGCGATGGGTTGGTCAACGTTTTTGGCCAAGGGCGCGTGAGCCTGCATATCGCCGTGCGAATCCCAATTGTTCGAAGAACCGGTATCGATCAATTCGATAAAACGAACGCCACGTTCGGCCAGACGACGGGCAGCGAGACATTGCCAGCCAAAACCGGTCGTTTGACCGCGACGCAAACCGTAGAGGTTTAGCGTCGCATCCGATTCTCGTGAGAAGTCCAAGGCTTCCGGCGCGACGCTCTGCATTCCGAATGCCGTCTCAAAGGACCGAATCCGCGCTTCCAAAACGGCATCTTCGGGGCGAGCCGTGAGATGTTGTCGATTTGCGCGTGCGGCGAACTCTAGCTCGAGGCGTTGCAATTCCGACGTTGGCGTGCGCGGCTTGATGTTCGCGATAGGCATTGGTCCGGGCTGAATGTGTGTGCCTTGATGGCTCCCTGGCAAAAAATCCGCCGCCCAAGTCTGTGCGCCGGCGTAAGGGTGTTGCGGTGCGACAACAACGAACGATGGCAAGTTGCGATTCTCCGTGCCGAGGCCATAACTGACCCACGCGCCAAGGCTCGGACGCGCAAAATTAAACGAACCGGTATGCATGCCGAGCGTGCTTTCGTAGTGATTGGTGTGATCGGTGCGCATCGAACGAATGACGCAGAGATCATCGACGATGGTGCGCATGCGCGGAAAAAGATCGCTCACTTCGGTTCCGCATTTGCCGCCTGGTTTGAACGTCCAGTCCGGCCTTTTCAGGTGGAAGGTGTAGTCGCCGCGGCGCCCTTGCCAATTGTCCACCGCCATCGTTGCGCCATGGCCGGAAAACAGTTTCGGCTTCGGGTCGAACGAATCGATGTGGGAGACGCCCCCGCTCATGTAAAGGAAGATCACGCGTTTGGCGCGCGCGGGATGATGAGGTTTCTTTGGAGTCAACGGATCGTTTGGCGCCTGGCGGTCGCCCGCTTGCAACTCTGCAAGCAACCCAGCCAATGCGATCGCGCCGAAACCGCCGGCCGCGCGACGCAGCATTTCGCGGCGCGTGAGCAGCGAACGCTGAAAGGCAATTAAGTTTGGTGCTTTCAAAGTCGCGATTTCTGAAGTTCTAATCCACATAAATGAATTCATTGCGCGCAAATAGCGTTCGCGCGAACGCGGCCCAAACCTCTTTTTCGCGCTCGCCTTCGGCGCCGGCGGTCATGGATAGCTCCCTTCGGTAACGCTGCAGGAATTCAATCCCATCCCGCTCTTCTTCCGAATTCGGCCCACGAGCGAACGCGATTTCGAACGCTCGCCTCACGCGGCCGCTGTCGTTCAACGCATGCGCCAGAAGTTGTTGGCCAAGCGCTGCTGCTTGCGCATGAACGAACGGATCGTTCATCATGAACAACGCCTGAGTCGGGACCGTCGTTTCAGATCGTTCCGCCGTGCTGGCATTCGGATCTGCGCCGTCAAACAACGCCAGGAACGGATGACGTCGGAGTCGTTGCGTCATCAGATAAACGCTGCGCCGGTTGGTTTCGTACACCGCGCGAAAAGGACTATGCTGCGTAAAAGCCAGCTTCTGCGTTTTGGGAAAGGGATGAGGGCCGCTCGGGCCTGTTTCCAGATTGCCGCCTGCGGCAAGCAGCGCGTCGCGAATCGATTCAGCGTCCAGACGGCGTCTCGGATAGCGGGAGAGCAAAGCATTTGCCGGATCGACCATGGCAGCTTGCGAGCTGACGGTGCTCGTTTGTTGATAGGTTGCCGACAGCACGATCATTCTGTGCAACGCTTTGATCGACCAACCTTGGTCCATGAATTGCCAAGCGAGGCCATCCAAAAACTCTGGATGCGTCGGAGGCTGCCCGCGCAAGCCAAAATCATTTTCTGTGTTCGCCAAGCCATTTCCAAAATGATGCTGCCAAACGCGATTGACTAGGACCCGGGCGGTCAGTGGATTTTCAGGACGCGCGAGCCAGTTGGCCAATTCGAGCCGTCCGCTGCCTTCGACATCCTGCGGCAACGTGCCGCCTCCAAGAATCGCGGGAAACCGGCGCCGCGCCATATCACCGGGTTGGTCTGGTTCACCGCGCTTTTGGATGGCTGCGTCATGCGGCGTTCCTTCCCAAGCCGCGTAGGCCATGGGAAATGGTCCGCGCTCCACGAGTTCCGCGAGGTTTGTCTGAGCCGCGTCAATGCGTTTTCTCAATTGACTAAGCTCTGTTGCTGATGCGTTCGCCGGCGCCACGCCGTTGTTGTTGGGAGCTTGAGCCAACGTCTCCGTTAACGGTGCGAAAGGCGTTTCGGAAATCGCGACGTTGTCGATGTGCAACCCAGGTCGAGGTCCGGGCACATTGCCGCGCCCATCGATCTGGAAATAATCAATCTTGCCATCCCAACCTGGCGCCAATGTCTTGTCGGCAAAACGCGTCAACTCTCCGCGAGCGCCGACGCTGCCTTGATAGGTCCGTTCGCGAAGGTTGATTTCCAATTGGACATGATGCCAAGCGCCCGGCTTCAATTCGCGAATCAATTCGACGCGTCCGCCATTTCGCGCATAGAAGCGATTGCCACTGATGAATAATTCAACAGCCGGGGCCTGATCGATCCCATGACCGAGATAAACGCGAAATGATCCCGGAGAGGATGAATTCGCTTTTGGCAGCGCACGAAAATCAATGCTGAAAAAGAGACGCTCAGCGGTGTTGCTAGTTTTGGAAGGAACCAGGCCTTGGCCCAATAACGCATCGCCCAACCCATCCGGGAAGCTTGCGCCGCTGGCGCCCGAAGGACACAAATGGACGAACGGACTTTGCGCGGATTTGTCGATCCGAACACCGCCGGAGAATCGCCACGGATTCGCCGGCAATCCCAAGCTTCCTCCCGAAGGCGGAGCCTGCAATTCGAAGTCGCCGTCCAGATCAGTCAGCGGACGGATCGTAACCTTTTCCAACGGCGGAAACTTGGCTTTGTTCGTAACGCCGGCCTTGTTTTCCAGATCGGTGTAGCGCGTTCGGAGTTGGGTTGTTTCGGCTTCCAAATCGTTGACTTGCCGCTCCCATTGCGACCAGCGCCGCGAAGCTTCCTTCGGCGCAATCAACGGGACTCCCGAACGGACCTTTTGCAATCGTTCCGATCCCGCAAATGCATAGCGCGTGCTCGCGAAAAAACCGTAGAGCCCGTAGTAGTCCTCCATCGAAACCGGATCGTATTTGTGATCGTGGCAACGAGCGCATCCGAACGACAATCCCTGAAAAGCTTGCCCAACCGTGTCGATCGTATCCTGAATGGTTAGATGCTCGTACTTCTCCGTGTCGAAGCCGAATCGACGCGAGATCGCGAGGAAGCCAGTGGCCGTAATCAGTTCGGCATAACGGCGAGAATCGATTGCGCCACGCTCAGATGCGTGGCGGGCCAGGATATCGCCGGCGATCTGTTCGCGAATGAATTGGTCGTAAGGTTTGTCGTGGTTGAACGCGTCGATGACATAGTTGCGATAGCGATAGGCTTCCGGGGCGGGGTAATCGGCCGTTTCGCCCGCGGTATCCGCATAACGAACCACATCCAGCCAATGCCGGCCCCAACGCTCGCCGTAATGTGGCGAAGCGAGCAATCTCTCGATGACTTTGGCAAAAGCGCCGGCGGAATGGTCATTCTCGAAAGACTCGACTTCTTCGGGAGTTGGCGGCAAGCCGATTAGATCGAACGTGGCGCGGCGAATGAGCGTTCGTTTGTCCGCTGGCGAACCTGGTTGAAGGCCGGCGTTTTCGAGATGCGACAGAATGAATTTATCCACAGCTGTCTTCGGCCAAGTCTGGTTCCGCACCGTTGGTTCGGGCGGTTTGCGAACGGGCTGAAAAGACCAAAACTTCCTGGCTTGTTCGACACTCATTCCTGACGGCTTATCTGCGGCGAAGAGCGGCCAAGCCGAGCCAAGCGACACGCCCACGAGGAAACGTGCGAGAGAAGCCAGTCGCATGAGCATATCTTTTCGCATGTGAGGTTAGAACACTTGCGATCGCTACTGAGTAAACCACAAGGCGCTTCAAAGTCCAGTGGGCTCTTGCGGAAAGGTGAACCAAACCAGAACCGAGCCTTTACTTCGCTGCTGAGTTGAAAAAGTTTTCAAACGGAGAGAGATTACCTCCGAAATGGGAGAGGCGCCGTCATCCACTGCGATGGCTCCCGGGAGAGCGAACAAGCCACCGGCGAGAGCGCTAACCTATCCATTAACCCCGGTTTCAGGCTGGGCACGGAAGCTTCGATTCCCATTACCAACCGCCCTCCATGTCTGCGCTAAACTTTAACCCTAGAGTGCCGAGGTATATCTATGAGTAACAGAACATCCGAAGTGAAGGACTACTACGACTTATTGGGCATCTCTCGCCAAGCGAGCGGGGATGAGATTCGGAAAGCCTTTCGCAGGCTGGCGCGGCAATTTCATCCAGACCTCGCGACCGACAAATCGCTCGCGGAGGAGAAGTTCAAGCAGATCAATGAAGCTTACGAAGTCCTCGGCGATCCGGATAATCGCCGGAAATATGATCTCGGCGCCGGACGACGTGATCGGTTTGCCGGTTTTGGTTCCCGTAATGTCCGGCCACGCAACGGACGAAGCCGCCGAGAAGGGCGCGGGGACAACTTCCGTCCTTACACGGAACGGCCCGAGTTCCGTAGTTTCTATGACAGCTTTTTTGGCGGACCCCGTGATGGCGCCAACGACGATTGGGAAGGCGATGGCGAACAAAGTTCGACAAGTTCTGATCGCTCGGCTCGACAGGAAGCGCGCGAGCAACGTGGCAAGGATATCGAAGGCGAAATCCTAGTCACCTTGGAAGAAGTGCTGCGCGGTTCGGTCCATATGGTAAGCGTATTGCGACATAACCCGCTGGTTGATGAACCCGAGATTCGCCCGTTGCATGTCCGAGTGCCACGTGGTGTCAAGGATGGCCAGGTTCTTCGATTGCAGGGAAAAGGCGATTACGGACTAAACGGTGGTGAACCCGGCGACCTTCATCTTCGCATTAAGATTGCCGAGCATGCCCAGTTCCGCGTCAAGGGAACTGACTTGTATTGCGATTTGAAATTGAGCGCTTGGGATGCTGTTTGGGGCAGCAAGAAAACAATCACAACCCTCGATGGTCCTGTCGCCGTTAAAATTCCGGTGGGAACACTGGCTGGATATCGGCTGCGGTTGCGCGGAAAAGGTCTGCCGAACGCCGAAGGGGTTCGTGGTGATTTGTACGCGGTGGTTTCAGTCCAGCTTCGTTTCGTTCAATTCGCCAAAAAAGTCTTCCGCCGGCGCTAACCATCCGGAGCGGAAAAAGATGCAAAAGACGGTCGCATTGACCTTTTGCAACCTTTTGTCTCATATGGAACAAAAGGTTGTACGATAACGACAGGAGGCTTAGGGAGGCTCAGGAGTCTGCGTTGACGTTGCAAGCTCGATCCCTTTACCCTCCCGGCCATGCGAAATATTTTGGTGACCGGCGGTGCGGGCTTTATCGGTTCGAACTTAACTTTGGCTTTGCAAGAAAAGCATCCGGACGCGCGGATCGTCGTGATCGATGATTTTCGCTCGGGTGATTTCAAAAATCTTCAGGGTTATCGGGGCGACTTTGTCGCAGCGGACGTTTCCCGGCTGGATTGGCAGGCGCAGTTTAAGGATTTGATTTTCGACGCTATCTTTCATGAAGCGTCGATTACCGACACCACCGTGCATGACCAACTCCTTCAAGTGCACGACAACGTGGAAGGCTTTCGTCGGCTGCTGGAGTTTGCCGTTCCTCATCACACGCCTGTTGTGTATGCCTCTTCCGCCGCAACCTACGGCATTGGGACGGGGCGCATGAAAGAAGATCAACCAGCCGCGCCCGCCAACGTTTATGCCTTCTCAAAGACCCAGCTCGACAACCTTGCTCGAAGCTACGCTCGGCGTCATCCGTCGTGGAAGATTGCGGGCGTCCGCTACTTCAACGTGTATGGCCCGCACGAGGCGCACAAGAAAGCGGCCGCCAGCATGATTTACCAACTTTACCTCCAGATGAAAGCCGGCAAACGGCCCCGGGTCTTTCGGGCCGGGGAGCAGAAACGTGACTTTGTCTATGTCAAAGACGCCGTGAAAATGACTATGAGCGCTTTGTCAGCGCCGCAAAGCACGGTTTATAATTGCGGTTCCGGCCACGCTTTTTCGTTTAACGAAGTGATCGCCGAACTGAACAAGAGTCTTGGGACAAAGCTTGAACCTGATTATTTCGAAAACCCTTACCCATTCTACCAGCCTCATACCGAAGCCGACCTGACATTGGCCAAGAGTGAGCTAAAGTATAATTCGGAGTATTTGCCCGCAACGGGAATCGCCCATTATGTGGCGCATCTCGAAGGCCGGAACCAATAACGGACAAAAGAAGCTGGCCATTGAAAAGGACCGCCATCGACAGGACCGCCGCGTTTACGCCGCAGAAATGTCATTTTCTCCGCAGTGTCCCGAACTTCTGACGCCTTTAAATGCGCGAACGTTTCTGCAGCGTGACGCTGCGCCTTTTCGACCGGGCAATACTAGTTCCCTAAACCATGAATTGATTTATGCCTGAAACAACAAACACCCCTCCTCGTCGCAAGCGTTCGTCGTGGCTCCGAAAGCTGATGGTCTTCGCCGCCTGTCTGGTGGTTTTGCTCGTGGTTGCTTATTTCACCGTGACGAGTTCAGCGTTCATTCGCCGCGTGGCGCTACCGAGAGTGGGGAAAGCCATCAATGCCGAGCTGGCCGTGCAGGACGTGGCGCTAAGCCCCTTTTCTGGAATGACCTTGCGCAAACTCGTCGTAAAGACGACCGGACCTGATCCCTTGATTGCCGCAGATGAAGTGCGCGTCCGATACAACCTGCGATCGATCCTCCGCGGCAATATCGAAGTGCATGAGGCGTCGCTCATTGCGCCCACGGTCCACATCGTTCAAGAGCCTGATGGTAAGACCAATTTGGATCCGCTCCTAAAAAAGCAGGAGCCAGACAAGCCATCCGATCAGCCGCTGCAATTGGACGTACGAAATGTCGCTCTGAAAAATGCGAATGTTCGCCTGGCCAAAAAGGAAAAGGACGGCGCGAGTCAAACTACTGAACTCAGCAACGTGGACCTCACGCTCGACCAACTTAAGAATGGACAATCAGGGAAACTCACGCTGAGCGCTGGTTTGAATTTGATGAACAACACGCCACCGTCAGCGAAAGGGACGAACGATCTGCTCGAAGGAAAGATGACCGGCGCTTTCACTTTTGCCGTAGATGCCGCGCTGTTGCCGCAAAGCATCAATGGCAACGCGCGTCTCGAAGTCTCCCGTGGTGAGGGAACCTTCAGGGATTTGACCGGGTTAAGCGGAACTTTGCAGGCGGACATGACGCCTGCGGAAATCAAGCAAGTTGCTCTTCGATTCGAGCGCAGCGGCCAAGGCTTGGCCCAATTGGCCCTGAGCGGGCCTCTGAACCTGAACACAACGGAAGGGAGATTGAAATTGGAAGTTCAATCGATCGACCGGAACGTGTTGAACCTTTTGGGCGCGACTCAAGGCTGGGATTTTGGCAATTCGCAGTTGAATTCGACCAATCTAATCGAGATCAGCCAGAAAGGTTCTATGCTCGGCGCGACCGGCCAGTTGATCGGGCGGCAAATTTCGATTCGCCAGAATAATCAGGCGATTCCGACGTTGGACTTGAATGCCGAATACCAAATCAATGTCAACCTTGAGCGGAAGACTGCTTCCGTGCAGACCTTCAATCTTTTGGGGAAACAAAATCAAAGAGATTTGCTGCGCGCATCACTCGATCGTCCCATGAATGTTAACTGGGGCAGCGCCGCTTCTGGCCTGCCGGATTCGACCTTTCAACTCACTCTCCAGGAATTCAACGTAAGCGAGTGGCAAGCGGTGCTTGGGACGAACTTGCCGTCGGGCAAAGTCGATCTGCAATTGAAGTTGCAGTCGCAGAAGGACGGCAAGCAGTTGACCACTCAGCTTGCCGGACAGGTTCGGGAACTCGCGGCGCAGTTCGGCGCCAATGCAATCAAGGATGCGGAAGCAAAATTTGATCTGGCCGGCACAATCGAGGATTTGAAAGTGGTGGACGTGGAAAAGTACAACCTGGAACTGCTGCAACGCAATCAACCGCTCATCAAGGGAAATGGCTCGGCTCGGTATGACCTCTCCAAAAATGAAATCACGTCGCAATCAGTTTCGGAAGCGGCCTTGCCCGCGATTTTATCTCAACTTGCGTTGCCCGACGTGACCGCTTCCAACGGCCATGTCAAGAACACGGTAACCTTCACACAAAAGGCAGACACGCAGTCGGCCATCGGAAACCTCGTGCTGAGCGACTTTACGGGACGATGCGGGGAGTATGGTTTGCAGAACTTTCAGTCGTCGGTCGATTACGACGTGGAGATCGCGCAGCAAGGCGTGGAGATTCGTCGAGGGAATATGACGTTCAGTCAGGCGGGACGATCCGGAGGCGGGCTTGAACTGACGGGGCAATATCATCTCACCAACCAGTCCGGCAAAATCACATTCAAACTGCTCGATCTCAATCAGAACGTCCTGGGGATCGCGCTGGCTCCGTCACTGGGCCAAATGAAATTGATTTCCGCTTCGTTAAATGGCACAGGCTCGGCCACGCACGATCCCAAAGGGGAATCGGCGGTGAAAGCAGCCGTCACTCTGGCCAATTGCGTGATTGACGATCCGCAACGGAATGTTCCTCGCACGCCGCTGCACGCAGAATTGAAATTGGACGGATCGCTTCGTCAGCAACTGGCCGAGCTGCGCCAATGTGTTGTCGCATTGCGTCAGGGGAATGAAAGCGCCGGGAACTTGGACATCACCGGTCGCTACAACCTCACGAACCAAGTCGGACAAGCTTCCTTCAAAGCCGTGAATCTGAATCAGAACGCGCTGCGGCCGGTGCTGGCTTCGGCCCTAGGTGACAACAAATTGGTTTCGATCAACGTGAATGGGAACGGTTCGGCGAGCTGCGATCCGAAAGGCGATTCGGCGATCAACGCAGACGTTGCGATTGCGAATTGGGTGGTCGAAGATCCACAAAAGAAGTTTCCGCGCACTCCGCTGAGCGCGCAATTGAAGATCGACAGTTCGTTGCGCCAGCAGATTCTTGACCTTCGGCAGTTCGCGATCACGCTCTCCCCAACCCAGCGCGCGCAAAACCAGCTTCAAGCCAAGGGCCGCGTGGACATGAATAAAACAAATGCCACGCCCAGCCAGCTCACCATCCAAGCGGAATCACTGGATGTAACGCCGTATTACAATATGTTCGCCGGCAGCGGACAAACGAACACTCCAGCGGCGCCTCAGCCCCCGGCAAACACCAAGCCCGGCGAACCAGAGCCCGTGGAGTTGCCGATTCAGCAGTTGACCGCCGACCTCAAGGTGGATCGCTTTTATTTGCGCGAACTCGCGATCACGAACTTGCGGACGACAGCCAAGATCAACCGCGGAGAAATCACGGTTAAGCCGCTGCAAATGTCCCTGAACGGGGCGCCAGTTAATGCCAGCGCTGTAATGAATTTGTCCGTTCCAGGCTGCAAATACGAACTTGCGCTGGACGCTGACAAGATTCCGCTTGAGCCTCTGGCGAACACCTTTTCGACAAATTCAACTGGACAGTATCGCGGTGAATTAGTGGCTCGAGCTCAGCTCCGAGGAGCTGGAATGACAGGCGCCAATCTTCAGAAATCACTTGCCGGACAACTCTCGTTAAGCCTGACGAACTTGAGTCTCGAAATTGTCGGCAAGAAAACGAAGCGGCTGCTCGAACCGATTGCACTCGTGCTGCGCGTGCCGGAGTTGACGCAAACGCCGTTGAATTGGGTCAACGCTCAAGCAGACATTGGTCAGGGCAAAATTGGCGTCAACCAGTTTGCGGTTTTGAGCCATGCCTTTTTCGCGGAAGGCAAAGGCACGGTGAGCCTTGCCGAAGCGCTAACCAACTCGCCGATCGACATGCCAGTGAACCTGGCCTTGCGCCGTTCGCTGGCTGAGAAGGCCAAGCTTGTTCCTCCAAATGCGCCGACCAACACCGCCTACGTTTCGTTGCCGACGTTTGTGAAATTGGAAGGAACATTGGGCGAGCCGAAAACAGAAATTAACAAGCTCGTCATTTCCGGTCTGCTTTTGCAGTCGGCCGGCAACATCCCGAAAATCGGCGATAAAGCCGGAAGCCTGCTTCAAGGCATCGGTGGAATCTTGAGCGGACAAAAGCCTGCGCCGGCGCCAGGGAATACAAACCGAATCACTCCAACTAATTCACCCGCCCCACCGAAGACGAACCGGTTGAATCCACTCGATTTGCTAGAACTGATTCCGAAAAAGAAGTGAGCGGGACAACTCGCGAACGGCGTTGATGCAGGTCGCGCAAATCTTCAACCGTCGGCTCGCGTGGCACTTTTTTCGACGGGGAACGGTTTCTTCTCATTAACACCCTGCTTGAGCCGGGTGCTTGCACCGTAGCATGGATCACCACCGTTTTGAACGGTTTCGAACAGACCGTCGAAACCGTTCAAAACGGTTCTTATTGCTAACCGAGCTCTAACACCCAGCTAAAGCAGGGTGTTAATGAGAACCGCAAAGGGTGTGAAAGATGCGGGCCAGTTCGTTCTCGGCCGGGAGATCATTCGCCATAACCATTCGTCGGCTTCCTCGTGAGTGCTGAAGCGATGCACTCCGCGCGGCACACGAATGCCCCCAAATGCCTTGCGCTAGGCGATGGCATTGGCTTTGTTGCTCGTGGAGGTCGAAAGCGCATCCGGCGCCTTCGTCCGTCATCCGACGACGCGGTCGATCTTTTCCTCAACATTGACGAACGATTCTTGCACCGTCCTTCGGCCCATGTCCGGCGTCATCGGTCTTATTTGCTGGCGCGCGCTCCGCCCTGAGGCTTGTCTTCGGGGGCGCCGATCACCATGACATCTTCCGTGCCTGTGTCATCTTCTGGGATGCGCATTCCGTAGAACGAACGATACACGAACAAGAGGGCGACAATCAGGAAGAAGATGCCAATGCCTGTCTTCAGACCTTGGTTGGTCATTGTCACGGCAATTTCCACGGCAAGCAGACCGAACAACGTAGTGAACTTGATGACTGGGTTCAGCGCGACCGAGGAAGTGTCTTTAAATGGATCGCCGACTGTATCGCCAACGACGGTAGCGGCATGAAGTTCCGTCCCCTTTTGGCGGAGATCAACTTCGACGATTTTCTTGGCGTTGTCCCAGGCGCCGCCGGCGTTGGCCATAAAAATGGCCTGGAACAAACCGAAGAAGGCGATGCCAATCAGGTAGCCAATGAAGAAGTAAGGGTTAAAGAATGGCAGCGCGAGCGCCAAGCAGAAGACGACAATGAAGATGTTCCACATTCCCTTCTGGGCATAAACCGTGCAGATGCGGACGACCTCCTTGCTGTCTTTCTCGGACGCGGTCTTAGCGTCTAATCTCATATTCTCTTTGATATAGACGACCGCCCGGTAAGCACCGGTCACCACGGCCTGGCAGGAAGCTCCAGTGAACCAATAAATCACGGCGCCGCCTGCGATCAAACCAAGGATGATCTCCGGTTGCACAATGCTCAACTTAGGAATCACGGCGCCAAACAAATTCTCCAACAGAATAATGATGCCGAACACCATTGTGGTTGCCCCAACGACAGCCGTGCCAATCAACACCGGCTTGGCTGTGGCCTTAAATGTATTTCCGGAACCATCGCCCTTCTCGAGCTGATGCTTGGCATTTTCGAAGTCCGGAGTGAAACCGAAGGCGCGCTTTAGCTCGTCACCGACGCCTTTGCGCGATTCGATCTGGCTGAGTTCATAAACCGATTGCGCGTTGTCGGTCACCGGGCCATAGCTATCGACCGCGATGGTCACGGGTCCCATGCCAAGAAACCCGAACGCTACGAGTCCGAACGCGAAAATCGGCGCGGCGAAAAGAAATTTCTGCGGCATCAGCGCGAGCAGCGCCGCGTTCTGGGAAAAGTAATACGCGATGGCCATGAGGAACAGAATGCAAAGTCCCATCCAAAACGCCGAGAAGTTGCCCGCTACAAATCCAGAAAGAATGTTCAACGACGCTCCACCGTGTTTCGAACAGTTCGTCACTTCGCGGACATGACGCGACGTGGTGCTGACGAAAACCTTAGTAAATTCGGGAATTAAGGCCCCCGCGATCGTGCCGCAACTGATAATCACCGACAACACCCACCAAAGGGCCGGCTGTGCCACACCTGCGGCATCCTTGAAATCGCCCAGCAGCAATTTGCTCGCGATGAACGTAATGCCGATCGAGACTGCCGATGTAATCCAAACCAAGTGCGTGAGCGGCGCTTCGAAATCGAAGTCCTTCTTCCCGCCGAACATCGCTTTGCTGATCCCCTCATTTACGAAATAAGAAACCAGCGAAGTCACGATCATCAGCGCACGCATAACGAAGAGCCAGATGATGAGCGTTGCCACAATGGCCGGAGTTGCCGCCAAAGCGAGCGCCAGAAATGCGATCAACGCCACGCCCGTCACGCCGTACGTTTCAAATCCGTCTGCTGTCGGACCGACCGAGTCGCCTGCGTTGTCGCCGGTGCAATCGGCAATCACACCCGGATTCTTCGGATCGTCCTCGGGTAGTTTGAAGACAATCTTCATCAAGTCCGAACCGATGTCCGCGATCTTCGTGAAGATGCCGCCGCAGATACGCAGCACCGAGGCGCCAAGCGACTCGCCGATGGCAAATCCGATGAAACAAGGGCCGACCAGATCGCGCGGCAAAAAAACCAAAATGCAAATCATGAAAAAAAGTTCGACGGCGACTAGCAGAAGGCCGACGCTCATTCCCGAACGGAGCGGAATACTCAACGTTGCCAACGCATTACCCCTCAACGCCGAAAAAGCCGTTCGCGAATTGGCAACGGTGTTGATCCGAATGCCAAACCAAGCCACTCCGTAAGAACCGAGAATGCCAACGATCGACGACAACAGAATGACGATGACATTGAAGGCCACCGTGCCGGATGGAATCGATTGGTTGTTAGCATCCTTGTGTTCGGTCAGAAAGCCGAAGTAATAGACCATGCAGGCCGCAATCAACGCCCAGAGAATCGCGAGGAACTTGCCTTGAGTGAACAGATAAGTTTTGCATGTCTCCCATATGATGTTGGAGACGTTCCGCATGGATTCGTGGACCGGGAGATTTTTGGTTTGCGTGTATTGGACCAACCCAAAGATTGC
>VHDE01000092.1 GCA_016871515.1 Verrucomicrobiota bacterium
AGCACGGTGACGGCCCGCAAAAGCAACGAGATCCCGGCACCTTTCAAAGCCGGTTCAAATCCGCTCATGGCGGACGCGAACGACTCCATGCGCTCATTCACGCCAAATTGCCGAGCGTGCTCGACTTATGAAACAGAAAAGACGCGTCCTAAGCGCGGGAATTTTGGCAAATTTATCATTTGCCTGTCTTCACGATCCCGACCAACAAACCGTGCATCCGCGTGGAACGTCCGGATCGTGTTTTCGCGAACGAAGACTCCAAGTGGCAAGCCATTGTCGATGAGGTGCTGCGGGTTCATGAGACGGGCCGGCCGGTGCTCATCGGCACGCGCAGCGTCGCGGCCAGCGAGAAGTTGGCCCAACGTTTGCAGGAACGGTCGGTCAGCTATCGGCTGCTCAATGCCGTGCGTTTCCAGGAGGAAGCGCAAATCATCGCCGAAGCGGGCATCGCTGGACGCATTACGATTGCGACCAACATGGCCGGTCGCCGCACGGATATTCGCTTGGGACCGGGGGTGGCTGAATTGGGCGGCTTGCATGTGATCGCCACGGAACGACACGAATCGCGCCGCGTTGACCGGCAGTTGTTCGGCCGTAGCGCGCGTCAAGGTGATCCCGGCGCCGCGCAAGCTTTCTTCAGCGCGGAGGATGAATTATTCCGCCGTTACCTGCCGAGAGCCGTTCGCGCTCGGGTCGAAAGGTTTCTGCGCAGCGGCTCGTTCGTTGGACAGAAGGCAGCGAGAGCGGCATTGGCGCAAAGTTCCGCGCAAAAACAAGCCTTTGCCCAGCGCCGCAGCGTCCTGAAAATGGATGACTGGATGGAAGAAGCATTGTCCTTCGCGGGCGGAGAGATCTGAGCTGCGCGGGTGGTTGCGGGGCAGCACCCGTCTTCCGATCCGATGGGACAGATCCCTACCCTACGAAACCCCTTCTCGGAGCATTACGCCCATGAACGCGCAGGACAAGAGCGTCCCGCTTGTCCTGGACTTACAAGCGCGCCACACTCAACGTCACTGCACCAGTGGCGCTGGAGCGGAATCGCCAGAAGAATTTCCAAGGACGCGAAGGTGATGCGGCATTCGCAGACTGCCTGACAGTCTCGAGCATTACGTACCGCTTCTAAGTTAGAGCCTCGGCTTAATTCGGTCTCGCCTGGTCTCAAGATCCCCGAGGTCATCCTGAATGAAGTAAGCGTCGCGGTTGCCGCTCGTGTTCCAACTGTGGATAAAAAGCATCTTGTCGAACTTGATCCAGCGGGCGGATCCATCCATGTAAAGTTGGTTTCCCCCTTCGGGTGTGCCATTCCTCAGCTTGTGCGGTGGCATATTTTTGAAAGATGTATCGCGCCCCCCACCCCACCGATTGTCGACTTTAAGGTTGGCATCGGCCGCGGCAACCCAACCAGGCTGAGACTGGGATGCTTTGACTGGGCTGCGAGAAGGAAACGTTCCGGCCGGATTGCTCCAGGTTTTGATGCCGCCAAAGTATTGGTAGCCGATTACCCATTGCGGGTACTCGGCTTCGTACTGCGGAAAGGTCGGCCGGTTTGGACAAGTCCAGATTTTCGAAACTCCCGAATTGGTATTCACGACTAGGCCAACCGTCGCTGCGGCCTTTTCTTCCGGCGGATTCAAGCAAATCTGCACGTAATTGCCGCCATCGAAGCGTGCCTGCAGCATCACGTCATTATTGTCATCCGCATAAATAGCCGTCCCAATCCCAAGCTGCCGGAGATTGTTGAGACATTTGGCGCGGCGGCTTGTCTCCTTGGCTCGGCTCAAGGCCGGAAGAAGCATGCCCGCTAAGATCGCAATGATGGCAATAACAACGAGAAGCTCGATCAAGGTGAAGCCACGCGTGGGCAACCGCGGTTTTCGGCTGAGTATCTTCACAGAATCCGAATTGAGTATAGGCACGGGCGACCGCTGATAAATGCCTTGGCATCAGCGCTTCCGCCAGACGCTTCGAGGTTGCGGATCAAGGCCTGTCATATTCCCCGATGGATCGGAGCCAGATATTGCGAAAGCGCATCGGATTGTTGTGGTCTTGCAGTTCGATGTACATCTCCGGCGGATGCGGCTTGTTGTAAGTGCCGACAGCGCGATGGGGCGTATTGCCGAGATATTCGCGTTTGTGATGCAACACGACGCCGTTGTGGATCACAGTCACGTTCGCCTTCTTGACGAGCTTTCCGCTCTCGTCCCAACGTGGTGATTCAAAAATAATGTCATACGTTTGCCATTCACCCGGCTTTTTGCTGGCATTCACAAGCGGCGGGCTTTGGCCGTAGAGAGCGCCGGCTTGACCGTCCGGATACGTTTTGTTGTCGTAAGAATCGAGCACCTGAACCTCGTAAATGCCGTTCATCAAGATGCCGCTGTTTCCGCGGCCCTGGCTGCTGCCTTCCACTTTCGCGGGGGTGGCAAACTCCAAGTGCAATTGGAAATCGGCGAACTTGCCTTTCGTGCGAATGCTGCCGCTCTTAGGCACGACTTCCATGTAACCGTTCTCGATTTTCCAGGGGGCATCTTTGCCGCCGCCAAGCTCCCATTTCGACAGGTCTTTGCCATCAAAAAGGACGATGGCATCGGAGGGCGCAGGGGCTTGATGACTGAACGACGCAACCGGTGTAACGATGCGAGGCTGGGGACGATCGCCGTCATGGACATGCCATTTCGTGCCCGGCACAAGTGGCGTGTCGCTGTAGCCGAGTTTCGGTTGATCGGCGCCCAACAGAGAGTTTGCTGAGTTCAGAGTGACAATGGAAAAAACCAAGCCATGAATTAATTGTTTTGAGGTCATGGCGAAATTCTTTCCATAGCCGCACCAACTAAGCAAGCGCTGATGCGCGGGGGGCAGCAATTCGGCCCATGAATAGGCGTCGCAGGATTGGCGTCCCGCCTGTCCAGCATTGCCAGCACCAAGAGCGGGACGCTGTCCTGCGTTCCGAGGAGGAATTCGCGCAAAAGATTCTCGAGGAAGTCTCATTTGGCAGGGCATGTAGTCCCGCCTCCAGGCGGAAACAACAGGCATGCGCCTGAATCATGCTCGCTCTGCCGCCTGAGGGCGGCTTTAGCCGGTGAAACGCGGCGCTATTTTCATCGGGTCCCTCCGGGACAGATGCTCTTTGAATTACCGAAAGGCATTAGCCTGAAGCCGGGACTACATGCCTGCCGCTCGCCAAATGAGACTTGCTGCGCGCGGGTGCCCACCTCGATATTCTGAGTCTCTCGGCTTTTCGGAAGAGTCCTTTAGCCCACCAATTCGCGAATCGGCTGGATACCGGAATCAACGAGGTACTGAGGCCGGCCTTGAATGTCCTGGACGGTGGCCGTGCGGACGTCAATGCCGATGTTGTGATAGAGCGTCGCGAAGACTTCCTGGAACTTGACCGGTCGATCCACTATTTCGCCGCCAACGCGGTCCGATGCGCCGATGACTTGGCCCGTCCTCATGCCGCCGCCGGCCAGCAACGCGAAGTTGACTCGCGGCCAGTGATCGCGGCTATTCATTCCATTGAGCCGCGGCGTGCGGCCAAACTCGCCCCAAACAACAACCGAAACATCCTTGTCGAGACCGCGCTCGTGCAAATCGGCGATCAGCGCGGTCAACCCGCGGTCGAGCAGCGGAAATTCTTCTCGCGATTTGGGAAAGTTCATTCCATCACCGCCATGCCAATCCCAGCGGCTGTAATTCAGCGAAACGACTCGAACACCCGCTTCGACCAACCGGCGCGCCACGAGAAAATTTCGAATCATTCTGGGAGCGCCATCGCGTTCATAGCGCGGATCGTTCTGGCCGTAACGTTCGAGAATTCGAGGGTCTTCTTTCGAGAGATCAAGAGCGTCCACAAGGCCGGTTCCAGACAGAATACCCATGGCTTGGCGATTGAAATAATCAAGGCCTTCCATCAGGCCGCTGCTGTCGGTTTCCTTGCGGAAATGATCGAAAGCCTGGCGGAGTTGATCGCGATCACGAAGGCGATCCAAGGTGATGCCTTCGAGGGCCATGTTTTGCGCTTTGCTGTTCGGGTCTTTGGCGACGAGATTCATCGGCGTATGCGCCTGGCCGATGAAACCACCCGTGGTCGGATCACCCCACTGACGATGACCGGTCGGATACATGAGAGCAATGTTAGCCGGCACGCCGGGATTCGAGCCTTGGAGTTTCGAGACCCATGAACCCAGGGCGGGCCAGCCACCTTGAGGGGCGCGTTCTTTGCGAGGATGCCCCGTCATGCATTGATAACAATCGTGGTCGCCATCGGAATCGCAGATCGATCGAATTAACGCGAACTTGTCCATCATCTTCGCGAGCTTCGGAAAATGTTCGCAAATCTCGATGCCGGGGACGTTAGTTTTGACCGGGCGGAATTCGCCGCGATATTCGGACGGGGCATCGGGTTTCAGATCGAAAGTGTCGATATGCGAGGGACCGCCTGGGAGAAAGATATTGATAATCGCTTTGCTGGATCGGCCGGTATTGGCGCGCGCCTCGATGGAAAGCAGTTGAGATAACGACAAACCGCCAGCGGCCATACCGCCAATTTTCAGAAAATGCCGGCGTGAAATCCCGTCGCAATGGTTGCCACGTGGATCGGAGTTTCCAAGAATCGTCAGCATATCAATACCTTTCGTTCCATCTACTCATCTTGGGCCATGACGATAATCTGTGGCGCTCTGAATTCCAAGCGCTTATTTGCAAGTCTTGATTCGCTGGATTCCTGCTGCGGACTAGACTGTCCGCGTCGCCATGGGACGCAGGTGTATAGCGCAGCCTAGACTTTCAGTCTGCTGTATCGCCGATTTGCAATCGGCATGCCGTCCGGATCTTCCAAAACGCTCAAACCGGCGGGCGATCCGCAGAATACAATTCTTCCTTCCACCGTTTTAGCCGACAGCTGATCTCGACAAGGCGACGGTCCGTTGCCATCATCTGGGTCCGTTCCAAGCCTATGAAACGACTGAACGTTCCGAAACGCCGACCTCACTCAACTCGAGCCTTTACACTCATCGAATTGCTCGTCGTCATCGCGATCATCGCGATTCTCGCTGGCATGCTCTTGCCAGCACTGGCCAAGGCAAAGGAACAAGCTCGCAAAGGCCAATGTGTCTCGAACCTCCGCCAACAAGGCATCGCCTGCGCGATGTATCTCGATGATAACAACGATAAATTTCCGAACGCGCAGAATATCGTGGATCTCACCTACTATTCGTGGGGCGGCAAGCAAGGCATCGAAGCGCCGATCACACGAACGCCGCTGCGATTGCTCAATCCGTATGTCGCGAAGACAGGTCCCGTGGCCACGAACGAAGGGGGCGCGGCGCTGGCTTTCAAATGCCCGAGCGATAATGGCGCGAAAGCCGGCGTCTGGAAAGAACGCAAGCCAACCGTCTATGAAAACTTCGGCAGCAGCCACTTTTACAATGCCAGCGCCAACTCGAACGATGGCAACAAAGGACTAATGCTCCGCAAGGTGTCGCAGATCCGAAATCCAGCCAAGATCATTCTCGCCAATGATTTCTCGTTCAATTGCTACTTCGATTACGGACTTACCCGAGCCGTGTTTGAATACATGTACTGGCATGACAAAACACGGCTCGGCTACGGCAACGTCTTGTTCGTCGATTCGCACGTCACCTATCACCAAGCGACAACCAAGTCGCCGGATTTCCAGCGCGGCCCATCTTGGTCATTTCTCTGGAATGATGAATGATCAATGAACCATTATGGGAACGAAAGACTCGCATTGACGCATACATCGACAAGTCGGCGGATTTTGCCAAGCCGATCTTGAGGCACATTCGGAAGCTGGTCCATGCCGCGTGCCCCGACGCCGAGGAAACGATGAAGTGGAGCTTCCCTCAAGAAAGATATATCTGCAGTGGACGCCACAGACGAACCGCCATGGGGAAGAATGAGCGAAGACCAGCCGAGCCAAAGCGGAGAGACGACCCCGGCCACACGGCGCGAACTCGTCCGTCATGCCAATTTACGAAAAGCTGTCCGCCTACTTCGTTGAAGCGGCGCGCACGACTCGGATTCTAGGACGACATGGATGCGCCTACCGTAACGCAGAGTTTGGACATTTTGCGGGCTGGACTTAGTCCTGCAGTTGATCTCACACTTAATCCATCGGCGACGTGGCCGAAGTGAGGACTAAGTGCGAGATCAAGTCGGTTGGAAATGTCCAAACTCTGCGCTACGAGATTTCCCACTTTATGGCGACGAGTTGCGTCGGCTGAAGCCGAGCCGCAAATCGGCAAATCGTGTTGACTGGTGAAATATTTGACCGCCTACTACTCGCCTTAATTTATGAGGGACCCAGCACAAGTGTTGCGCGATTTCAAACCAGCCCAAGAATTCTTTGTCGGCATTGACTCCGACGGCTGTATTTTCGATTCCATGGAGATCAAGCACAAGGAATGTTTCGCGCCGATGTTTATCAAACATTTCCACGTCCAGGCCGTGAGCAAGTACGCGCGCGAGGTCTGGGAATTCGTCAACCTTTATTCGAAAACCCGCGGAGCGAACCGCTTCCCTGCTCTATCCCGAGCGCTCAACCTCCTTCGTGAACGGCCGCAAGTCCAGGCGCGAAAGGTTAAAGTGCCAGACACCCTCGCCTTGGACGAGTGGATCAAACGCGAGACGAAATTAGGCAACGCGACCCTGGCCGCCGAAGTCAAAAGAGGCAACCAAGGCCTTGCCCAAGTCAAGGTTTGGTCTGACGCCGTCAATGCAGCTGTGGAAGACATCGTTCATGGCGTGCCGCCATTTCCTCTCGTCCGCGAGAGCCTCGAGAAGATCAATCAGAAAGCCGATGCCATGTGCATTTCGCAAACACCGGCAGACGCCCTAAAACGCGAGTGGGCCGAGCACAACATCGATGGTTTTGTGAAAATCATTGCCGGCCAGGAGATGGGAACCAAAACCGAGCACCTGAAATTTGCGGCTGCGAGCAAGTACCCGAAGGAAAAGATTCTGATGGTCGGCGACGCGCCAGGCGACTATAAGGCGGCCCGCGGAAGTGACGCGTTGTTTTACCCAATTGTTCCCGGGCGCGAAGAAGTCTCATGGGACCGCTTCTTCAACGAAGCGTTAGATCGCTTTTTCGCGGGAACGTACGCCGGTGAGTATGAGGCGGAATTGATCAGGGAGTTTGACGCGTCACTGCCAGAAAAGCCCAGTTGGTAAGGAATGAGTTAACGCGGAACCGCAGTTCTGACCTCGAAACGCGTGAAAGACACGAAACAAGAATCAACTGCCAACACCTGAAATCACCTTCCTAGTGAAGACCTTCCTCTTTCGTGTGTTTCGTGTATTTCGTGGTTTGAACCGCCGCTTTCAAGTTAATCGCTCTTCGTTCCCGTCTTAGCGACGCGATCTCGGTGTTCGCCGCGGTTGACCCGTTTGTTCAAAGACCCGCGTTCCTCACTTCGACCGCGGGCTTGCTCTCGCGTAGAAGGCCGTTCTTCGCTTTGGCTGCGCGGGGCTTTCGCGCCGGAGCTAAGGCGTTGTCCTCGGATTTGCTGACGTTCAGGTGATTTGATAGTTTCACGGCGGTTGGAAAACCAATCGCCTGAGGTGTCCACTTCATGATTCTGATTTCGATCACGAATGGAGTTCTCCGCATTCCTTTGGCCGATGCCGCCGGGGCGCTTGAAGCTGCTCTTCGGCAATCGCGCGGGGCGGCCACACGTGCAGCCGGCGCCATTGGCACTGTGAGCGGCGTCGCTAGCGCGATTTTGTCTGTCATCTGGCTCTTCAAAAGCCATCGGGCGGTGACAAAATCATGCAGGACAAAATCATTATGGCAGCCGCGACGGCTATGCGACGACAAAAACGAATTACTGACACTGCCCGACCACGCCGACAAACTTCCCGAGGAGACCTTGACACCACAATGGATAGTATGTTACCTATCTACATGCTACATCAGGCTGTGGTTTGATTGGTTTATGCGCTGTATTAAATGCGGCTGCGCAGAAGACAAAGTGATTGACTCGCGAACGTCTCGTGAAGGTTCCACTATCCGTCGGCGCCGGGAATGTCTGGCCTGCGGGTATCGTTTCACCACCTACGAGGAAATCGAGCACGAAGGGTTAATGGTCGTCAAACGAGATGGCCGATCCGAGGAATTCTCGCGAGAAAAACTTGAATCGGGAATCAAGAAAGCCTGTCAGAAGCGGCCCGTGAGTCCCAGAGTGATTGAAGAACTCGTGGACAAAATCATGGATGAGATCAGCACCAAATTCGACCGCGAGGTGCCATCGATGGCGATCGGCGAGCGCGTCATGGAAGGTCTCAGAGAGATCGATCAAGTCGCCTACGTTCGCTTTGCGAGTGTTTATCGACGCTTTCAGGAAGCCACGCAGTTTGTGCAGGAAGTGAAGAAACTGGAGGAAAAGCAATGATTCAACTTCACGAGGACTACATTCTGTTTGAAACATCCACAGGAGAGTCGATTCCTTGTTCGGCCGAGTTGGTCGCGGTCGGGCTGATCGGAAAGGACGGCTCAAGCGAAGATTTGGAACTGGTGAAGCAAGCGGCAGCGGCTGTGCTCCACTATTTCAAACATGACCTTGGCCGCAACTCAGTCTCGCTGGCTGATTTTTCCATGGCCCTCGGCGGAATCCTCGCCGAGTTTGGAGTGAAGCTTAAGGATGACGCACCCGAAGATCGCGATATGATTGAAGTGTACGACCTTCGTGAGTTAGCTCAGCTCTCGGGGAAGTCGTTCGAACTTGCCTTCTTTCCGCATTTGCGTGACGAGTTGCGCAAGAGGCTTTCTGGCGCTCCGCCGGTTCTCCAATTCAATGGTCTGCGTCCTTGTGTGAAACAGCTCTTGGGGGCAAAACGGTGGAGCACACGCTGCCAGGATTTGAATGACCAGATTGTCGATTACCTTCGCCAATGTCTGACTCTAGAAGATCGACCCTCATCGTGCGGAGTGATTGTCAAGTAACGTCACACACAAATTCTTCTTCTAGTTTTCTTGTGTCAAAAACCCTTTTCGAAAAAATAGCCGATCGCGAAATCCCAGCCGAGATCGTGTTTGAAGACAATTTCGTGCTGGCGTTCCGTGATATTCGGCCTGTGGCGCCGGTCCACGTCTTGATCGTTCCCAAGAAGCCGATTCCGCGCATCGCCGAGGCGACACCCAGCGATCACCAGGTCCTCGGTCATTTGCTTTTGAAAGCTGCCGAAGTCGCGGTGAAGTTGGGCCTGAAAGAAACGGGCTATCGTCTCGTCGTCAATAATGGTCCGAATGGTGGGGAATCCGTGCCGCATTTGCATTGCCATATTCTCGGTGGACGGCCGATGAGCTGGCCGCCCGGTTGAGAACGCGCCTCTTTGCATACACTTTCGCGCTAGGAGCGCGGCGTTCACGCCGCTTTATTGGCACACGTCCCGCTAGGGTTGGAAGAGGTTACTCCTGTTTCGTCTTTTTCGCGCTTTTCGAGGTCTCAACTGCAGTTTCGGAAATTGAAGCAAAGAAGCCGTCGATCCCTTTTCGATGTGTCGCCAAATCCGTAGTCAATGTGTCGTTATGGTCGCCAGATAATTCGCAGAACGTTTTCGGCTGGTTCGCAGCCGAAAAATTCTTTTCGCCGTGATGATAGCCAATGATCGAGTCCTCGCGGCTGTGCATGATCAACACCGGAACTTTTATGCGAGGCAATTTGCTCAAAGTATCGTATTGAATTGTGCAAATCCACCTGACCGGAAGCATGGGAAATAGTTCGGCGCCCACGGCGGGAATGCTCGTGAAGCTGCTGACCAAGATGATTCCGCCCACTGGCACTCTCACCGCCAACTCGGTTGCGATCGCGCCGCCCAGCGATTCACCAAGCACGACAATGTTGGTGGCCGCGAAATTCCGTTCCCGGAGCCAGCGATACCCCGCTTCGGCGTCGAGATAAGTCCCTTCTTCGCTAGGGCGACCGGCGCTTCGACCATATCCGCGATAATCGAACGCAAACACGTTCACTCCAAGTCCGAGGAGAAGTTCATAGTAATCGAAGCGATGACTGATGTTTCCCGCGTTGCCATGACAGAGCAGAACCGCCATCTGCGCTCGGGGTGAATTCGTCTCGGCCGGAAAAAACCAAGCGTTCAGTTTGGTTCCATCAGAAGCTCGGAGCCAGACATCCTCCCAAGGACGGCCTAAGGCGGCGCCCGTTTCCTGAATGGAACCGTAGGGAATATAAACCTGACTATGCTCAAACCAGCGAAACATAACGAACACGAGGCACGGCGCGAGAATCAAGCCGATCGTTGCTTTTACTCCGCGTCTCTTCAGCCAAGGTTTCACACAGCAACGATGCGATCAAGTTCACTCCGTGTCGAGGAGCAGTCTGCAGCAGGCAGTCCACCGAGAAGACCTTGGCGAATTGCGTTGGTTCAAGGCGCCCGCTGGACCGTCGGCAATTCCGCAGCGGTGAACTCCATCAAGACTTCGCCATTTTTAATGAGCACTCCCCGGTGTTGTTCCGGCAGATAAGCGCCTGAACGGTCTTTGGCTCTTACCCAAACTTCGACAAAATAGCCGGTGTCCTGAATCCTCCCACCGAGAAGAGGGCCTTCCTGAATGTAGCCTTTGAAAGGTGTGCCGAAGCGGTACCGGGCTGCTTCCGGTTGGAAAAGCGTCTTCGCAAAATGCGCTTCGATCAGCGCTTCGTAATTCTCCGGATAATTTCCAAAGTCCTGGGCAGCAACTTGCTCGGGCGCAGGCGGGGGCGGCGTAACGCAACCCGCGAGAATAAGAAGAAGGAATGGAGAAAGATATAGAAGTCTTCTCATGGAGGGCATTCTTGTGGCCATGAACTTTCTTTGACAACGAAAAAGCAGCTAATCCGGCGTGACCAGCCAAATCGATTCGTTGTCCAACTCCACCGTTAAGGGCTTAAGGCTCGCCCCCAAACAAGGTCCCTCAACACAGCGGCCCGTGAGGGGTTCATAAATCGCCCCGTGCGTCTGACAAATAAAACGCCTTCCATCAGCAGTGAAAAAACGGTTGTCCGCGTAATCCAGGGTCAAGGGCAAGTGACGACAGAGATTTTCGTAGGCGACAATCTGGCCCTCAAAATTCGCCACGAACCCTTCAATCTTTATCCCGTCGCGAACGAACGTAAATTTTGCGGTTTGCCCCTTTTGAAGACTTCGAAGCTGCGCGATGTTTTCTCTTCGCATGAGCTCTCGTTCACTTGATGAATCGGATCGTCAGTGGGTAACGATAGAGTTCCCCTTTGCTAGCTTTGACTGAAGCAACGATGATCAGAACCAAATTGGTTAGGAGGACCAGCGGCAGCAGAAACATCCCGATCAATACAAACACTCCGAGCGCGGCAAGCACCGTGTAAATGGCCATTGAGATTTGAAAGTTGAGCGCCTCGATGCCATGCGCGTCCACCGAGGGAAGCTCTTGCTTTTTGACCAGCCAAACCACGAGAGGCCCCAGGATGGCGCCTAATGGAATGCCGATGAATCCGGCCAGCGCCGTTAAATGACAAATGATATCCCAGGTCCGATCCGTGTTTTCTGCAGGCTGCATTCCGTTCATAGTCGTTCTCTGAGTGCGATCATGATTTCAATTCCAACCAACTGCTCGCTCAAGGCGTATCTCAGCACAAGCGCCCGACTCCGACGATTACAATGTCGTGAGCCTTTTCGCAGCCGGCGCATCCCGAAGTTGTCGGCACAATCGTAGCGGCGGGCATCCTGCCTGCCGTAGAGCCGAGGCATCTTGCCCGGCGGATCACGCGTACGCACTAGAACGCAGCCTCCTCGTTTCAGGCGTTGCTCCGGGCGGCAAGATGCACGCCCTCTGCGGCAGGCAGGATGCCCGCCGCTACCGACAACTTCGGGATGCACTGTTTGGCAGTGGCCGACGAGAAGCATCCGCACTCTAGCTTAGTCTGGCGAAAAGCTCCTGTGCCACTTTCTGCGCAACGCCGATTTGCAATCAGCAGACCCTCCGCACCTTCCACGACGCTCGAATTTGCGAGCGATCCGCAGAATTCAATTTTGCGATACAGCAGAGTGAAACTATGCGCTGCGATGGGCCACGCTGGCTAAAATAGTTTGCATCACCGTCTCTCCGGCTATACAGACTCCGTCCGAAGAATCAGTGCTATGGATAACACCATTAGAATCGCCTTGATTGGCGCGGGGATGTTCGGCGGCGACGTGCATTTGCGCGCGTATGCCGATTTGCAACGCTTCGGCATCAGCGGACAGCTTGCGCGCGTCGGTTTGGATCGCTGGTCGCGCGATCTTGCCGGGGTGAAGTTCGAGCTGGCCGCCGTGGCGACGCGTTCGCAGAAATCCGCGCAACTTTCGCAGGCGAATTTCAAACAGTGGACCGGTCACACGCCGAAGGCCTATTCCGGCGAAACGCCGTGGCTTGATGTTCTGCGCGACTTTCCTGATCTAGACGTCATGGCGGTAGCGACTCCCGATCATCTGCACACACAACCAATTCTAGCGGCTCTGGCCAAAGGCGCCCACATCATCACTGAAAAGCCGATGTGTCTTTCGATTCAGGAAGCCGACCAAATCATCGAGCTGGCGCGGGCCAAAAACCGCGTCGTAGCGGTGGATATGCACAAGCGCTACGATCCGGATCATCTTCGTGTCCGCGATGACATTCAAAAAAGGATTGGTGCGCCGCTTTACGGCGCCGCTTATCTGGAAGAACCGCTGGAAGTTTCCACGAGCACGTTCAAGTGGGTCGAGTCGAGTGACCCGTTCAGCTACGTCGGGCCGCATTGGGTCGATTTGATTTACAGTTATTATCGGAGCAAGCCGGTTTCGTTGACCGCGGTCGGCCAAAAGAAACGCCTGGTTCGCGACGGCATTAACGCCTACGACGCCGTGCAAGTCCGAGTGGAATTCGAAAACGGCATGAGCATCAACTTCCACAACAACTGGATCACGCCCCCTGACTTCGAAGGTCCCGTCAACCAGGGCCACGAAATTGTCGGCGCCGATGGCAAGGTGGAAAGCGACCAACAGTATCGCGGTTTCCGATGGTGGAACAAAGGTGGCGCCAGCCGGACGTCAAACAATCATTTCACGCGCGACGTGATCCGCCCCGACGGCTCGCGGGCTTATGTTGGCTACGGCGTAGATAGCTTGACGGTGGGGTTGGTCGCCATTTGCCGAATGAAATTCTCCGGAGCAAGCCTCAATGAGGTGGCTCCTTTGTATCCCACGGCCGAGGATGGACGCATTACGACCGCGATCGTGCATGCTGCGGCGCTGGTGCGTGACCTGAATTTCGAATATCTGAGCGAAGGCAAAGGCGCGCCCGTCACGGCTCGCTTTGGTTTGGATGGCATTACGATTGTGGATCCGAATCGTGCGGCGGAAGGGATTGAGAAGGTGTTTCAACGTCTTTACGAGAAAGCGATTTGAGGAGCCTCCGACAGTCACGAGTTCTTGTGTCTGGAAGGTTTACTTGGCGGCCTAAGTTGCTGATAATACTGCTATGAGTACGCGAGAGTTGATCGAAAAGGAGATTGCGGATCTGCCGGAGCCGTTGCAGCGTGAGGTTGATGATTTCGCCCGCTTTCTCAGACTGCGACGCTCCGAGGAGTCGTTCAATGGTTTGCTTTTGAGCGAACCAGCACTGGCGAAAGAGTGGAACACACCAGAGGAGGATGCTGCGTGGGCAAACCTGTGATCGGCGAAGTGGTTATCCTGCCCTCAAGGAAGCACGCGACAAAGTGCGTAGTTCTTTTTTTGTAATTTCAATTATGGGCAAAGAATTTAGCATCACCCCCAGACAAGTTCCTCACGTCGAAACGAAGTACCGTCGCATCGCAACGCCGGTTCCACACCCCAACTCGGTCCCGACGCTCGAGAAGTTGCGCCAAATCGAGCCGATCTCAATGCGCGGCCAGCCGCCGCTTGTCTGGGATCGCGCGGAAGACATTTTCGTTTACGACAAGCACGGCAACAAATGGCTCGATTGGTCGTGCGGCGTGCTTGTCACTAATGCCGGCCACGGTCCGGCGGAAATTCGCCAAGCGATCATCGATCAGGTCAACAGCGGTTTGCTGCACAACTATTGTTTTCCAAGCGAAGAACGGGCGGAGCTTGTCGAGCATTTGGCCAATCTCGCGCCCGAGGGTTTAAAGAAAGTTTTTTTGCTAACAACCGGATCGGAAGCCACCGAATGCGCCATCAAACTGGCGCGCGCGCACGGCATCAAGAAGGGGGGCAAGAAAAAAATTGGCATCGTCGGGTACGAACGCGGGTTTCACGGACGCACACTTGGCGCGCAGCAAGCGGGCGGCATGGCCGGACAGAAATCGTGGATCGTCAATGAGGACCCAGCCATTTTAAATGCGCCCTTTCCCGATGGTTACTGGCAAGAGGATACGAGCTTCGACACATTTCTGGCGGCGATTGAACAACGCGGCTTAAAACCAGAAAACATCGCTGGCGTGCTGATGGAAACTTACCAGGGTGTTGGACCAGATTTCGCGCCCGTAGAGTACGTTCAGCGCATGGCCGAGTGGTGCAAGCAACACGATGTTGTGCTGGTGTTCGACGAAGTGCAGGCGGGCTTTGGGCGCACGGGCAAGTTCTGGGGCTTCGAACATTACGGCGTGGCGCCCGACATCATTTGCTGTGGGAAAGGAATCAGCAGTTCACTGCCGCTTTCGGCGGTCCTTGGGCGCGAAGCGATCATGGACCAGTTTCCGCCCGGCTCGATGACGAGCACGCACACGGGCAACCCGGTGTGCTGCGCGGCGGCACTAGCGAACATCAAGAAGATCCTGAAGGAGAATCTCACCGCCAACGCGGCACGCTTGGAACCAATTCTCTTGGGTGGCCTGAAAAAGATTCAATCGAAGTACCCGAAGGTCATTGGCCACGTCACTGCGCGCGGGTTGGTCGCTGGAATGCAAACTGTAAAACCGGGCACAAAGGAACCCGACCACGATCTCGCGCATTCGATCGTCGAACGCTGCTTCCACAAAGGTCTGCTCTTCTTCTGCCCCGTTGGCTCGTGGGGACAAACGGTGAAAATCTCGCCGCCGCTGACCATCCCTCAAGAGGCGCTCGAAGAAGGGCTCGCGGTTTTGGCCGAGGCTACTGATCAGGCGCTTGGTGGACCGTGAGTTTCCCTGGCTGGGCGATCACACCCAATTTTGTCCGCGCGGACAAAATTGAGCGGCAAACCTATTTTGATGCTGATAGCCTTTGCTGAAAGTTAGTTACGCACGGTTGCGCTCGACATCACCGTTCAGCACCTTCGACCGAATCTCTACTTTCTGCGCAGCGAACTCAACACCGGATAAAACTGCGTGAAAACGTTGTCATCCGCAGCTTTTGTGCGATGACAGGCATAGCACGACTCCTTCGGACGCGGCTCGGCCCGATCCTTGATCTCGATATTTTTGCCGGTGAAACTGAAGTAAGCCCAACCTTCCGGAAATCGTTTGCTGTCCTTGACGGCCGCTTCGAGCGCGACGCGCTCCTTCGGATATGAACCTTGGAGGCCCGGCTCAGCTTTCGTCTCAGCGCTGAAGATCTCGAGGACGAGCACAGTGCCTTCCGGAAACTTTCCTGTCTTCGCGTATTCGCGATACGCCGCGGGGTTGAGATAAACGTTGTTGAATTTTTCGGTCTTCGGGTAGCCGGCTTTGTCAATGTTCTCTTCATAACGCAGCCCTTTTGAACTGCCGACGAAGATCCATTCCCGGTAGCCTTCCGGGCGCGACAGGACATTTGTGCTTTCGAATCTGGCGACTGGCTGATCGGCCGCTTGCACGAATGAACACGAGAGAACTAACGCGAGGACAAATGGTTTGCCATGCGACGAACGGTTGAGATGCCCATCCATATTTTGGTTCAGTTAAGTTTGGCGGTTGCTGTACCAGTCCGTTGCCCATGATGCAGACTTTCAGTCTGCGTTACGATGGCTACTATGACCTGTCCCCGCCAGCGTGTCAAAAAGGGAGCTTCGCTGGAATTCCGCGATCCAGAGGTTAGGTCAGTTTGACAACCGGGTAATCGCGGTGCGTCACTTGCCCGGACTTCAAATCGCGCGCCGTAATGATCAGGCGCTTGTAGGCATCAATGCCGAACTCGACGGCGAATCGCGCTTCGCCCGGTTGCGCGGGAGGATTGGCTTGGAGAAAGGTTGGGCTTTGTTCGTTTACCCAGAATAGGCTGCGCCTCTCTTGTTCATCCGGCGCGACTTGCATTACACGCGCTGCGCCAGAAGGATCGAAGACCAGTTCGACACACTCGCCATTATTTCGCTCCGCGCGTTGTCCCATCTCAAAAATCGCAATGCCAAGCTCGGTTTGTCCGGGATGCGTGGCTTTCACGGTCATGCGCGCTAAGGCTTCCTGTGTCGGGTAATGCGCGCCGCATTTGACGAGAACGCGATAATCGTAATCACCCTTTTGAGGGTTGACCCAACGAATGGCGTAATCGTGCTGGATGTGATCGTAGAAATCCACGCCGGCCACAAATGCCGCCGCCCCACGCGCAACGGCGTCCAAGGGGCGTTCGAGCATTACCTTCTCCTTGCCAAAGATGCGTTGCACTGTCTTCTGGACCGATGGGATCAAACTGCTGCCTCCGACCATCAGGACCGATTTGATGTGATCCTCGGCATACCCGCGGTCGCGCGCCGAGTTCAAGGCGCGACGAATCGTTCGGTCAATTTGCGCAAAGGTTTCGTGCCGGTCGAGCAGGTCATCAAATTGGTTGCGCGTGAACTCGGCCGCGAGTGCGGCGCCGGTGTGCGGGTTCGCGACTCGAACTTCCGCGCGCTCGTGAAAAGAGAGCTGTTCCTTGGCTGCGCGGCATTCACTCAGTAACTCCGAACTGATGCGGCGAATATCGTCGCTGGTGTCCTGCCGGTTGTTTTGGCGCAAGAACTCCTGGAAAAGCCAGGTGTCAAGACTGCTGCCGCCGATTTCCGTTCCGGCCTTGCCCAGAATGCGGCAACGACGTCCGGATTCGAGCTGTTCCTGTTCCTCGATCAAGGCCACCGCGACATCGAGAGTTCCGCCCCCGAAGTCGAAGATGAGATAAACGTTGCCGGGCTGAATGTGCGCGCCATAACCCAGAGCCGCCGCGGCAGGTTCATCGATCAATCTGAAACGAGGAAATCCAGCCGCTTCAGCAACACCGGTCAGCCAATCGACATAATGCTCGAAAGCTTCAACCGGGACGGTCAGTGCGACCTCTTCATTGCGAAGCTGCAGGTCTTCCGCGGCGAACAGGAGGACGGCCGAAAGAAAATCTTGCCCCGCCTGCCAGTGCGAGATTTGGCGGCCGTCCAAGCGGCGATTGACCGGGCTGCGGTTGGCCACATACCGCTTGATCAAACTAAATGTCCGCTCGGAAGAGGCCAGTTTCTTCTCGCGCACTTGTTCGCCCACCCAACGGCGGCCGTCCGGGGCGTAATGAATCAGCGACGGGATAATCGAGACAGGTTCGTTTCGATATTGGTACGGATGACCGAAATCCGGAACGTGCACCGGCAAACCCTCGCGGCGCGTTTCATCCCAGAGCGCAAGAACGGTATTGGAAGTGCCAAAGTCAATGCCTAAACGTCCGGACATGCGCCGATTCTAAGCGGACTTCGAGGAAGGGCAACAGTCCACATTGGTTGAGATTGAACCCAAATCCGGCAATTAGACTTAACGCAAAGGCACAAGGACGCAAAGACTCAAGGACTTGAACAGGAATCGAGCTTCATCCGATAGGCGAGACCGTAACAAAGCACGGAGGGTCTACACGCACGGACGGCCTAGGGTCATATCTTAACATGTAACCGGTTAGGCGTTGACCCCGGCTGCCAGAGGCGAGTAGCGTCGCTGGCATGGCGCGACCGGCGTTACGGAAAGCGATTGGCGGCGGACAACGCTTTAGGGAAAGAATTGCGCCAAGGGCATGAAATATTAAACGTTAAGATGTGACTCTAATGACCTCTTGGCATTCGAACGTCGTAGCCATTCATGAAATCGGCACGCATGAGGGCCAACACTTCTTCTCGATGGATTACGTCGAAGGGCAGAACCTGGCGCAGCTCGTCGGCAGCCGGCCATTGCCGGCGGCGCAAGCGGCGCGTTATGTGAAGCAGATCGTCGGAGCCATTCACTACGCGCATCAGCAAGGCATCCTGCATCGTGATCTCAAGCCTTCGAACGTGCTCATTGACTCGGCCAGCGATCAGCCGCGCGTGACGGACTTCGGCCTGGCCAAACGGCTCGATGGCGAATCGAGCCTCACGGTCACGGGGCAGGTGCTCGGTTCGCCGAACTTCATGCCGCCGGAGCAGGCCAGCGCGCAGCCGTGGCAAGGTGGGCCGGCACAGTGACGTATATGGGTTGGGTGGCATTCTCTACTTCCTGCTGACGGCGCGCGCGCCGTTTCAAGCCGAGTCGTTGGAAGCCGTCGTGACGCAGGTAATACACACCGAACCGATTTCACCGCGTCTGCTCAATGCCGCCGTACCGCGCGATTTGGAAACCATCTACCTCAAGTGCCTGGAGAAAGAGCCGGAGAAGCGTTACGTCAGCGCACGCGAGATGGCGGACGAACTCGATCGCTTCCTCAACGACGAACCGATCCAGGCCCGACCCGTCACGCGGGACGGACGTCTGCTCGCTACGGGCAGTGGGACGAATCAGATTCTTCTCTGGGACATTTCTGACATTCACAGCCCGAGGCGGATGGCCAGTCTGTCCACGAAGCTGCGCTATATCTGGGCGGTTCAGTTCCTGCCGGATGGAAAGAGCCTGCTGGTTAGCAGCGGCGCGGAGAATATCCAGTGGTGGGATATTTCGAATGTTGAGACGCCGCCGCAAAAAAAGCAGGCCCTGCCGGGTGGCCTGAGCATGGCGTTCTCCCCCGACGGCCAGCAACTGGTGACTGGGGGAACAGATTCCATCCTTCGTTGGGAAATGAATTCCACGGAGTTCAAGGAGGGGCGGCCCGTGCCGCACAGCCGTTGGACCGATGGAGCGTTGTTCAAATTATCGCCCGATGGGACATCACTGGTCTCCGGTAGAGGCATTGGAAATCTCGTGTTCCGAGACATGAAGGACGAGCGCTTGCCCGTGACGCTCCGAGGCCATGATGATGCCACCTTGGGCGTCGCCTTCACCAGCGACGGAAGGATACTTGCGTCGGGCGGCCTGGATAAAACAGTCCGGCGGTGGGATGTCGCGGAAATCTGGCAGGACGAGTTCCACCGGCAGCCGGTGTTGCGACACAGCTTTGATGTGCGTGGGCTCGGTTTCTCGCCAGACGGGAAATACCTGGCCTCGATCAGTTGGGAGGATGAACAGAAGCAACAGTCCAGGGGTTTGCCGCCAGCGACCCTGAAGCTCTGGGACGCGGTGACCCGAACCGAGATCGGGACGGTTCCGCTACCTAAGCGAGAGCGGTTGGGAGGTCCGCGTGTCGTGTTTTCGTCGGACTGCCGTAGCCTTGTGCGAGCCTGCGGATGGGGTGCAGGACCTCGTCCTGTCGCCGGACGGAGGGACAGCGGTAACGGGCGGCTCCGGGTCGGGCGGGATGACGTTCTGGGATGCGCTGGGCCAGGGCCAGCCGATTCCGGTCGAAAAACCCGCACACCGAGTCGGGAGAGTGGCTTTTTCTCCCGACGGCCAGACGCTGGCCAGCACCAGCACGGATCGGACACTGGGTCTTTGGAACGTCAAAGAACGGCGCAACCTGGCCCTGTTGCGCGGCCACAAAGGATATGTGGTTGGCGTCGCGTTCTCACCCGATGGACGGACCGTCGCCACCAGTTCCCAAGATGGCACGGTGCGTTTGTGGAATTTGATGACGGGCCGGGAAGTCGTCGTTTTGCGGCATTCGGGAGATGTCTTTCCCTTGGCCTTCTCTCCCGATGGTCAGTGGCTGGCCACCGGCGACGACGACACGATCCGTTTCTGGCACGCGCCGACGCTGGAGAAACTCGACGTCGCACAAAAAGCGAAGGAGGAACGGAAATGAAAACGCCCCAAACTGTTCACCGTAGCCGCAATCGGAACGCGGAATTTATTCGGCTTCGACGCCCGCAAGCAAACCGTGCGCTGAAGCGGACTAAAGTCCGCGCTCCTGTGGACGCCTTTACGCTCATCGAACTGCTCGTCGTCATCGCCATCATCGCGATTCTGGCTTCGCTCCTGTTGCCCGCTCTTTCCCGCGCAAAAGACAAGGCGCAAAACACCATCGACTTCAACAACACCAGGCAGATCATGCTGGCCACGCACTTGTACTGTGGCGACAACGAAGACGACATGCCGCATCCCAATTGGGGCGACAACGTCACCGTCCCGGATGGCTGGGCTTACGGCATAAAGCGCATGTCTCAATTCACTGGAGCCGCCACCGATGCCACGCTGGAACGTCAACTCTCCAATCAATTCGAGGCGTTCAA
This sequence comes from Verrucomicrobiota bacterium, assembly GCA_016871515.1. Classification (GTDB taxonomy): domain Bacteria; phylum Verrucomicrobiota; class Verrucomicrobiia; order Limisphaerales; family SIBE01; genus SIBE01. Next base: position 20,429 of record VHDE01000092.1, read on the forward strand.
GACCGGGCTATTGGCCCGTTACCTCGGCGGTTCTCAGAAAACGCTGCTGTGCCCGAAGGATGTGGTCGAGTCGGCTGGCGCGAAAAGAAGTCTGTATCTGCAACGCCCGATCAAGATCACCAGCTATGTCTGGAGCGGACACGTCGGTGGCTACACCGCCGCGAGAACCGGACGGGTCTCTCGGCTCCAACCGGATGGACGCACCTTCAAGATCAGCGCGTTTCAACCGGGCAACATCGTGCAATGGGAGACGGACGAATTGGATCCCCTCTTTTTCAATGACGCGAGTTGCTCGCCGTGGGAGGGCATTTCGCAGCGGCACGCGGGCAGGAACAACACCCGGGCCAATCTCGACGTCAAGGGCAGCGCGACCGTGGGCTGCGTCGGCGGGCAGGCCGTGAACATGAAGTACCGGCGGTGGCATGAAATAGCCGGGCCTGATCCCAACGGGACTGGAAACACACTGATCAAGCGAATCGTCCCCGCGCCGAATGATCTGTATTACGACCCGCGCGACAAGTGGGGCGGCGTGCCGCAGCCCATCCCCGCTGTGGATGGACCATGAAATATCCGTGGCACGACCGTGGAGTCCGGAGCGCGGGAACGAAACGTTGGCGGAGTCGTACCTGCTCATTCTTCAATTGGCTCATCACATGAATAATGAATAGACACGATTCCAAGACTGGCCTCCTGGGCCCAATCCACCAGCCCTCGGACGCAAGGCCTCTACCGCGTCCGAAGCGGCGCGCCTTGAATCACCCTTGACCGATGAACCGTCGCTCCTTCCACAGCAACACGGCCGCCGCCGTCACGGGACTGGCCGGCTTGTCTGGAATGTCGAACCTGCTGTCGGCCCAGCGGCGGGGGAGAGGGTAGTGTCAATGTGTGGGACTGACCCCTTTACCGACATCACCTTCAACTTGGATCCGCGAGTAAAGGGTGCCTACCTGACGGCACCGGCACTTCTGGGAGAAAGCCTTCTTGTTCACGCGCATCCGAGCCGAGTCATTTCGCGGCGCAACTTTCTGGCCAGGCCGTCAAAACAGCCGCGCCTGCGCCGGTGGGGCAACGCAAGACATGTCGTTGTGTGGGACTGACCCTTTGCTCTAATAGCGAAACTGCAGCGCAAACACATCGGCCTCTTGCATGGCGAATCGCAAACGCACCGTTTGCCCCGCGAGCGCCGACAAGTCGCTTCCCTTCGCCCAGCTCACGGGTTGCCCGATCGTATCGCCGACGAGATTGCGGCAGTCGGACAAAGTGAAACCGGACAGCGGCCGGCCGTCGGGGTCTTGCAGTTCGATCCGCACGCTGCCGCCGGCGCTCGTCGCGTAGTTGATGACGAGTTCCTTCCCGCTGA
>VHDE01000093.1 GCA_016871515.1 Verrucomicrobiota bacterium
TTGGACATGGACAAGTACCTCGCTCAGGCCGAAGCTCACCGGCTTGGTTACTTGACGCGTGAAGCCAAAAAGCTCGGATACCAACTCATTGAAATAGAACAGGCTGCTTAGAAGTTATTGGGAAGGACTGCTGAAAAGCCTCTATGAGCCGCCGAGAAGACGTTTTCTTTTCATCTTGTGGCCCCAGTCGCGCTTCGGCAGAATCGTGCCGCAACGATGGGAGCAACAGATGAACTCAAAGCATTCAAAGCTCACGCGGTCGAATCAACGCTTCTCGATTTCGGGGCATTTTGCCAGCGCAACCTTTGTTTCCAGGCCCGGACGCTTTCTTCGTAGCGCAGAGTTTCACTCTGCTGTATCGCAGATTTTCAATCTGCAGCATCTTCGTGGAATCGCTGCCGCCGGAGGGGGCGAACACGCTGCCGACCGCAAGTCGGCGATACGGCAGAGTGAAACTCTGCATTGCGGCAGGCTCGCGTTTACCCTGATTGAATTGCTGGTCGTCATTGCAATCATCAGCGTCCTTGCCTCGATGTTGTTGCCGGCCCTCGCCAAAGCGAAAAGCAAGGCGCAGAAGATAAAATGCCTGAACAATGTTCGCCAAATTGGGCTGGGCCTGACGCTCTACGCTGGTGATTCACATGAAACATTTCCTGGATCGACCGCGTGGCCGGGCGATCAGAGAATATGGGTGATGTACAAACGGTTGATCAAACCGTACGTCGGGTTGAGCAATACGAACAATCCTTCGACCAACGATATGATCTTCCGCTGTCCGAGCGATTTCGGTTTCCCGCTTATTCTTGGGCTGAACTTTCCGTCCTATCGAGATTCGTTCCAGGATTACAACAGTTACATCTTCAATGGCGTTTATTGGGCGCCCAATATCAGCGGCAAAAAGAACTCAGACATTCGAGAGACCACAAAAACCATTCTCGCTGTCGAGTACGCCGCGCACGGCCCGGTTACGTGGCATGATGGCATCACGAAATTTCAGAGACGGACCAACAAAGCGCGAAGTGTGACTTGTTTCGTGGATGGCCATGTCGGATATCCGGGCATCTATTACAACAACCAGCAGGGACCGTGGGAATACAATCCGCCGAAGACAGGGGCTTTCGAGTACGTGTGGTTTGAACCGTAATCAATCCGGCAATTGCCCGGCACGTTCTGGCGTTTCAACCAGGTAATTTCGTTCAAACCAAGCCCGTGGATCGATCGGTTGGGGCGACTCACTCTCAGTGGGCGCCCGAGGCACAATGGCCAGTTGGATCGTTCCTTCTCCGAGCAAGGTTTTGTAATAGCGTTCATAATTGCCGATCACAATTAGCTTTGGGCTTTGGGCTGGCAGTTTGTCTCTCTTCAATTCGCCGGGGCCGGCCAAACCGACAAACAATACGAGAGCGTCAGCATCGGGCCAACGGGCTAGCACCTGCGCAATCTCTCCGGACTTCATGAAAATGCCGTCGCGCCCCATCGAAGGCGGCGCCAGAGCAACCTTGTCAATTGCCGCCACTTTCAGACTCGTCTGACGAAGTCTTTTCTGAAATGACTTTATTTGTGCAGCATTGATGGGAGCCAGAATCCTGTAATCGCCGAACGTGGCGTCAACGAGAATGATCCGTCCGGAGTTCTTGAGCACTTTGGCCGTTTCTGCTGCTGCTTGGGCTCCGAGCACCTCGTAAGGGCCAAGGTCAATACCTTTCGGCCGCAGCGTCAAATAGAGCCACAGCCATGATGCTGAGATCATCAGCACCAAAATCGCGATGCCCGCTGCTCTCTTGCTCATGAGATGAGTGGTCGGTTGACTGCGCTGCCCATTTTTTAATCCGGCAGATTGAACCCGAAAAGCTGAAAACATTGCCAATCACCTGGCGTTGTCCGCACGAGATGCGATTCAACCAAATTTAACTTGCTCCGCATTCCGAGTTTCTCCGCGAGGTTGACCAGTCTGGATGATTTAGGTATCGCTTCGGTTGACAACAACGCTCACATGACAACCCACCCCTTGACCCTAAATCGTCGTCAAGCCCTCAACCGCGTTGCCGTGGCAGCCATGGCCTTTACGAATCCGCTGCGCGTGCGGGCTGCCGACTTGCCCGCACTCCCTTCGCAGCACCTGCCGCAAACCGATGCCAACACTTACTGGACTCGGATTCGCCAAGATCAATTCCTTCTGCCTGACGACCGCATTTTCCTGAACAATGGCAGTCTCGGAGTAACACCGCGACCCGTGCTTCAGGCAATGACAAGTTATCTGGAGCGCGCCGCCGCGATGGACATGGAAGAGACGCCTCGCTGGGGGTATGAAACATTGGACCCTGAGCGATCTGAGTTCGCTGAGTTCCTGGGCTGCCAGAAGGACGAACTCGCGTTTACGCACAATTGCACGGAAGCCATGAGCACCATCGCAAATGGTCTCGACTTGCAAGCAGGCGACGAAGTCATTCTGACCAATCAAGAGCACGCCGGCGGAACAATGTGCTGGCGCGTGCAAGAGAAGCGGCGCGGGATCCGTGTGCGTGTTGTCGAAATTCCTGTCACACCACGTGAGCCAGGAGAAATCACAGACCGGCTCATCTCGGCGATTGGCTCACGGACGCGGGTGCTCAGCTTCAGCGGCATCATAACAACGACCGGTTTGATCCTCCCAGTGAAACAGATTTGCCAAAGCGCCCAGGAAAAAGGCGTGATCAGTGTGGTCGATGGCGCGCATATGGATGGCCAAATGCCAGTTAACCTTCGCGAGCTCGGCTGCGATTACTTCGCCGGGAGTCCGCACAAATGGATGTTCGCACCGGCGGGCTGCGGTTTTCTCTATGGGCGCAACAACCTGCTGGATCGTCTCTGGCCCGCCATCGCCTCAGCGCGCTGGGACGACAAAGAACAACTCAAGTCTGCGCGCTTCATGATGGTCGGCACGAACAACCGCGCCATTTTCGAAGGCATGATGGCCGGCTTGCGATTCCTGAAAAGCCTGGGGCCGGACGCGGTCTATGCACGTCTTCAACACTTGGCCAATCTCGTGGTCCGTCTTGCTAAGGAACGCAGCTACCTCGAACTCATCAGTTCCGACGATCCTCGCTTTTACCAGGCAATCGCGAAGGTCCGATTCAAGTCCCAGAACATCCAACCTGTTTTGGACGCGCTGAAGCGAAACAAGATCATCTTTCTTGGTGGGAACGAGATTCGATTGTCTGCCCACATCCACACACGTCCGAGCGACATCGAAACGTTCTTCGCCGTGTGCGACAAGGTGGCAAGGGCTTGATAAGCTTCCCGTCGTTGTCGAGGAGCACGCTTAACCTAAGTTCCTTCTGCGTTAACAGTTGTCATTGGGGTCAACTCCTAACACCTAACATTTGCAGCGCTTTGTCCAGCCGGTCCCGTTCAGATCGATCGCTGGCCAAGCGCACAGAAAACCGCTTCAAACATACCGCCACGCTGGCATCACTGTTCAGCCCCGCGGCATCAAACCCCAAAAGCTGAATTTTCGCCAGCTGGCGAAAATTGGCCCGGCACGCTGCAAACACGAAGCTTTCACCAGTCACGCCGAACCGTGATTGACACATGAAAGCTGGCCGTTACATTGCGCCACCATGTCCGAACCGTCTGCGCCATCTGTGATTCGCCTGAGGGGCGTGCGGCATAACAATCTCAAGAATTTTGATCTCGACCTGCCAGCTGGCCAGTTGATCGTCGTTACAGGAGTGAGCGGGTCGGGGAAAAGTTCACTCGCCTTTGACACGCTCTATGCCGAGGGGCAACGGCGTTACGTCGAAACCTTCTCGCCGTATGCCCGGCAATTCTTCGATCGCATGGACAAACCGCAGGTCGACAGCATTCAAGGCATTCCTCCGGCCATAGCCATCGAACAGCGCAATTCGGTCAAATCGACCCGCTCGACCGTTGGCACGATGACGGAGATTTGCGATTACATGAAACTGGTCTGGTCGCATTTGTCATCGTTGTACTGTCGAGGTTGTGGCCAAGCGGTGCGCAAGGATTCTCCGCATCAAGTTTGGGAACAGCTCATGGCACGACAAGCCGGTGACGGGCCAAAGGCGTCCGAGGTTTTGATCCTTTTTGAACTTAGCCTTTCCGAAAAAATCTCCTTAGCTGAATCCCTGAGGCTGATCTCGAATCAAGGCTATCAACGGCTGCTCCTTCCCGATCTGGCGGCCGTATCGGCTCGTCCGGCGGCTGAAATCGAAATCGTTCGAATCGAGGACGCGCAGGATCGATTTGAATCCCCAAAGCTCCGGAGTCTGATCGTGGTCCAGGATCGCCTGAAATTAGACGCGGCGAGCCGCTCGCGCTTCGTGGATGCCTGCGAGCAAGCTTATCATTTTGGCAAAGGCAAATTGGCGATCTACAATTTTGACGGCGCAACCGTTCAGCGGTTTTCAAACCGTTTTCATTGCGCGCCATGTGATCTCGAGTACCGGGCGCCCACGCCGAGCTTGTTTAGTTTCAACCATCCCGCCGGAGCTTGCCCAACCTGCCGCGGCTTTGGACGCACGATAACCATTGACTACGATCTGGCCATTCCTGACCGATCGCTGTCGCTCGCTCAGGGCGTGGTCAAACCGTGGCAAACCGGACAATCAGCCGAGTGCCAGGAAGATATGCTGAAATTTTGCCGGCTCCGGAATGTGCCGACGGACGTGCCATTTGAGCGCCTTTCGCAAAAATGGCAGAGCTGGGTGATCGACGGCGATCCTGATTATGGCAAAGACTCGCGTCACGAATGGCCGCACGCTTGGTATGGTGTTAAGGGCTATTTTCGATGGCTCGAATCGAAAGCGTACAAGATGCACGTGCGGGTGTTGCTGTCGCGTTACCGGTCCTACCAAAAATGCGTGGACTGCGAAGGCCGCCGGCTCCAGCCAGAGGCGCTGCTTTATAAACTCTCGGGCCTCGAGGCTCCCCCTGAACCGGTCGCTGGACAGGCGTCTCGCCTGTCCAGCATTTCGATACACCCAAAGCAGGACAGGCGGGACACACTGTCCTGCAACAGAGGGATAACGCTGGCTGACTTTTACCAATTGTCGGTCCGTGAAGCGTTGGCGTTTATTCAAACTGTTGTGCCGCCCATGGACCCTTCCGGGAAAGCAAATCCTTTGACCCTCGCGATTAATGAGGTGCGGTCGCGGCTGAATTACCTAAGCGAGGTCGGTCTCGGTTATCTGACGCTCGACCGTCCGACGCGCTCGCTTTCGGGCGGAGAAACGGAACGGGTCAGTTTGACGACGTGTTTGGGATCGCGATTGGTCAATACGCTTTTCGTTCTGGATGAGCCGAGCGTCGGTCTTCATCCGCGCGACACAGGCCGATTGATTAACATTCTGCAATGTTTGCGTGACGCGGGAAACACCGTGGTTGTTGTCGAGCATGAAGCGAGCGTGATTCGTGCAGCGGACCAGATCATCGATCTTGGACCGGGACATGGCGAGGCGGGCGGCCAGTTGGTATTTCAAGGGACTTTCCGTTCCATTCTCAAAGCGCCGCAATCATTGACCGGGCAGTATCTCAGTGGGCATAAACAGATCGAGGCGCGGCAGCCGCGCCGCGTCACAGCACAGAGCAAGAAACTAACCCTTTCTCACGCGCGCCTGAACAATCTGAAGGACTTGACCGTGGAAATCCCGCTCGAACGGCTCGTTTGCGTGACGGGTGTTAGCGGTTCGGGGAAGACGACACTGGTGCGGGATGTTCTCTTGCCCGCCCTGCAAGGAAAACTGAAAAGTCCAAGGTCACACTGCGGACGTGAGAAAACCGAGAGAGAAACTAGAGAAGACAATCTTGAGGGGCCCGGAAACGGAGTGGGCGAAACGCGAGAGGAGTCGGAAGTTATTCAAGGTCTCGAGCGCCCGGCTGTCGCGGCCAAACTTTCGGGCGTCGAGCACATCAACGCGGTTGTGATGGTCGATCAATCGCCTATGGGCAAAACACCACGATCCAATCCAGCCGTTTACATCGGCGCCTTCGAACAGATTCGAGAGTTATTCGCCCAATCGGACCTTGCGATCCGGCGCGGCCTTAGCGCTAGCGCGTTCAGTTTCAATTCCGCTCAAGGGCAGTGTCCACTTTGCCGGGGGGCAGGTTTCGAGAAGATCGAAATGCAATTTTTGAGCGATGTGTACGTGCGCTGTCCGGAGTGTCAGGGGCGGCGTTATCGTCCACACATTCTCGAAGTCAAGTTATTCGCGCCGGTTGCTGCCGGAGCCCGCGTGAGTGGCCGCAACGGCTCGAAGCATCAGCCGTTGAAAACCGGCGTCGCACAGGTGAAGTGGAGCATCGCCGATCTTTTGGGGTCTACCGTGGACGAGGGCATTCAGTTCTTGTCTTGGTTTAAGGATTCACGCCCAGCCCAGCGTGCCGTGCAAAGCCTGAAGTTGCTGCAAGACGTTGGCCTGGGTTACTTGCGCGTGGGACAGCCGATCAACACACTTTCTGGAGGAGAAAGCCAGCGGCTAAAGCTGGTGAGTCATTTGTCGGGATTCGCCGAAACTGGCAGCCGCGCAGAAGAGCCAACGCTGTTTCTGTTCGATGAACCGACCACAGGTTTGCATTTTGACGATGTCAGAGTTCTGTTGGGAGTCTTTCAGCGCTTCGTCGATGCTGGTCACTCGGTTGTCGTGATTGAACATAATTTGGACGTGATCAAGTCTGCGGATTGGCTGATCGATTTAGGCCCGGAGGCGGGGGAGCAAGGGGGGCGAGTCGTCGCCAAAGGCACGCCGGAGAATATCGCTAGGCACTCGAACGGACACACTGGCCGCGCCTTGGGCGCAATCATCGAGTCTTACATATAGAATAAGGTGCGTTCTGGTTGGGAAACGGCGAGCAGGCTCACATCTCGCGATCCGGATGGCCAGACGCGGAAAGTACACCTTCTTAATCAAGTTGGCGCTGGCAACAAGACTTCTTGGATGATTGGTTCAACCCATTCGCAAAGAATGTCCAGGGGACGAGCGCAGCGAAACTAAAGATCGGATACGGAACTCCGTTGGAAGGCACCTGAGCAAGTTTGCCAAAGAAAAGACTGAAAACCACCATCGCTCGATTAAGGTGTCATGTCTCGACTTTGCCGGGGGCTTTCAGCAGAAACAGAGTCGTGCTTGACATTCACTCGCCTTGGCGAAAATGTCGTGCTCGGCAAATCGAAGATTGTCTATGTCTGTTAAATCGGCGCTTATCGATCCGAGTTGGGTTCGCATATTAGTTGTTGACGATGAACAAATGGTTCTGGGTGTGCTCAAAGAGCAAATGCAGCCCGAAGGCTATCACGTCACGGCAATTGATAGTCCCAGCAAAGCGATCGAGATCCTGCAAAAGGAAAACTTTTCGGTGATTCTGGCCGACCAGGAAATGCCGGAAATGACCGGCATGGACTTGCTGGCCAAGGTCAAAGAATCGCATCCAACCATTACGCGCCTGCTGCTCAGCAGCGGCATGAGCCTGACGGCGCTTTCCGAGGCTATTAAGTCTGACCTGATCTACCGATTTGTCACGAGACCCTGGTTGCGCGAGGAATTGTTAGTCACACTACGCAATGCCATCGTCCATAATCGTTTGGTCACCGAAAACAAGGCGCTGCATGAGCGCAATGTTCATCTGAACCTGAAAATCTCAAAGCTAGCTGAAGAGAGCGAACAGCCCGCTGCGGACGTTGCGAGCCAGCAAACGGCAGGGGCGGGCAGTCGTGAATATGGCTATGGCGGCCCGGAAGCTGAAGAACAGATGGAAGTGAGCGGGACGGCGCCGGCGCCGCAAGGCGTGGCTCTGGCAGTGGACGCCTTCGTGAAAATGATCTACACCTTTCACCCCAATTTGGGCAACACCTCCTTGCGAGCGGTAGCTTTGTGCCAAACACTCGGGGAGGTGCTCGAGTTGCCGCCCGAACAGTTGAAAAGTTTGCTCTGGGCAGCGGCCTTGCATGATATTTCGCTCGTCGGGATCGATCGCGGCATTGTTCGCCGATGGCTCCGGGGCCCCGAAAAATGCACCGATGAAGAGATGGTCCTCATCAAAAGGCATCCGGAGCAATCGCAAAAGATGCTGGGGCATCTCCCGTTTTTTCAAGAGGCAGGCGAAATAATCAGGTCGCATCACGAACATTGGGATGGGACTGGTTATCCAGATGGGTTAAAGGGTGAAACGATTCCGTGGCTCTCGCGACTTCTTTGCGTCGTGATCACTTACTGCAGCAAACATTCGGCAAGCATCCAAGCCATGAGCGAAATTGAGGCCGAATCTGAAAAGATGTTCGATCCCGATGCGATCAGCGCTTTGGCCAAAGCAGCGCCGCTCACGAAGATGCCTCGCGGCGAACGCGAAATCCTGCTCATCGAACTCAAAGCTGGCATGGTCCTGGCCCGCGAGATTTACAATGCGAACGGTTTCCTCTTGCTCCCGAAAGGACGGGAAATGACCGACGCCTCGATCAACAAGGTCTTGAGCATCAATCGCGTCACTCCCATCGATCCGCTCGTGCTTGTTTACTGCTAAACCGGCAGGACAGCGCGCGTCTCGCCTGTCCATGAACTTTCCGGTATGTAGTCTCGCCTTTAGGCGCCAGCATTTGCTTGTAGCGACACAGCTCTGCGGATGGCCACCGCACCGGCTGAAGCCTAATGCCATTCGGTAATTCGAAGCCCGTCAGCGAACTGACGAACTCGAAAATGGACATTTGCTCCCCTTTGCCTCTTTAATCTTTCCGTTGTGTCTAGTGCGACTGCGCCTAATCCGGAATTGGAAGAACGCCTCTCGATAGCTCACGCGGCTTTGCAGAAGGGTGACTTGCCAAAAGCTGCGTCCTTGTACCGTTCCGTGCTCTCTTTGGACCCGGCGAATCTGCTCGCCAATTATTGGCTGGGCGTCCTCGCACTCAACGCCGGCTCGATCCGCCAAGCTGTGACTTGTCTCCAAACGGCCGCTTTGGCTGATCCCCACTTTCCCGACGTCCATTTGGATTTGGGATTGGCGCATCAAGCGTCGAGCCATCTCGATCAAGCGGAAGCTTGTTTTCGAATGGTGCGCGAGCGTTTTCCCGATTACGCCATTAATCAGCTCCGCTTGGCCGCCGATTTCGAACAACAGGCGCAATTGAACGAAGCCATTGAAGCTTGCCGGCGCGCCCTCTTGGCCTTTCCGCGCGAGGCTGGGCTCCTCCGGAAATTGGCGGACCTGCTGTCGCGCCTGAATCGCTGGCCAGAAGCTTTGCCAGTTTGGCGAACGTTGCTCGAGATCCGCCCGGATTGCGCGGTGACGCATTATGCATTTGGACTGGCCTGTCTTCAGCGCGGCGATCTCGAAATCGCGCTGGAGGCATTCCAGAAGACACTGCGGGTCGATTCAACATTCCTGGCGGCGCTTCTCAATCTTGGTTTGCTTTGGCAGCGATTGGGCAAGCCGCACAACGCCGTGGATTGCTTTGAGCGCGCGCTCGCGATTAACGCGAATGATGCCGAGGTTCACAAAGCGCTCGGCGACGCCTGGCGCGAGCTCGGCCAATGGACCGCAGCTAACGAATCGTGGCGGAAGGCAATCGCACTGAGGCCCGACTACGCGGATGCTTGGCAAAACCTGGCGCTGAGTTTGGAACGAGAAGAACGGTTGCGCGAAGCCCTGGATTGCCATCAACGCGTCGTCGAGTTGCGTCCAGACGATGCAACCGCGCGTCGTTACCTCGGCATGGTTTGCCAGGATCTCGGAATGCTTGATCGCGCCGAGGAATCGTATCGGACCGGCCTGACCGTCAGCCCCAACGACGCCGATACTCACTGGCAATTGTTCTCGCTCCTCGCTTCGAAAGGTGAATTTCCCGAAGCTTGGCACGAACACGAATGGCGTTGGGAAAAGAAAAACCGCTCGACTCCCAAACGCGAATTTGCGCAGCCAAGATGGAACGGCGAAGACTTGACGGGCCGCGCTATTCTTCTCTACGGCGAGCAAGGCTTCGGCGATTCGATACAGGCTGTGCGATACGCGCCTTTGGTTCAAGCACGTGGTGGGCGCGCGCTTGTTTGGTGCCCACCGGAGCTCGTTTCGATCTTTCAAACCGTTCCCGGGGTCGCGGAGGTCTTTTCCGCATTGGGGCCCGGGATGAAGTTCGATACCCACCTGCCATTGATGAGCCTGCCCTTAATCTTCGGCACAACGCTGGCCACGATTCCTAACGAGGCGCCTTATTTGCGCGCACCTCGCGATCAGCTTGTTAAACACAAGCTGCCGGCAAACCAAGCTCGAGGCGATTGCCTCAAGGTCGGTTTGGTTTGGTGCGGGTCCCGAAGTCAACCGAACGACCGCCGGCCAGTTCCATTCAATTTCATGAGGCCGTTGCTGGAGATGACTGGAATCGAGTTTTACAGTCTGCAAACTGGGAGCGCCGCGGAGGATGCTCAGAATGTAGTCGATTTGAGTTCGCATCTGACCGATTTCGCCGCGACCGCTGCGGTCATCGAACAATTGGACCTCGTCATTACCATCGACACGTCGGTGGCCCATCTCGCCGGAGCTTTGGGCAAACCTGTCTGGACCTTGCTTTCCTTTGCGTCGGACTGGCGCTGGTTGTTGGGACGCGAGGATAGTCCGTGGTATCCGACGATGCGATTGTTTCGGCAAACCGAACCCAGAGCGTGGGCGCCAGTCATTGAACGCGTTTGTGCGGCTTTGGCGAAAGTTCAAAGTTCGAGAACTTCGTCGAACGTCGAGAGTTCGCCGTCGAGGGTTGAACGTTCTCGGTTTGCCGAAGCCTTGGTGCATCATCAGAGCGGTCGTTGGGCGGAAGCGGAAGTGCTCTACAATCGAATCTTGCAAGCTAACGATAAGAACGCCGAAGTGCTCTGCCTGCTGGGAGCGTTACGGCGTCAACAAGGGAAACTGCATGAGGCTTGCGAGTATTTGGAAAAAGCATTGGCCCTTCAACCGGGATCGGCGCAAGCGCACCATGAGCTCGGCTTGGTCTGTTCTGAACTGGGCGAATTGACTAAAGCTATCGCTTCTTATCAGCGCGCCATCGAGCTCCAGCCGGAATTCCCCGATGCGCACTACAACTTAGCCAATGCCTTCCACGCATCGGGAAATAACCTCGAGGCCATGGCCTGTTATCAGCGTGCTGTCGAGCAACAGCCCGATTTTGCATTGGCCCATTACAACCTCGGTCTGTTGGCACAGGAGCGTTCTGAAGTCGAAGTTGCCATCACCTCTTACCGCAAAGTCTTGACGGTTGAACCAACGCACCGAGATGCGCTCCTCAATTTGGCGCTCGCAATTAAGGATTCTGGACGCGAGGCGGAAGCTGAGGCGAATCTGAAGAAACTGCTCCAACTCGAACCTGATCACGCCCAAGCCAAAATCAATCTCGCCTCGCTGCTCGCTTCGAGAAATGAATTGGACCAGGCGGAAAGTCTCTGCCGCGAAGTATTGAACATTCAGCCGCACTTGCCCGAAGGATGGTTGAATCTGGGCGTGATCCTCCAAGCGAAGCGAGACGTGACGGGCGCAATCGACTGTTTTCAGCGTGCTCTGAAACGTCGGCCCGATTACGCCGATGCCCGCTTTAACCTGAGCATTGCTGAGCTGTTGTCGGGACGATTTGGCGAAGGGTGGCGAGATTTCGAGGCGCGCTGGCAAACCGCCAATCCGATCTTCGCGCCTCGCGAGTTCGCGTCTCCCCTTTGGCAGGGCGAAACCCTTGCCGAGCGCACGTTGCTGGTCCATGCCGAACAAGGACTCGGCGACGCAATACAATTCATCCGTTACGTGCCTCTTCTCGCGAGCCAAGGCGCTCGCGTGATTGTCGAATGTCCTCCGCCGCTCACGCGTTTGTTGGGCACGATTAATGGGGTATCGGCCGTTATGCCGCGAGGCGGCGCCTTGCCAAGTTTCGACTTTCACATCCCGCTGTTGAGTTTGCCCTTACGATTCGCGACAAAGGCCGAGACGATTCCCAATGCCGTGCCGTATCTCCGCGTCCCCTCAGGCGTGCAAGTGCCCGTGCCCGCGCCGACGCCCGGCTCTCTGAAGATTGGACTTGTGTGGGCCGGCAATCCAACGCACGGCGCGGACCGGAATCGTTCGATACCACTGGCCTTGTTTGAGCCGATTTTTTCTCTGGAAAAAAGCAATCTCCATAGCTTGCAAGTGGGACCGGCGAGCCGCCACTTATTCGAAATCGTCCGAAGCAGTCGCATCACCGATCTCGCACCGCAACTGAATGACTTTGCAGCCACCGCGGCTGCTATCGAAAAAATGGACTTGATCATCAGCGTGGACACCGCCGTGGCGCATTTAGCGGGAGCCCTGGCCAAGCCGATTTGGTTGTTGTTGCCGTTCGTTCCCGATTGGCGATGGTTGCTCGATCGTTCGGATAGCCCATGGTATCCGACGATGCGATTGTTTCGGCAACGGCGACATGGCGACTGGGCGTCGGTAATTGAAAACGTCGCAAGTGCCCTAAGGAAACAGACGAATGGCTAATCCTGGCCTGGCCAATTCTGGAGACGCCGATTTTCATCAAGAAGAAGCGATACGGCTGGCTTCGGCAGGCAAGCTGGCTGAAGCCATCGGCCATTTCGAGACAGCCGCCCGCTTGCGTCCCGACAACCCAATTTGGCATTTCAATTGCGGACTCGCTTGGCAGCAGCTCAATCAGTTGCCTAACGCGATCGCTGCTTACCAAGCAGCCCTGTCGCGCAAGCCCGATTTCTTTGATGCGTGGAGCAACCTGTGCGCTGCGCTCAAGGCGAGCGGTGAATTTCAAGCAGCGGTGGACGCGGGCCGGAAAGCAGCCGCTTTGCGTCCCGACTCTGCCGGAGCCCATTTGCATTTGGGAAACGCGTTAAAGGCTCAAGGAGATTGGGCGGCCGCCGAAGCTTCCTACCGCGTGGCCCGGGGCTTGGAACCGGGCACTGTTCGGATTCAATTGAACCTGGCGAACACGTTGCGGGAAATGGGACGTCTTCCCGAGGCGATTGCGCTCTTGCGCGAAGCGGTGGCTAAGAGTCCTCGGTTTGCCGAAGCCCACCGTGACTTGGCGTTCGCGCTCCTGCTCTCCGGCGGCTTGCGCGCCGGTTGGGAAGAGAATGAGTGGCGTTGGCAAACTGAAGAATTGGCTCCCAAACGCCGCTCCTTCCCTCAGCCAGCCTGGGCTCGCGAGAACCTCGCAGGCCGTCGGCTGTTCGTTTACACCGAGCAAGGTTTCGGCGACGCGATTCAGTTTGTCCGTTACATCGAACTTCTCATCGAGCGCGGAGCGGAAATCATCTTGGAATGTCAAATCGAGTTGAGGCGTTTGTTTCGCATGATCCCAAGCGTCGCGAGATTGCTGACGCGCGGAGAAGCAGCGCCGCCATTTGATTTTCATGCGCCGTTGATGAGTTTGCCTCGGCTTGTCGGCACGACTTTGGAAACCATTCCGCGACGCGTTCCTTACCTTAAAGTCCCGCCCGAATTAGCGAATGAGGCATCGCTTCCGCGCAACGGGCGGCTAAAGGTTGGGTTAATCTGGGCTGGCAACCCGTCGCACCTGAATGATCGGAATCGGTCGTTGCCGGTCGAATTGCTTCGGCCTCTTCTGGACGTTGAAGGGGTGGATTTCTATAGCTTGCAGATCGGTGAGCGGGCTCGTGACGCGCAACAAGGTGATATAACGAGCCGAATCACAGATGTGCGCGAACGAATTAGCGATTTTGCCAGCACCGCTGCTATCGTTGACCAACTTGATCTCGTCATAAGCGTGGATACAGCTACGGCTCACTTAGCGGGAGCACTGGCCAGACCGACTTGGCTCTTGTTGCCCTTCGCGCCGGATTGGCGATGGTTGTTGGGCCGCGACGACAGCGTCTGGTATCCGACAATGCGGCTGTTTCGTCAGCCAGGACCTGGGAATTGGACCGACGTTGTGGCGCGCGTTTGTGCGCAACTGCGAGCTTCGGTTGTTCGCGGAGAGCGCTGAGCAGTCAGCTGCTCCTAAATCGAAACAGACAACCTTGGGACACTGCTACAGGAGCGCGGATGCCCACATCCGCGACATAACCGGTGCAACGAACTGCGCGGATGTGGGCATCCGCGCTCCGATGACCGCACGAGAGACTGTCCCAATCCCGCTTGTTTTGATTTAGCTGATTCTTCCAACGGTAGGGCGAACCTGCTGGTAAGCCGGCAGAAACGATTCGCGATTACTCTTTGCCCGCTCGCCAGCAGGTTCGCCCTACCGTTGAAACTTGCCGTTGCATTACTCGCTCATCGTCTCCGGCAGAGCCGTCGTGTGCGCTTTGCGTTTTGTGCTTGCGGAAGTCACCGGTGTTTTCGCCAGCGCGGTGAGGAATAAGTCGTGCAGAGTCTCGAGCAATCTCTCCACTGCGAATGGCTTCTTCAGGAATGGAATCCGTTTCTTCAGCAGGTCGGGAAGATTAAAATCCTCCTGCAGTCCGCTAATCGCGACGACTTTGATCTTGGGATCGATTTGCAGAAGCGCGCGAATCATCTTGGCGCCGTCCATGTAGGGCATCGACATGTCAGTGATCACGGCGGCGATTTCGTTGCGATGCTGCGTGAAGAGGGCGAAGCCTTCCGTGCCATCCGAGGCCGTCAGGATTTGATAGCCATTTTTCTTCAGCGTGGAGGCGGTGATATCGCGTATGACCCGTTCGTCATCCACGACCAAAATCAGTTTGCCATCGCCGCCGGGCAAGACTGGGGCAACGTCGTCGATCCCTGTGCTGGTGGTCGATTCGACCGTGGGCAGATAAATCGTGAACTTGGTTCCTTTGCCGATTTTGCTTGTCACATCGAGAAATCCTCGATGACGTTTGACAATGCCCAAGACTGTGGACAAGCCCAGGCCAGTGCCCTTGCCGGTTTCCTTCGTCGTAAAAAAGGGGTCGAAAATCTTATCGAGGTGTTCTTCCGGGATGCCGACACCGTTGTCGGAAACCTTGAGCATTAAATATTCTCCTGGCTGGGCGGGCGGAAATCGACTTACGAAGTGCGCATCGAGGACAACATTGTTTGCTTCAAGTTGGAGAATGCCTCCATTCGTCATCGCGTCCCGGGCATTGACGCACAGGTTCATGATAGCCTGATACAATTCCGTCCGGCTGCCGAGCACGGGACGGACATTTTTGCCGAACCTCGTGACGATCTGAATCGAGCGCGGGAAGGTGTCCTTGGCGACTTTTTGAAACTCGTGCAACAGTTGCTTGACTTGAAGCGGGGCTCGTTCGCCTTCTGCACCGCGAGCAAACGACAGGATTTGGTGCACCAGCGCTCCACCGCGCCGCGCGCTGACTTCGATGGACCGCAGCAGCTCCATTTGCATCTCGTCTTTGATTTCGTTCAGCAGGTTCTGAGAGGCCATGAGAACAGGCGCGAGAACGTTGTTCAAATCGTGAGCGATGCCGCTGGCGAGAAGGCCGAGAGTTTCCAAGCGTTGCATGCGCAAGAATTGCCGCTCCAGCTCTTTCTGTTCGGTAACGTCGGTATTGGCGATCAGAATTTCGTCCTGGCCGCCCGGATGTTGCACCAGGACCCAGCGCGAATCGACGATCATGGTTCGCCCAGATTTGTTGAGATGGTGTTCCTCCGCTTGGTACCGCTGCTTTTGCGCCAGGGTTGTTAGGATGGTCGCGAAATTTGTCGATTCCGGCGGGTAAATCAATTCCGTGATTAACTTGCCTTTGGCCGATTCCGATGACCAGCCATACATGCGGCAGGCGCCTTGGTTCCAAAAAACGATGCGTCCTTCCGGGTTGCAAACAACAGTGCCGTCCGATGCCATATCCAGCAAGGCCGCATGGCTGCGCGTCAGTTCTTCGGCTTTCCGCCGTTCGTTGCCTTCCGCCTTGAGGAAAATGTTCAGCCTTGAGAATTCAGAGGTTAGCTCAGCGAGCTGATGCTCCAATTGGTCATGGGCTTGTCTCAGCTCGATCTCAGTTTCCATTATCGGATTCACACGATCAAAAATCTAATTAGGCCGCTGTCTTCTCAAGCTGCGTTGCGAAGCCATCCAGTCCGGCTTCGCCTTTTTGAGGTTGGCCGCAGGGCTGCTTCATCTCGCGCCAGCGTAGAATAAATCAAAAGATGCCTCCCCAAGGCAAGCCCGACAAATTGAGACAAATTGGCGGCTCCTGGAAATTGACTTGGGTGATGGCGTTCGTCTGTGACTTAATGGCGCGTGCGGTTGCATTTGAAATACAAATTGCCTCGCTCTCGATCCGGCCGCGATTCCGGAACGAAACTTTATTGGCTCTTGCTTTTGATCGTCCTCGGGTTCGCGGGCTGGCTCTGGTGGGGCAACCGACCGCGGGAAAAGCCGGAAGCGCGCGTTGCCTCGCGGTCAACGAATCAAATCTCCTCCAATTTGGCGCCGCACATCGCACCGGTTGCCACGAACTTGATTGCCACACCGCCGCCAGTGCAGACGTCCGCGCCGCCAGCAACGCAGGTCACGGCAAGAGTCAATGTTCCATCCGCTTTTGCACCGCGATTGCCTCGAAATGTCTATGAAGCACAATTGGCGCTGGCGCGACGCGGCATTTCCGCAGGCAGTCTGGACGGCGCGATGGGTTACCAAACGCGCATGGCCATTCGAGCTTTTCAGCAAAAGGAGCGCCTCCCGATCACCGGAGAACTTGATCTCCCCACGCGCGAACGATTGCGGTTGGTGGAGCCGCCAGAGAGACCATACGTCATTACAACCAACGACCTGACAAGGCTGCAACCCGTCGGAAAGGATTGGCTGTCGAAGTCGCTCCAAAAACATCTCGAATATGAGAACATCGTGGAGTTGCTGGCTGAGGCTGGGCAAGCGCATCCCAGCGTTGTTCGCTCCCTCAATCCTCAGATCAATTGGACTAATCTAGCGGCTGGAGATGTTGTGACGATTCCGAATGTTCGATCCCCGCCGGTGCGCAGCCGGGCAGCATTCGTGCGCATTCGTTTGACCGATAAAATTCTGCAAGCTTTCGACAGCGGGACGAATCTGCTCGCGCATTTCCCCTGCAGCATTGCCCGGCGCATCGAGAAACGCCCGCAAGGCCAGCTCTTCGTCGAGAAGGTGGCATTGCTGCCCAGTTACCGCTTTGACCCTAACATCTACCCCGAATCAGCCGAAGCACGCCGGATTGGCCGGCCGCTGACGATTCCGCCAGGCCCGAACAATCCGGTCGGGACCGCATGGATTGGTCTCAATTGGCCCGGTTACGGCATCCATGGAACACCGCGTCCGGAAGACGTTGGGCGGACAGAATCCCACGGCTGTTTTCGTTTGGCCAACTGGAATGCGCAGTACCTCGCCCAAATGGTCAAAGTCGGCACGCCAGTGATTGTTGAACCGTAATAAACTGACAGGCTGAAACGGGCGCCCAGTCGCGCGTTAGGCAGACAAAGTTTTGTCTCATATGGGACAAAAGTTTGTCTATCGTGGGTTTGCTCTGGGTCGCCTTGTTTACCTGCTACGCAAGCGCGGCTTTGGCGAATTGCAAGCATTTCGCCAGTTCAGCCAGCACCGTTGAACCTTGGGGGACATTGTATTCGAGCTCAATCGTGGCTGGGTAGGCGTGCTTGTCACGTTTCATGTGGAGTGTGCACATAGCCGCAGCAGTCTTGCAGTCTTCAAGATTATGATTGCGCCAGTGTCGATTCCCTGTTGAATGCCACGGCTAAGTTTTGCTTTCGTTTCGAAGTTTCAGCGAACTCTTTTGCTTACGCTTGCCTTCAACGCCCGCTGGCTCCGCATGGTCATGGGCCTTCTCAGCTTCAGCGACTTCTGGCTCTCGGCGAACCCTTCCCCACCTTCGGATTCCCTCGCGCCAACCGTCGCCATTACGAATCCCGCCGACGCTGCAGTCTTCGCCGCCGGCGTCACTGCGACAATCACGGCTACGGCGTCAGCTTCAACCGGCCGGTCCATTACGAAAGTGGAGTTTTTCGCAGGCCCGCTCAAACTTGGCGAAGACACCGTCGTTCCCGCCATCCTCCTTATTCGAAACATTCCAGCAGGCCACTACATCATCACTGCGAAAGCAACTGACAATCAGGGATCATCAGCAACCTCGGCGCCCATCAACATCACCGTGGGCAATCCACCGGACGTGCTCTCGCTCTTCACCTTCTCCGACGACATGCAGTGGCGCTACAACAGGGACGGCAAGGATCTGGGAACGGCGTGGAAAAATGGCGATTACGACGATAGCAAATGTCCGGCGGGCCTGCAGCCAATCGGAGATAACAGCGACGGCAGCGAAATCATGCCGATCCGGACCCCGATCAGCCGCAACAACGACGCTGGACAGCATGTCACTACGCTCTACGTTCGGGGCCATTTCAATTTTCCATTGAAGAGCACGGCCGGGGTTCTTCTCACGCTCCGAAACGTTATTGATGATGGCGCGGTTTTTTACCTCAATGGGGTTGAAGTAAGCCGGTTCAGCATGGGGACTGGAGCCGTTACCTTCGCGACATTTGCAATGGGTCACGAAGCCAGCCTGTTCGGCGGGCCGGAAATCATCTCCTCAGCCAGTTTGGTTCCCGGAGACAACGTTTTCGCGGTAGAAGTCCATCAGGCGGATGCGAGTAGCTCCGACATTGTTTTTGGCGCTGAACTCGTCGCAAGCATTGCTGAGCCTCCGCTGCTTTCACGACCCGTGTTGCCCATTCCTATCTGGCAAGACGGCAAACTCGTTTTGAATTGGCCTGGGCCGGGCACACTTCAATCCGCCGAGGCGATTACTGGCCCATGGATTGACGTTTCCGATGCTCAAAATCCTTTTGCGATACCATTGTCCCCTGGAGCAGAATTCTATCGGCTCAAGCGTTAGCAAACAATTCCCCTGCGTTTCGCAACTTCGAGCAAGGTGGCGTGTTAAACTTTCGAACCATTTTGTCAGTCGCGTCGTATACTGATAGATGAACACCGGCGCCGAGAGATGGTCTTATTGATATCGGCAATCCGTTTTTTGGCTGATGAAGACAACCTTCTCTCTAAGAGATGGGCCGGGCCGTTTCATTTGTTTTTTGCTCCTGCTACTTTTCGCAGTCAGCGCCCCCCGAACTGTCGCTGGTGACGGCGACGAGCTATTCACCGGCAACGTCGTGCCCAGCCTGAAGATCGAGATTCCCGCCTCTGGGATGAGAGTGTTGCGAAGCTACCATCAGGAAAGGGGGCAACCCCGTCCGGAGCGAGTGGATGTGCAGGCGACTGTGCGGGAAGGGGACAAGGTTTACACAATTGCCGCGGTCCATTTGAAAGGTTCGTGGTCATTCCAACCGGTGGATGCGAAACCGTCGTTGACATTGAACTTCGATAAGTTTGCGCCCGGACAGAAGTTTCGCGGCCTGGACAAGATTCACCTGAACAATTCGGTCCAAGACCCCACCTGCCTTCACGAGGCCCTCGCGCGCGAGGTTTTCAACGAAGCCGGTGTGCCGGCCACGCGCGCCGGACATGCAACTGCCAGTTTGAACGGGCGTAATCTTGGCCTTTTCGTGTTGGTCGAGGGCGCGAACAAACGATTCGTCAAGCGCCATTTCAAATCCACCGCGGGAAATTTCTATGATGGAGGCTCCGGAGGCGACCTCACCCCACCGAAACCTAAAGTAAATTCGGGCGATCATCGCGATGATCGTTCTGACCTCAACGCACTGTTAGCGGCCGTCCGAGAACGCGATCCAGCGAAACGATTTTCCATGCTGGATCAAATTTTAGACGTGGACCGGTTTTTGACCTTCGCCGCTTTGGAAGTCATGTTCGTTCATTGGGACGGTTACTGCATGGCCTCGAACAATTATCACATCGTCCATGATGCGGAGCGCGGCAAGATGGTGTTTATGCCGCATGGAATGGATCAGATTCTTGGGGTGCACGGTTCCCTTTCCACCAGCATTACTCCGCCATGGCGAGGCAGCGTAGCAAGAGCGTTGTTAACGACAGGCGAAGGACATCGCCGGTACCTGGAGAAGTTCAAGCAAGTGTTCACAAATCATTTTCAGACCGACAAGCTGAACGCGAAGGTCGACCGGCTGAGCAACGCGTCCGTCCTGAGGTATCTTCTGGCCTCTTAGACTCGCTGCAATCGCAGTTCGGGATGAGAGGTTTGAAATCGCGGATCGCTCAGCGGGTAAATCAGGTGGCGGCGCAATTGGCCAGACCAGAAACGACGCCCATCCCGTTCAGCGCCTCCACGCTGCAGCTTCGGGATTGGCGTTTCCGAAATGGCACGCAGGGAGATTCCTCCGGGCGCTCTACCAGTGAGAATGGGCGCGAGATTCTTGAGGTCCGCGCGAACGGAGCGGGAGCGAGCGGATCTTGGGGGAAGACTGTGACATTGACACCTGGAAGCTACGAGCTTGCCGGTCTCGCCAAGGTGAGTGGGCTGCCTGCCGGCATTCCTCGAACTGGCGTCTTGGTTCGAATTTCAGGGGAACGCTCAATCGAGGGGATTTCGACAGCCACGAAGTGGACTCCGGTGCGGTATGAATTTGCCACCGAAGCAGCCGGGAGTTTTGAGCTGATTTGCGAGTACAGAGGACCGGAGGGCGCCGGTTCGTTCGATCTCTCGTCACTCAAACTCCAGCGTCGTTAGCGAAACACGTTCCGCTTTAGGAATGCCATAATCCGCTCAAACGTTTTTGCAATTTCAGGATCTTTCAATTTATCACGGCCGCCGTCGAAGCCATGCCCGCGGTCGTTCAAGGCGATAAACTCGCACTCGACGCCGCGGCGCTTCAGCTCTTCGCTCATCTGGACAGATTGTTCGAACGGAACGTCGGTGTCCTTGTCGCCATGCAATAGCATGGTTGGCGGATACTCTTTCGTCACATTGCGAATCGGACAGAATGGGTCGAATGCTTTTGGCTCGCGATCCGGATCGAACCCAGCGACCTCCTTCGGCCAAAGACCATTCTGCCGGCAATAAAGATAAAAGCGTCCACGTTTGAGAGTTCCCGGATCCTCCGCGAGAACTCCGCGTCCCACAACTCCATACGCTTCGTCTTTAGGAACGGCTGTTTGCTGGCTGTAGAACGGGTCGGGCCGGCTGTACCATGGCCCGGCAATGTCACCGTAACCGTAGAATGACACCAAAGCTTTAGGGCGCGGGTTCAAACAGAACCCAGCCATGAGCGTGAGGTAACCTCCGGCCGAATGCCCGATCACGGCAATGCGATCCGGATCGATGCGCAGCAGTTCAGCTCCCTGCGCGCGAACCCATTTGTGCGCGTCTTGCAAATCTTCAATGATCGCTTTGAGCTTGGTCTCCGGCGCCAAACGATAGTCAATCGAAACCGCAGCGAAGCCGCCCTTCAAGTATTGCTGCAACTGGTCGGAATTGAGCCCTCGCCGGTTACCCATAATCAACGCGCCGCCGTGAATCCAAAGGATAGCTGGACGAACATCATCGCCAGCCGCGCGATAAACATCCGCTTGGATCTCGCAATCGCCAACGGTTTTGTAGGTGTAAGTGTTCTTGGTGAAAGGGACGGCGTCGCCACTTGTTCCGGTAAGCTTAGGCGAATCCTGTGCGCTGCTTGAAGCAATCATAGAAAGCAATGCTATCCGCCAAAACGCCACCTGCAGTGTTGAGTTCCCAGTAAGGATTTGTCGGGCCGGCCGAACATATCGTTTCATAACATTTCTGGTTTTCTTCGCGTTGGTATGAGTTTTGTCAACGGGGCGCCCTGGAAGCACTCAGGTCGCAGTTGCAGAACGGCCGGAAAGGGGCTCACCTTAAGGATCTGTTGGTGTGCTCACCAGCAGATGGGCTTAGGGGCGATGCTCG
>VHDE01000094.1 GCA_016871515.1 Verrucomicrobiota bacterium
TCACTATCCGGCTGCCCGACGCAATCCGAAGCCCAAGCACCGTCCATCGGCCTGCGGCAAACATTGCTCGATGAGCGTCGGCCCGAAAACCACGAACTCGCGGCGACATGAACATTCAATTTCTAACAGTGATTCGAATGCCTATTGTCCGTCTTTAAAGGCGGCATGGTCGCAGATTACTCTTGCTTCCTGGCCTCAGCAACAAATACTTAGCCGCATAAGAGGGTTACCTATGGAAAAAGCAAAGGCTGAAGTGTCACACCTTGTCACAGTTGGCGGGCCTAGCGTTATTCCCAATCCCAAAAAGAAACTGCTCGATCAAGTCCGCGAGGTCATCCGGGTCAAGCATTACTCTATTCGCACCGAAACAACCTATGTCGATTGGATCAAGCGTTTTATCTTGTTCCATGGCAAACGGCATCCGCGCGAAACGGGAGCTTCTGAGGCGCATTGGCATTGGGCTGTTGTCGCGGCCGACCCTTTGGGCAGCGCTCCGGCCTGCCCTGTTGCAGAAATCCATTTTGCCTTTATCTCGTACTAGCCTCACGCTAACTTCGCGACATGAGTGATAGCGCGAAGGTTGCTGTTTCGATTGATCAATCACTGCTCCGGAAGGTGGACGCTTTGGTCAAAGCACGCGTTTTTGAGAGTGGCCGCCAAATGATTCGAACTGCCCTTGAAGAGAAAATTCGCAGGACCGACCGACGGAGATTGGCCCGCGAGTGCGCAAAGTTGGCCCCGAGATTCGAACGTGCTTTAGCGGAATAAGGCATGACCGAGGAGGCCATGGCATGGCCAGAATATTGAGGGGCGAGATTTATTGGTGTGACCTCGATCCCGTCCGCGGACGCGAGCAAGCCGGGTTGCGGCCGGTTCTGACCCTGAGCCAAGACGTTTTCAACGAACGTTCTGGCACAGTAATCGCCGCAGCCATTACAAGCCAACCGCAACGCGCTGGTTTTTCGCTCGCCCTGGAAGTGGCTGAGGGGGTACTTCCGAAAAAGTCTTGGGTGAAGATCAGCCAAATTCGAGCGCGCGCCGTAGAAAGGCTTGGAAGCGCGCCGGCAAAATAAGTCCGGAAGAACTGGCGCAAGTGATTGAGGGATTGAATGAAATTGTCGGCGAGTGAAGCGCCTTAAAGCATCATGAACACGCATCCATTAGCTGGAAAACCTGTGCCTCCCGAATTGCTGATCGACCTCGGCAAGCTCGAACGCGAGTACTACGAGCGCGCGCCCGATCCGGCAAATCCGAACGATCTCGTGAGCTTTGGCACGAGCGGACACCGCGGATCGCCGTTCGACGGGACCTTCACGGAGGCGCATATCCTTGCGATCACGCAGGCGATTTGCGAGTACCGTCGCAACCGAGGAATCAGCGGGCCGCTGTTCATGGGCAAGGACACGCATGCTGCTTCGGCTCCAGCGGAGCGTACGGCTTTGGAGGTGCTGGCCGCGAACGAGGTAGCCGTCACCATTCAGCAGGATAATGGGTTTACTCCGACACCTGTGATTTCTCATGCCATCTTGAACTGGAACAACGGCAGTAATCCGAGCATCGCGGATGGAATTGTCATCACGCCGTCACACAACCCACCGGCCGACGGCGGATTCAAATACAATCCTCCGCACGGCGGACCGGCCGATAGAGACGTCACGGGCTGTATTCAAAATCGCGCGAATGAATTGCTCGGGAATAGGAATTGCGACGTCCGGCGCATCTCGTATGAAGCGGCGCTGAAACAATCGAAACAAATCGATTTCGCGCTCCATTACGTTCGGGACCTCGGCAACGTGATCAACATGGACGCAATCCGTGCTTCTGGGATCAGGATTGGCGTAGATCCATTGGGAGGCGCGGCGATTCATTATTGGGAGCCAATTCGCGAACATTATCAGCTCAATCTGACGGTCCTGAACCGAAGGATTGATCCAACGTTCGGGTTCATGACGTTGGATCATGACGGAAAAAGTCGCATGGATTGTTCGAGCAAGTTTGCCATGCAAGGGCTCGTCCAATTGCAGAAAGACTTCGACATTGCCTTTGGCAACGATCCCGATGCTGATCGTCACGGCATCGTCACGCCTTCGCACGGTTTGATGGACCCGAATCATTACCTCGCGACGGCGATCCATTTCCTGCACACGCGCCGGCCGAAATGGCCGCTCACCGCCGCCGTTGGAAAGACCATCGTCAGCAGCTCGATGATCGATCGCGTGGCGCAAAGCATTGGCCGGCGATTGGCGGAAGTGCCGGTCGGCTTCAAATGGTTTTCTGACGGACTTCACAAAGGCACGTATTGTTTTGGCGGTGAAGAGAGCGCTGGGGCGAGTTTTCTTCAGCGCGATGGGACAGTCTGGACGACAGACAAGGATGGACTGATTCTTGGTTTGCTGGCGGCCGAACTCCGCGCCTGCACGAGCATTGATCCGGCACAATACTTCGATCATCTCGCTGGAATTCTGGGACGAACGCACTACCGCCGCGTTGACGCCAAGACGACCCCGGCGGAAAAGCGTTTGCTCAAGAACATCACGGAAGATTCAGTGGCTGTTCGCGAGTTGGCAGGAGACGCGATCATTGCCAAACGGACGCGTGATCCGGTAAACAACGCGGGCATCGGCGGCATTAAAGTGGCGACGGAACAGGGCTGGTTTGCCGCGCGACCGTCCGGGACGGAAAATATCATCAAGCTTTATGCCGAGAGTTTTCGCAGCGAAGACCACCTAAAGCTTATCCTTAAGGATGCTGGCCGAATCCTCGGCAAACTTACCGGCACCGCTTAAGCCGTAAGAAAACAGGGGGAAAATCAGTGATCTTTCACCGCGCTCCGTCGCAGCATTCCTGCGCCCGCGGCCATCCGAAAAATACCGCTTGCTTCCCAGGCAGGCTGATTCTATATTGCGCGCTCTTTTTGATAGAAAGGCAATTTATGCGTCGCCCTAAGGGCATTAAAACACGTAAGTCAGTGGCCAAACGATTCAAAGTTACGGCGACTGGTAAAGCATTGCGCGCCCGCGCTGGCAAGCGGCATTTGCTCGCTTCCAAACGCCCCAAGCGCCGTCGCTCGCTCGGCACGGCCAAAGTGGTCGACAAAACCGATGCTTACCGCATCATTCAGAATCTTCCGTTTAGCCATTAGCGACATTATCGAGAGATGTTCGCCACATTTGACGCCGTAACAATTTAACGATTTAACTCTGTCCTCATCCCATGCGTGTCACCAATTCCCCCGCTTCGCGCAAGCGCCGCATTCGCACGATCAAAGCCGCGAAGGGCTTTCGGATGCGCCGCTCGAAACTGTACCGTTACGCCGCTGATGCCTTGGATCACGGCCGGCAATATGCCTACCGGGATCGCAAGACGAAAAAGCGTAACTTTCGCGCGCTTTGGCAGGTTCGCATCAACGCGGCCGCCCGCGCTGCCGGGACGACTTACAGCCGCTTCATGGAAGGTTTGAAGGCCGCCAAAGTTGCGCTGGACCGGAAGGTTTTGGCTGACTTGGCCGCCACAGACGGCGCTGCCTTTACCGAACTCGTCCGCGTCGCCACGGAGGCGTTGAAGACGAAGGCAGCCAAAACTTGAGTTAAACTCAAAACAAATTTCTGATTCAACACCGCGGGCGACCCTCCGAAGGGCCGTCCGTTTTGTTTTTTGGCAACTGAATGTTGTGGTTATGTCGCTCTTAACTGAAATCGAACCATTGAAGCAATCGGCTCTCGCGGAACTGCGCGCGGCGGCTGACCTCGCTGGCCTCGAACAGGCCCGCGTGAACCATATCGGGACGCACGGCAAGTTCACCTCGTTGGTGAAACAGCTCGGCACGCTGCCCAAAGAAGAACGGCCTGCCGCCGGGAAGCTTCTGAACCAAGCCAAGACCGAATTGGAAGGGGCGCTGGCGGAACGGCGCACCGAACTCGAACTCAAGGCGGCCTTGCCCCAGGACCCAACCGATTTCACCTTGCCTGGGCGGCGGCGAACTTTAGGCAAACTTCATCCGCTCACGCAGGTGACGGAGGACATCGTGCGGAGTTTCCGCAAGATCGGTTTCGTGGTTGCAGACGGCCCGGAAGTCGAGGACGAATACCATTGCTTCGACGCGCTGAACACGCCCGCCGACCATCCGGCCCGCGACACGCAAGATACGTTTTATCTCAACACACCGAACAAGACGCTGCTGCGGACACACACATCGTCAGTTCAGATTCGAGTCATGGAAAAACAGCCGCCGCCGGTGCGCATTATTGTGCCGGGACGTGTTTACCGCCGTGACAACGCCGACGCCACGCATAACCCAACCTTCCAACAGATCGAAGGGCTTTACGTGGACAAAGGGGTTACCGTGGGCGATCTCAAAGGGACCGTCGAGTTCGTGTTCAAGGAAGTGCTGGGGTCGGACGTGAAGATTCGGTTTCGTCCGCATTACTTCAGTTATACCGAGCCAAGCTTCGAAATTGATTTCAGCAGTTCGCTCGTGAAAAAGATGGGGAAGGATTGGCTGGAGATCGCCGGGTGTGGAATGGTCCATCCGCAAGTCTTTGAGAATGTCGGCTACGATCCAGAGGTTTGGACGGGCTGGGCCTTCGGCTTCGGGATCGAACGAATCGCGATGATCCGTTATGGGATTAATGATATTCGATTGTTTTACGAGAATGATCTGCGGTTTTTGAGGCAGTTCTAGTGTCTGATTGACTGGATTCCTCTGGTCCATATTGTAGAAGCATGAAGACAACCGTTGATATTCCAGAAAAACTGTTGCGAGAAGCTATAAAGCATACGGGCGCCAAGACCAAGCGGCACGCTATCGTGACTGCTATTGAGGAATTCAATCGACGGCGTCGCCTGGAGAAGCTTGCCGAACGACTCCACGGCTCGTGCCCCGACTTCATGACCCAAGAAGACTTGCGTCGCATGCGGGAAGACCACAAATGGGAAAGCGCTGCTCAATGACCTTGGTGGATGCTTCGAGTTGGATTGAGTTTCTCCGCCAACGAGCCAGCACTGCGGGTCTGAGGGTGAAAGCCATGTTGGGCCGCGGCGAAGCAGCGTGGTGCGAACTCACCCTGGTAGAGCTTTGGAATGGGGCTCAGGAACAAGCCGAAAAAACTGTGATTAAAGAACTGGAGGCCGAGATGCGGCTTTACACAATTAACGAACATGTTTGGGCCAAAGCGCGCGCCCTGGCTCGCCGGTGTCGAGACCGAGGTGTGACAGCTCCAACGACCGACATCATCGTCGCAGCTTGTGCTTCTCAGTACAGTTTGGACTTGGAACATTGCGATCGTCATTTCGATCAGATCGTGCCTATCGCCCGAACGTTGTAACCCGACAGAACGCTTCCTTGATGAAAGTCACTTTCAATTGGCTCAAGCAATACGTCGATTTCAATTGGTCGCCGGAAGAACTGGCCGAGCGTCTCACCATGCTCGGTCTCGAAGTCGAAGGCAGGCAGAAACTCAGCGGCGAATTCGACGGCATCGTCGTGGCGCAGGTCATCACACGCGACAAACATCCGAACGCCGACAAGCTTTCGCTCTGCCGCGTGAATGACGGCAAAGGTGAGCGCCAAATCGTTTGTGGCGCGCACAACTTTCAAGCGGGCGATAAAGTTCCGTTGATTTTTCCTGGCGCATCATTGCCCGCCAAACCGGGCGAGCAACCTCTCACCATCAAGGTCGGCAAGATTCGCGGCGTCGAATCTCAAGGCATGATGTGTTCGCCGAAAGAACTCGGCCTGGCCGATGACGCTGAAGGTCTCCTGATCTTAACCCCCGACGCCAAAGTCGGACAACCGTTCGCGGAGCATCTCGGTCGCGCTGGAAGCGACATCGTTTATGATTTGGAAGTCACGCCCAATCGGCCCGACCTGAACAGCGTGATTGGCATTGCCCGGGAAATTGCCGCACTAACCGGCAACCCGCTCCGAATTCCCCAAATCACGGATCACGGATCACGTAGCACGCATCACGTTTCGGACTTAGTCTCAGTCCGTATCGAAGATGCCGAATCATGCCCTCGCTACGTGGCTCGTGTCGTCCGCGGCGTTAAGGTGGGGCCCAGCCCGGATTGGCTCCGGCACACTCTCGAGAAAGTCGGTATTCGCAGCATCAGCAACGTGGTCGACGTAACGAACTACGTGATGATGGAGATTGGTCAACCGCTGCACGCCTTCGACTGTCATTTAGTTGCCGCTGGTGAAAGCGGACGGCCCACCATTGTCATCCGGCGCGCCGCCGCTGGAGAAAGGTTCACAACGCTCGACGGTCAGGAACGGACGCTAACAAACGACATGTTGTTGATTGCCGACGAAAAGAAAGCGATCGCCTTGGCGGGTGTCATGGGTGGTCAGAACACCGAAATCAACGAAAAGACCGCGGACGTCCTGATTGAGAGCGCTTACTTCAACCCGGTTAACATTCGTCGCACCTCGAAGAAGCTCGAACTGCGCACCGAATCATCCTACCGCTTCGAGCGCGGCGCGGATGTTGGCATCAGCGATTGGGCCAGCCGCCGGGCTGCGCAGTTAATCCAGGAAACCGCGGGAGGTGAGATTGTGGAGGGGGTGGTCGATGCCTATCCGAAACCCACCGAACCGAGACAGATCAGGTTGCGTCACCTTAAAGTGAGTCAATTGCTTGGCGTAGAAATTCCCCCGGCGGCAAACGTGCAGTACCTTCGTCAACTCGGTCTTGAAATCGTCCGCGAAGATAACGGGCAATCATGCACCGTAAAGGGCCCAACGTTTCGCGTTGATCTGAAGCGCGAGACAGATTTGATCGAGGAGATCGCCCGTTTGTATGGCGTTGATAAGATTCCGGCCACGCCACCGCGCGGGGCTGTGGGCGCCAATGCTTATGATGCCGTTCACGACCAATTGGCCGAGGCTCGTCGCATCCTGACCGGGATCGGTCTTAACGAGACTCAAGGGCAGACGCTGATCTCGGATACGGCGGCGCAGATGATCGTTGTGAATGGGGCGCCGCAAATTGTGGCGCTGCAGAATCCGTTGAGCAGCGACATGAACGTGCTGCGCCCAAGCTTGATTCCGGGACTTCTGGATGCGTTGCGTCACAATTTAAACCGCAAGAACGACGATGCAGCTTTGTTCGAGACCGGGCGTGTCTTCATGCGAAGTGATGCCCAAGTTCGAGAAGAGCGGCGCCTGGCCGTCGCATTAACGGGCGCCCGGTTGGCGGCCTTTTGGAGCGGTCCTGACCGCGAGGCAAAGATGGATATTTACGACTTGAAAGGCGCGCTCGACGAGTTTTTCGAACAATTTGGCGTCCGAGGTTTGACTTACGTTCGCAACGAAAGCGGCGGTCCGCTATATTTGGAATGGGCAACCATACAACTGGGCAAGCAGCCGCTTGGCGAATTTGGTCAACTAATGCCCGTGATCGCGAAGCGGTACGGCCTGCGGGATGCCGTGCTCTTGAGCGAACTGAATCTCGACCTGCTGCTCGCGCGGCGGCGCTCCGAGAAATCGTTCAAAGGCTTGCCGGCCTTTCCATCAATCCGGCGTGATGTGGCCATGATCGTTCCGGAAAAAACCACACACGAAGAGGTCATCAATGTCGCCAAGCAGACCAAGCCGCTCAACCTCGAAACGATCGAACTCTTCGATGTCTTTCGCGGGCAAAACGTGCCCGCGGGACAGAAGAGCGTCGCCTACGCGTTCACTTACCGGAATGCAGAGCGAACGTTGACCGATGCTGAGGTCAACGCCGTTCACGAAAAGCTGGTCGGGCAGTTCAAACAAAAACTCCAGGCTGTCGTTCGCGAATAGAGCGCGATCCTTCCGTCAGATGAACCGTTGGGTAGGACAGTGCGTCCCGCCTGTCCTGCTTTTGGTGTGTGCCCATGCTGACAGGCGAGACGCCTATCCTACGACGCAGGCCCTTTCGTAGCGACGAACCCCCAGACGGCCCGGTCGCCTCTATTCCTTCGCGCGCTTCGCGACCCAATCGAAGGTTTGGTCCGCGCCGCTGAAATCGGTTTGAAGTTTTCCGGTGATGGTGTCGCCGTCGATCTTGCCCTGAAATTCTGCGGTGATCGTGCGCCCATCCCGCTCGCGGCTCAGGCGCGTTGATCTTGTCTGGGAACAGCACCTATAGCGGCGCCACGACGATTGATGCTGGAGTCCTGAGCGTTTCCGGAAGCATCGCCAACAGCGCGGTCGTCATTACCAATGGAGGAACCCTGACCGGCAGCGGCACTATCGGCAGCAGGATCCTGAACAATGGCGGCACTGCGGCCTCGGGCATCAGCCCGGGGGGACTTTGAACAGCAGCGGACAGACCTGGGGTGCAGGCGGCAACTACGATTGGGAAATCAACCAAGCGAACGGAACCAAAGGTTGGGATTGTCTCAATATTGGCGGCGCGCACTCCAAACGCTTCGCGCCAAGATCGCCGCAGCCTGCAGTCTGCACGCGTGACTCACGAGCTTTTCGCGGCTTTAACACAACGGAAGCGGCAGAGCCCGAAGATGGGCGGCGACCGAGTGCAGCAAAATCCCAGCTTGAGTTAGGCAGGCAATAATAATTGGCCTGGTTGCCGCGCTGAAACGTTATTTGGACTTTGCTTGCTGTTGCGTTATCTTCGGCTGGCGAATGTTATCACAAGTTTTAGCCAGCGTTCGGAGACTCGTCTCCTTGATCCTCTCTCACGCACGGAAACGAACCGCGCTGATCTTGTCCGCAGCTTGTTTTTTGTCTTTCGAAGTTCAAGTTCACTCGGTCATTTTTTATTCCGCGAGTGATCCAGCGCATAACACATCACCCCCCAACGGCGATTTGGCGCAGAGTGGCTGGCAATTCCAGGGATTATGGGGCACGTTCGTGGGAACGCCGATCGCGCCGCATTTCTTTATTACCGCTGGGCATTTCGGAGGGGCGGTTGGAGAGATCTTCGTCTTTCGGGGCGTCAGCTATACGACCATCGCCGTCTATGATGATCCGGAAACTGATCTCAGGATTTGGCGGGTTGCCGAAAGGTTTCCAGAGTTTGCGCACTTGTACGAAAAGGATGATGAAGCAGGGTTGCCGCTTGTTGTTCATGGGCGCGGATCGGCGCGGGGCGAGGCCGTCATGATTTCCTCGAACTTCGGAGATCAACTGAAAGGGTGGAAACACGGAGTTGCCGATGGACGATTGCGTTGGGGAGTGAACGTCGTCGAGTCGATCCTGAATGGAAATTCCAGTGGACGGACTGGCATCGGGGAATTGTTGCGAGTCGCCTTCGATGCCGAGAGCGGACCCGACGAAGCGCATCTTTCAACGGGTGATTCAGGCGGTGGAATTTTCCTAAAGGATGGCGCCGTGTGGAAATTGGCCGGCGTCAATTATGCCGTTGATGGACCGTACAATTTATCAGATTCCGGGACCGGCTTTGCTGCGGCGATCTTCGATGAGGGCGGCCTTTATAAGCAGTCGGGGGGCACGTGGGTCCGAGTTTCAGACACGTTAGGCGATCGGCCCGGGGGATTCTATGCCTTGCGCATTTCGCGGCGTATTTCGTGGATTCAAAGTGTGCTTGATACTCCCATAACCACGGGTCCAAGCATCACCCATGATTTCAATGGCGACAATCTTTCGGACATCTTGTTGGCGGACGAGGGCGGGAATATCGGCGTTTGGTTCATGAACGGATCGGAACTGAAGAGTGCGGCAGCGTTCGATCCAAGCCTTGGTGATCCCAATTGGCAAATAGTCGGGGCTGCCGATTTCGATTCAAACGGACAGACCGACCTTCTGTTCCAGCATGCGGATGGAACAATGGCCGTCTGGTACATGAACGGAGCAAGGTTGAGTTCATCTTCGCTTTTGAATCCCCATCATCCGGGCACGGCCCATTGGCGGGTCGCAGCGACTGGCGACTTTGATTCGGACGCGAGGCCCGATTTGATCCTCCAACATACCGATGGGACGATGGGAGCGTGGTTCATGAATGGCATTAATCTTGTCTCATCACAATTGCTGAGCCCCAGCCACACCGGAGACCGGCAATGGAGAGTCGTTGGAGCGGGGACTTTCGACGCCAACGCAATGACCGATTTGATTCTGCAAAATTCGGACGGGACTTTGGCGATTTGGCTGATGAATGGCGTGCGATTGACTCAAGGAGCGTATCCGGTTCCGAGCCATCCTGGGGATGCGCAATGGCGTCTGGTCGCCGTCACCGATCTAAACAGCGACAGCACCACTGACCTTATCCTTCAACACGCAGGGACGCGCACCATGGGCGCATGGTTTATGCAAGGAGTCAGACTTAAGAACGCGTCATTGCTCAACCCATCAACCTCCAGCGGCACTTGGAGAATTGTGGGGCCTTGAATCGGACTTAACGCAAAGCCACAAGGGCGCAAAGACTCAAAGGCTTGAATCGAATCTCAGTAACCGCTGAGGTGCAGCAAACATGCTTTTCTCAAACGTTTTGGTTCAAGCTTGGCGCTTTTGCATCGTTGCGCCTCTGCGTTAACCGCCGTTTCGCGGGTAATCGGCGCTGCCTAAGTAGAAACCGGCGTTTTTCTCATTTCCCACAGCGAGTACAAAGCCATTGCAAGGAGGGTGCCGAGAAGGTTGTTGAAGAGATCTTTTTGTGTATCGAAAGGATCAGCGTCGTTGGCCTTGAGCATGCCGCGCTCAGGTCCGAGAATCATCGTGCTGGCCCATTCGATAAGTTCGTGAATGGCGCCAAAACCGAGAATGACAACCGGAACACCCATCCAGAGTCTGCTGCCGCTTAAGCCGAGCCGTTCGCGCAAGGCGCGATACACAATGAACGCTGCGGCAAATCCAAAATAAAAGTGGACGCAGATGTGGCTGGGCGTCATTGAAAGACGTCGAGGAACGACAGCTTGCAGTCGCTGTCTAAAACTGCGAGCGCATCGAAACAGATTGCCGGATAGGTAGGGCAAACCTGCCGGTTTGCCGGGAGTGCCGCAGCGCTTCCCTACCTATCCGGCAATCTGTTTCGAGAAAGAGTATACTCACCCCGAGCGCGGACATTCCTGTCCGCAGCAGGTTGAGTCGCAGAATGACGCGTCCAACATTTCGGACGTGCACTTGCCAGTGACTGTTGCTGCGGACCCGAGAATGTCAGCGCACCCGACTGATGTTAGCACTCCGCTGCGGCGGGTGGCAATGATCGTCGAATCGCGTCGGTCCGATAGCCAAAGCCAGCCCCTCGAACTGTGGATAAATCAACGTGTCCATCCCGCCGCTGATATGCTCCTGGATGAACCGCAGCTTCGGGAAGCGATGCCTCGGGATAAAATTGCATGCTATTTGTTTCCACGCCCATAATTGTGCCCGCGTGCGCCGCTAAGAGCAGGTGTGGAATCTGCGCGAGCATGGGGTTGGTCAGGTCCTGCACCATGAGCGTCATTCCATGTGCTTTGGCCCAGCAGAGACTGAGCAACGCGCCCGTCTGCGTTTTGCACGTTTTCAGCGCGACTCCACTCCAGCCAAGCGAGCGGCCCAACTTCAGCATGTGCCAGTCATGTGCGCTTTCGTCCATGAAAAGCGGTTTGCGGGCCGAAACGCTGTGCACATCGATTTGGTTCTTCTCGAGATCGTACGGGAACGGTTGTTCGACGTAGAGAATCATTCCGTAAAGCCGCGGATGCTCCTGCACGAGGCGGTCAAGAATTTCGTTCACATAGGCCGGCTCAGTGACCGTGCAGTTAAAATCGGCTGTCAACCAGGTCACGTCGTGTTCGAGGCTGATCTCACCAACGCGCACGATACGATCGTAATCCCAGGCTGCGTCGTTGCCGCGCAGTTTGATTTTCAGGCAATCGAGTCCGTCGCGTTTGATCCAATCCGCGAGCAAGACCGGATAGCCATCTTTCGGTTCGCTTCCGTCTAATGCGGCCGGGCTAATTAAGTCTTTGCCGCCGACAAGATGCCAAGCGGGCAAGCGTTGCGGCGGCGGGTTGACGAAAAAGTCAGCCGGGTACCGATTCGCAAATGAGACTTTCGTTCCTTCCGCTGGCGCGATCAAGTGCGCGAGATCGACATTCATGAAGCGCGCGTTGTAGGTCTGATAAATCGGAAGCTGGTGCAGCATTCCGTACGCATCGTGCAACGCGATGTCGAACGCCGAGCAGCAAACGAGAGCGCCAAGCCATGGCATCGGCTCACTCAGGCCGCTCTGCGCGTTGAAGTCCACCAGCAGCTTCGGCAGTCGTTTGCGCAGGAAGGAATTTCCAATCTCGATCGGGTGTCCTGTGGAATCGAATGCCGCCCAGCTTTTGGCCAGGCGAACGCAGAAGTCTTTCATCGCCTGGTGGCGAGCTTCGTAAGCCAATGCGCTCGGCCAAACCCACGTGACGCTCAACGGAGTTTCGCCCCAACCTTCCGCCGAACGTCCTTTGCGGTCGGACACTTGCAAGCGAACGCGAGCACAGGTAACAGAAGTGACGGTCTCGGTTCCGAACTTCAAAGGCAGCCTCAACTCTAATGGCAAAAAGTGAAGCGAGTCGCCAGTTGGCCGAATGTCTGTTTCCTTAGGCATGCGGTGCCATTACTCCAAAAGTTCGATGAGCGTAAGTCCTGCTGATTGCCGCTGCGTTTGCACATTGCTTCGGCCCGCAAGGCTGTTCAAAACTGTTCGATTAACCTCGGCGAGACGCCTGTCTTACCGGCGTCTCGCGGCTTGGTTCGTTATTCCACTTCGCTTTCAGCGAGTATCTTGCGATAAGCTTGCCGCGCGTGTTCGTACGCTTGCTTTGCGTCTTCCTTTTCGTCGGCGTCGTAAGTCCGTTCCTTTTGCGACCAGCATTGATCGACGCCTTTCAAACACCACTCGGCGCTGCGCTTCGAGGCGCGAATCGGTTTGCGATCGACGAGAACAAAGATGGGATTGGTATGTGACGAGGGGTAAATCCGAAGCGTAACCCAGCTGCTCCGATCAACTTTCACCTCGAAACTCACGTCCTGCATCTTTCCGTCAGCGACGATATTCTTTTTGGCGACGGGATAACCGTTGACGACAACTTCGAGCGGCACTTCACGCGTTTCTCCGATCCGCGCGCGTTCCAGGTGCCAAGGATAACGGCCCGGCCTGTTTTCGGGACTGATCCTCTCGTCCAAGAGCGCGGCGACTTTGGCGGTGAGGCGGACCGAGGCCGGCCGCTCCAAGCGCAGTTCGCTTCCGTTCTCGCCGACCGCGACTTGCTGCGAGCCGGCGTTCGCGTTGAATTCGAGCAGGTGGCTTCGCCCTTCGCTCACGTAACAACGGCCTTGGCGGATAGCTTCGCACCATTGATCGTAGTCGAGTTTTCCATCGAGTTTTGCGTAACTTCGTCCGATGCCGACCCGCTCGCCGAAGATGCATGGGAAATCGGTCTCGCCACTGATGCGTTGCCGGAAACCGCAGTTCAACACGTGATACCACATGTTCAATTCGGACCGCGGATTCGTATCGACCGTTGAAGTGAAATCAACCGCGGGCACAAGCTTGCCATCCGGACCAGGCACCTCGTGGGTCACGTCGACGACGAATTCGTTCGCGCCAATACCATTGTAACGCGGGACTTCGTAGCTTGGCAGGTCGGTGCCGGGGACGTCGATGCCACTGCCCGAATGGGCCGGTCCTGTCACGGCGCCCTGTTTCTTGGCCCAGCGAAGTGTGTTAAGGCCGAGCGTAGGCCAATGCAGTTTTGATTCCCCGCCCGGGTACATTCCCTCTTTGAGCCGAAGCAAGCAGAGATGACCGGACTGATGCGAGCCAAACCCGGAAACTTCAATGTCATAACGCAACAAATAGGGATATTGCGAAACTTTGTCGTCCTTGCCGGTGAAGAATTGCTTTTGATAATCAAAGCAAGGTCCCCAGGTCAAATTGCAACCGACCTTCAAGTCTTCACCCAGGCAATGCCGAATCATGTCGGGGGCGTGAACGCCTTCGGTCGGATTCGTGTAATGCGCGCAACCGGCCGCGTGAATATGATGATCGCCCGACCACCAGCCGAGTTTTGATGGATCAATCCAACGTTCCGTCTTGAAGGTGACAGCTTCCAAGGTTCGGGTGACAACAAGTGTCTGCTTCTTCGCGATCGATTCCGGCCCGCGGCGGAACTCAATCGTGTACGTGCCGTCGGGCAGTTTCACCTTCTCGCCGTCACCGCGATAGACCTGCGGATGAAAGGCGAAATCAGGCGCCAGACGTTTCGCTTGCGACGGATAAACGCGCATGGCCTGGTCCCGGATCAGAAACGATGCTGTCGTGGGCTGGCCATTTTCGTCGAGAACGTGAAACCTCACGTCGCGCGACGGTTTGCTGTTGAAAGCGATGCTGACTTCTCCGCTGCCTCCAAGGTCTTGCGCATCTTGACCGATCTTGAACGAGATTCTGGCGGTGTGTTCTCCGGGATCGCGGCTGAACAGTTGCAGGATGCGATACTCGAGGTTGAGTCCGCTTAACTCGGCCCTAAGCGGCGCTCGATCGTAGGTTTGCAAATCGAGCCAAAGTTCAGCGGGATTTCGAGGCGCATCACCGCGCCTGCGATATTGGCGGTCCGATGGCGTGTTAGCCGAACCTGATTCGAAAAGAGAAATGGCGTTGGGACTGACAGCGATCAACGGTCCCGTCACGCCGGAGCTATTCTGCACTTTGATGAGGAACTGCCGCCAACCTTGCTCAACCAATTCGGCAGCAGCAGGTCCGCGCACCGATTTCACACGCTTGTCCGCGCCGACATTCGCCGCCAACAGGCAATGCGCATCGAGGATTTGTTGAATTCGTTCGCACGCGCGGGCATTGGCGTCCTGCATGGCTTGGTCCAGCGACTGTTTGTCAGCCGCGCTGAACGGTGAACCAAGATAATCGGCCGCTTCAATCAATCGCCTCACTTGGGCGATGAATGGTTGCGGCTCGACGTCGCGCACAATGGGCAAGGTTTGAGCGGCCGTTGAATTCGTTACGACGGATGTCAGCAGGGTCAAAGTCGCGAGCAGGCATTTTCCGGTCCATAATTGATACTGTTTCATAGCAGCCTCACTTTGTTTCGGGGTTTGGTGGCGTAATCTGGCAGAACAAACGAGCGTTGCACAGCATGAAATCATTGCGAGCGGCGTCACAGCGTCACGGGCGTCACAACGTTATGCTCCCTCTACGGTAGGCAGGATGCCCGCCGCCACCGACAACTTCGGGATGCACTGATGCTCCGTTGCCGGATCCTTGCCAGGTTGACAACTGGTAGCAAAACGCTACCGTGCGATAATGAGTCAACCGGTAAAGCTTTCCGACGCGCTCGTTCTCGATGCCCGGCTAACAGGCGAACTCAGCGAGCGGTCGATTTCAGGGCAGATTGAGTACTGGGCTAATCTCGGTCGCGCGATTGAGCCGCTGCTGCAAGGAGCAGCCGCGTTGGCATTGTGCCGTTCAGCCGGGACTCGCCCACTCTCGGAGTGCTTGGAGTCGGTAGAGAGCCCGGGAGGGCATCAGCGCGTCAGAGATTACTTGCAAACGCAGCCGTATCCTCACTTCGAAGCGCATCCAAGCCGAGCTGGCTGGCTGGTGCGAATTGACGCAGACGGAACGCGCACTATCGGACGCTTTGTGAATCGCGAGTTTCGGCCCGTGAAAGCATCGAGACACAGGTGAGTCCTATCCTTGATCGGCGTCCGATTGTCGTTGCACTGGCAGGGCCAAATGGCGCCGGCAAGACGACCTTCTATCATGCGCATCTCAAAGCAGCGGGACTTAGGCTTGTCAATGCCGATGTCTTGGCACGAGAGTTACAACTCGATCCGTACGCTGCCGCGCAAATTGCTGCAGCGATTCGGCGGCAATTCATCACCCAGCGCGAGAGTTTTGTCTTCGAAACAGTCTTTTCAGATCCGGTGGGCGACAAGCTGGCTTTCTTGAAAGATCTATCGAAGACGGACTACACAGTCGTTCTCTGCTTCGTCGGACTGTCCAGTCCCGCCACAGCGGTGGAGCGTGTCGCTATGCGCGTCCTGCAGGGTGGTCATGACGTTCCGACTGAGAAACTGCTCGCTCGTTTTCCGCGGACGCTTCACAACTTGAGCCTGGCCATTCGCGAACTCCCTTTTGTTTTCGTTTACGACAATGAGGATTTGAGAACCCCATTTCGACGAGTTGCTGAATTTGAGCACGGCCAACCGATTCTCTTGGCGAAGCCGTTGCCCGATTGGTTTTCGGTTTTGGTTTAGCAGAGAAATTGGCGCATCGCGGGTTTGGCCAACTCCTACCCACACTCATCGCTTGCTCGTTGGCAATGGCACCTGACTCTGATGCATGAGATACGCGATCAAGTTGCGAACCTCCTCGTGTGAGAGTGCGTCCAGTAACCCGTCGGGCATCAAGGAGAGCTTCGATTCCTGGCCAATGGAAGTGATCTCCGCGCGCTCCAATGTCATGGTCTCGGTCGCTGTTCTCAGAGAAATCGTGCGCTCGGTTTGAGAGGTGACCAGCCCGTTGAGGACTCGGCCATCTTTCAACGTCACGACCGACATACGAAAATCCGCGCTCATGACCGCGCTCGGATCAACAATGTTCTCGAGAAGGTAGTCCAGATTGCCGCGACCCGCGCCGGTGAGATCTGGGCCGGGCGTCGCGCCTTCGCCGTAGAGCCGATGGCACGAAGCGCAGGCTCGACCGAAAACGAG
The DNA here is from genome assembly GCA_016871515.1 of Verrucomicrobiota bacterium. Lineage (GTDB taxonomy): Bacteria > Verrucomicrobiota > Verrucomicrobiia > Limisphaerales > SIBE01 > SIBE01. The sequence continues at coordinate 16,640 of VHDE01000094.1, forward strand.
CCGGCCCCCGCCTTTATCGGCTTTCGCAAGAAGCGCAGGCGTTAAACGCGACTTCCATTGCCCAATGACTTGCTGTTTGTCAGTGTGCGCCTCGCGGAAATCGCCCCAGACTTCAACCAGCTTCTTGTTTAACACCTCGTCGTTCAAACCGCGAATTTGTCGGGCGCCAAACGCCGAGAGGTCCGCGCGCGGAATCTTTGCCTCGCCGATAGCATCCAACAGAGCCGCCGCAAAAGCCGGACGCGAAACCAATGCGGCCAGAAGTTGCGGGCGCTCGGACGGATGGAATTGGCGGTAAGCCTTCACCAATCGAGCGCCAACGGCGGGATCATCGAACATCGCCAGGCCGCGCGCAGCGATTGGATTCAGAAAGCGAACGTCAAGCAGTTGCTCTGAGAGAAACTGCGCGTCGGCGTGATCAATGCTGTAGAGGGACCAGAGCGCGCGAAGCTTTACAACGGTGTCTGAACTCTTCGCAAACAGGCTCCGCAGCTCTTTCACGGCCGAAAGAGAGAATCCACCAGTTGCCAAGCGACTAACAAGTTCAAGCCTCGCCTGGCGCACAAACCATTCGTTCGCATGCGTGTGCAGATTCACCAGTTCATCAACGCTCAATTTGGCCAGGTCCGTGGTCGTGCCCGATTTCGGCTGCCCGCAGGTGATTTTGTAAATGCGCCCACTTGTCCGGTGGACGCCTGTGCTTTCGTGGCATTCGCCCGTGTCGGCCCAATCGAGCACGAACACGCTACCATCCGGACCGTAGCTGAGTTCAATGCCGCGAAACCAAGGATCGGCTGCGAAAAAGAAATCGGCGCCGTGACGCCCGACGTAGCCAGAGCCTCGGCGTTCGAGGATTTCCTGGTTTGCGCGGCGGCCATGCATGTTGATTGTGAAAAGGCGTCCTCGATATTCGGCCGGCCAATTGTCACCGAGATAAATCATCATGCCGACATGCGCGTGGCCTCCGCCGTACGAGTCAGCCCGGCCGTCGCGCGATCTCCCCCACCCTTCCGCGGTGTCGAAGTGCCAATGATCCGCGTGCTGATCGATTTGCTTATAGACCCGAGGATTCGGATCGATCGTGTGCGGGCGCATGTAATGAGCGCCAGCAAACCCGTGCCAAAGATGGCCGTTGACGGTGTTGATGAAAAACAATTCACCATACTCATTCCAATCATGTCCCCATGGGTTCGTCGTGCCGCAGCTCAACGCTTCGAAAACTTTCGTCCGCGGATGATACCTCCAAATCGCGCCACGCATCGGGATGCGTTCGTGGGCGGGAGTTCCGGGCGCGCCAATCTCACCGGGACTCGACGCGCCACAGCGGCCGTACAGCCAGCCATCGGGGCCGAAGCGAAGGCCGTTGGCGTAATTGTGATAGTTCTCCGCGGGTGGCACAAAGCCGTCGAGCAACACTTCGGGCGCGCCATCTGGAACATCGTCGCAACGCGATCGGGTTCCGCACGTCGGGCTCAGCAGCAAAGACCGTGGCCTTGAATCCGGGCGGAAGCTTCATCTTTGCTGCGGCTTCGGTGGGCGGCATTGCTTGCGATTGCGCTGGTTCCGAGTTGTACGGAGCTGGGAACTCAGCTCCCAGCAAACTGACTGAGGCGCAGGCCAAGAGAAGTCTGTTCTTCATTCTGAGGTATAGGAGCGCGGACCGCCGAGTCCGCTCGTATTTTTCCGTTTCTTTGGATCAGGCGCGGACTCGGCGGTCCGCGCTCCAATCGCTATTCCAGCCAGAGCGGCTGCGTGAAGGCGCCGTTCACCGCGACATCCCACGCTTCCAGTCGGATCCACTTGGGCGAGCCGCCGGTTGGCCATTCGAAGGTTCGGCGTCCGAATTCGCGTGCGTCGGGCACGGCGATGGAACGGCGTTTGACCTCGCGGCCATCCCACGACGCGATTAAGACCTGGGAAAGCGGATAGGTCCATTCCAGGTCGGCCTTCACTTTGCCGCCCTTTGCCTCGAAGGAATGAATCAACACTTCACCAGTCGTGGTAAAAAAGTCGCCTTTCCGCAAAGCCGGAAGCACGGGCGACCAATCGCCAATAGTCGGCATCTTATCGAGTTTCAGATAATTGATATTCATGTGGCCGTAGAGTTCGTGCGTCGAGTCGAGCTCGAACGTGTCCACTTCGCCGAGGACCTGTTTGCGCTGGCCCCAAGTGTTCATGTCGTCAAGCAAATCGAGCACGCGCACGCCCAAGCGCGGCTCCGAGAGATCCGCCGGCATCGCCTTCCAAGCGCCGCCCAGCCAAAGATCATCCTTGTGCCAATCTTTCTCTTTGTAGGAATCCGGGCAGGCGAAGGACGCTTTTATCCGGGGATGCGCGGTCCAAGCGAGCGCCTTCTCGCGTTTCAGAATTTCGACCATCTCGGCCTCGCTACCCGCGTGATAAACCGTGCCGTAAGGCGCGATCTCTTCCCTGAATGGGACATCGTTGCTCCGAACAAGCGTGAGGTAAATCGGCTTCGGAAAGAGGTAGAGCCAGTGCCCCGGATGCGTACCGGCCGGCGGCGGCATATTAAGCTGGGCATTCGCCTCTTCGCCCGGAATGAAAACGATCCGATTGTCCGAGTACTTCCGGCAAACATCGAACATCGCCTTGAGCTGCGGCAGGCGTTTGGGACCCGGATCATATGGATTGCCATCGCCATGGAACTCCGCGAGATGAACGAGGTTGACGTTCATCGCTTTGAAAATCTTCGCGACTTCGGCGCCGACAGGTTTGCCCGCCAGTTCGTTCATGGCGAGCCGCACATGCCAATGACTGGTGAAAGTGAAGCGGCCGTCCATGGGCTTGAAGCGATCGCCATTAGTGTAACGCTTGATCCGTTCCAGCACGGTTTCGGGTTTCTCAGCCGAGGCAAGGACGAATGCGCTCATGCGTTGTGTCTTGCCTGCCGGCGCGTCGAACCAAGGAATGAAGGCGCCTTGATGACCGGGGCCACCGGCGGGGTCTTGGCGGAGTCCGAACCGGCCTTTGCCGAATTGCGCGAACTTAAAGTTCACCGTGTGATCGCGCGGAAAGAAGAACGCATGCGGTGGCGGAAAAATAGCCACCGAACCAACGTCGGTTTCCCCGAAGATCGAGCGATTCCGAACCGCGACGGGCTGCGGTTCGCCAGCGACGGGCGAACGGATCCATTGATCGTTCACGTTCTCTTTCCAAGCGGCGGACTTCCATTGTCCCTCGAGTTGGAAATCATAGATGTAAGCTAAGAGCTTCTCTTGATTGTTCAGAGCGGCTTCCAGATGAACGAAGGGGCTTGCCGCGTAAATCCGCACGACCAAGTCGCCGGAGAACGGACCCGCCGTCAGTTTCGAGAACGTAATCGCCGCGCGGTTTCCGGCGCTTTCCACGCGCACGCCTTTGAGGTCGAAGACCGCTTCGTGCGTCTTGGTTTCGCGCGCGGCTGGTTTATCGAAGAAGATGTAGCGCTCATTTGGTCGTTCGATGCGCATACCGGTTCTGATCGTGAAGGCCGGTCGGACCGCTCGCGCGATTGTTTTGCCGCCCGCGTTGAGCGACTCCAACAGCGGCTTGGCCGGATCGAGCGAAAAGACCGCCGCGTGTTTGGCCCCGTCGGCCTCCCACTCGGCGCGCAGCGAAGTATCCCGCTGCGTGATTTCAATTCCGCAAGCCAGATCGAATTGCGAGAAGTCAACAGGCGCCGCGGCCGCGAGCATCAAAAGAAATGAAGCAATCGTTGTCATAGGAATACTGCTTTCTGGGTCAGCGAAACGTAAGCAAGCCGAGTGTGTTCCATCAAGAAAGAAGGTTGCACTTCTGGCTTTTGATTTGAACAGAAGATCGCGAAGGACGCGAAGATTGGGGCCTGCGCTCAACTATGGCGGCACCACCGCGACGGTTCACCAATACTAGTATTCCGTTTGTGAACCGAGAGTTATCGGTTGCGTCCAAACACTTGTCAGTCAGCTTTCGTGACTCGACCTGAGGGGACGGAACCGAAAGAAACAGGCCTTCTTAGGGCAACTGAAACATCCCGCCTAAGGCAACGCCCGTCCAGGCGCCCGTGTTAATTCCAACGTAAAGATGGCTGCCGGCGAGGTCATAGACCTGCCCAGCCGTTTGACGATCTCCTCTGGCGACAAGCTGCGGCCGCGTAGGCGAGGTTGTCCCTTACAATGAAACTGGAGGGAACGCCGCCCGACAACGAAGTGGGAAAACCACTTAACGCGGAACTCAACGTGGGTCTGGGCGTGCTTGGACTGCTAATATCATGTATCCCCCCATCGAAAAAGAGCCGATCGTTGGCGACCGCGAAAGAGTTCCGCCTTCGAGTATCGTTTACATAGGGCCCTTGAGCTAAAAGCTCGCGCACGATCTGTGCGCGTGTCAAACAGACACTGCTCTCTTGCGACGCACAGATGAGCATTGCCGAACACTCAAAGATGCTTTCATCATGCACTGGTGATGACTCACCGGTGCATCCCTAAGTTGTCGGCACATCGTAGCGGCGGGCATCCTGCCTGCCCTAGAGCCGAGGCATCCTGCCCGGCGGATCACTCGTATGCACTACAGCGCAGCCTCCTGGTTTCAAGCGTTGCTCCGGGCGGCAAGATGCACGCCCTCTACGGCAGGCGGGATGCCCGCCGCTACCGACAACTTCGGGACGCACTGATGGCTCACCGTATACCAGATTGAAAATCTTGCGCTCGCCTGTGCTTGCTGCAATCGATTTAAGGGGACTAATCTTTTGGGCATTGATCCACTGACAGGTCAAGTGACTCCACTGTTTCATCCGTGTCGCTTCGGCAAGCGTGCTCAACACCTGCAGTCGTTGGCGCTAAGGTCGGTGCCGAACTATGGCAACGACATCGACCAAAGCGCGAACCCAATCCCCCCCGTTTGAACCTCTGGCCCAACGCTTGAAAGCTTGGCGAGCGCACAGCACCCGCCGTAGAGGTATTCCCGAAGAACTGTG
>VHDE01000095.1 GCA_016871515.1 Verrucomicrobiota bacterium
GTTCGCCGGACGGCACGCTAAAGTGCTGCCAGGTGCCGAAGGTATCGACAAACTTGATGTCCACCATTTTGGCCCCTTGCTTTTTGGCCATCTCAATTACGTTCTTTGCTGTACTCATGGATTAATTGTTTTAGCTAGTTTGGATTTAGGCAAAAAATCCCTTCCTTCAAAAACCAGAAGGGAAAATTCAAAACTCAGACTGCGTCGTCGCCCGTTTCTCCAGTTCGAATACGGGTCGCGCTTTCAATTGCGCTGACGAAGATTTTTCCGTCGCCAATCTTGCCGGTCTTGGCAGCCTTAATTATCGCATCCACCGCAGAGGAAACCTGATTATCCGAGAGGACTAACTCGATCTTGATCTTGGGGAGAAAGTCAACGGTGTATTCGCTGCCACGATAAATTTCTGTGTGTCCTTTTTGGCGGCCAAAGCCTTTGACTTCACTAACCGTCATTCCTTCAACCCCGGTACCAGCGAGGGCTTCCTTAACATCTTCGAGCTTGAACGGTTTGATGATCGCCTCGATTTTCTTCATCGCTGGTTTTTGTGGGGCGGATACTAACAAGCACTAAGTTGCTGTAAATAGGAATCTGAATGAAGACGCAGATTTCGAGGCCAATTGATCGATTGATCGCGTCCTTGACACGAACGATGAAGGGTGTTGTATTTACGGTGTGTTTACGGGTGAATGAGATTGATTTTGGGACGCTAATTCACTTTTTGTTCTTTGATAGATTTCGGTGTTGGTTTTGTACAGCCCGCACCGGAAATTCCCCGTAAGCCTCAGTTGTACTGATTCTGAACATTCACCGGGTTTCTCGGTCATCCTCTGACTTGGAAACCCGGTTTTGTTTTTCAACTGCGCTTCTCTTTGGCCTGGGACGAGCAAAAGAGAATCGAGGAAAGCAGGATGAACACGAACAAGATGGAATTGATTTGAAACGGAAAATCAAACTTTGCGTGCAGAAGGCACCCAAATAGAGAAAGCCAAACCATCGCCACGAATTCGGGAGCTGTGGGAATGCCTCCCCGAAAGAAAGAATGGAAGAAAACAATTCCGAGCATCGAGATCAGAAGGCCTAAACCCGCCCAACCCAAGGTAATCCGCGTTTCCAGCCAGTCGTCGTGCGCGTAGGCGGCCCATTTTTGCGGCGGCTCTTTGTATAATTGGTAAATCGACCCAAAGGTTCCCGGACCTGTTCCGAAAACGGGAAAATCCCGCGCAATCGTTGCCGCGTTGGTGTAAACTTCTGTCCGCTCAACCAGCACATTCATCTTATCCGATTGCAGTTTTTCCCGGAAATGCTGCCATCCAAAATACGCAGCCCAGACCAAGACGACAACGTGCAGCACGAACAGTTTAATTCGTTTCCCCGGATCTTCGCGATAAAGAGCGATCAACCAAATCGCCGCTGCAGCCAGAATAATGATAATGGTTACCAACGCAGTGCCGCCGCTCGAACTGAGAATAGGCGACGCCGCCATGAGAATTGCACAAGGCAAGAGCACAATGTGGCTTCTTCCCCCCATCCGGTCTCCAGAATAACGATTGCGTCCATCGGCCTTGCTTGAGACCAGCCAAAACCCCACGCAAACCGGCCATAACAAATTAAAAAAACTGGCGGCATTCGCGTGATAGGCAAACGGACCGAATTGAGTTGCGGGAACCTTGTTAAAGCGCGGCTCAACGAGCCAAAGCAACCTGTTTGTGCCGTCGAGCCGCTGCAGAATTCCTTCCAGCGCCACCAAGGCGCCGTTCACACAGAGGACCCAAAGCAAGCAACGCAGGCGAGAAGGCAGTCTGCGAAGAGGTCCAGAGGGCACCACGGCAAATGTTTCGGCTTCGTCGGGAGGTTCCGAAGCCGGAGCCGGATGTTCGAGGTTCAATTCCCGAACGTCTCTGGCGGTTTTGCCAAGCAGCCAATCGCGAGCGGCCCAAAACACGAACGCCATCGCGAGATAATTCCAGAGCGCATTCCACGTGCTCGCCTGATCGTAGCTATGCGGCAACCAGCGAACATAATCACGGTAATCAAAGCGCTGTTGTTCAGGCAAAAAGACCGCGCGCGCATTCAAGGCGCTGACCAGACAGTAAATCAAAACCAGAACGGTGAGGAGGGCCAGGAACACTGTAGCTACTTGTGGGGCTCGCGACACAGTCAGAATGTTTTGCACGTGAGCGTCATCTCCCCAACGCGGCGGGCGATATTTCGCCCGCCACCGAATAAGCCACTTCAACAATAGCAATCCGCCCAAGACGTAACTGGCGAGGTTCAATGTCCAAATGGACCATGATTGCGTTGTGGCAAAAGCCCAGGGTGTGAAGACAATTACGAAATAGAGGAGCCCTTCAGTCAATCCATCGCATAGTTGGTATGTGTATGGCGTGCGAGATCCCGACGATTCTGATTTTTCCAGAAGATGCCCGTTGCCTGTCTTGATCCTTGATGGGCGAAATCGCTTGCGGTCTGGCCGGTTTCGATCAAAAGGGTCCATCAACGGCATTCAAACGCAACCGAATTTGATTTCACAAGTTTGAAATGTTCGTCATTTTGTTTTTCGTTTGCGAAGAAATATGAATTTGCTCATCACCGGCGGAGCCGGGTTTATCGGATCAAATCTGATCCATCACATTATAGGCCAGCCGGAAGTGGATCGATTGATCAATTTAGATTGTCTCACCTACGCAGGGCACTTGGAGAACCTCAGCACAGTGGCTGGCCATCCCAAATACGTTTTCGAAAAGGTCAACTTGAGGGACAAAGAATCGGTCCGTGGCGTCATGTCGAAACATGCAATCACCCATATCATGCACCTGGCCGCGGAATCTCATGTGGACCGTTCAATCAGCGGCCCGGACGATTTCATTCATACGAACATTATTGGAACGTTTCATTTGCTCGAAGCTTGCCGCGATTTTTGGGCGAGCGACTTTGTTGGCCGGCGCTTCCATCATATCTCTACGGACGAGGTTTATGGGAGTTTGGGACCCGAGGGCTATTTTACCGAGAGCACACCCTACGCGCCGAATTCACCGTACTCGGCCAGCAAGGCGGCCAGCGACATGCTCGTGCGCGCTTATCATCATACTTACGGTTTGCCCGTTGTGATCACGAATTGTTCGAATAATTATGGACCGTATCAATTTCCGGAGAAACTCATCCCAGTCATTATTGGGAGCATCATGGCGCGGCGCCCCATTCCAGTCTATGGCGACGGTATGAACGTTCGAGACTGGTTGTACGTGCGCGATCACGTCGAGGCGTTGTGGCAAGTGTTGCGTCGAGGCCGGGTGGGGGAAACGTACAATATCGGAGGGAATAACGAATGGCCGAATATCCGAATCGTCGAATTGATTTGCGATCTTATGGACAAACTAGCTTCCCACCTCGGCGGCAACTCGCGCCAGCTGATCTCATTCGTGAAGGACCGGCCGGGCCATGACCGGCGTTATGCAATCGATTCCACAAAGATTCGCACAGAGCTCGGCTGGACGCCAGCGTACGATTTCGAGCGGGGCATTCGCGAGACTGTGCAGTGGTATTTGGATAATCAGGAATGGGTCCGCCGTGTCCTGCGGCGAACCTAATCTGACTCAGCGCAAACCTCGATGTTGAAGTTGCGATAAGCCGGATAGATTGCGTTATGAGCGACACGAATTGGGAAGCGCGTTATCAGGCCAATGACATGCCTTGGGAAAAGGGCGAAGCTTCTCCGGGGCTCGTGGATTTCCTGGCCAAGCATACGGAGTTGCTGCGAGGGACGGTGTGCGTCCCCGGCTGCGGCACAGGACACGACGTTTGGGCTTGGGCGAAAGCTGGTTTCTCAGCTTACGGATATGACATTGCGCCGAGTGCCGTCCGTTTGGCGCGGGAAAGCTCGCAAGCCAAGGGAGTATCCGTGCAAATTCAACAAAGCGACTTCTTAGCCGACGAACTGCCGCAACGTTTCGATTGGATTTTTGAGCACACGTTGTTTTGCGCCATTAATCCCGGGCGACGGGACGATTATGTCCGCGCCGTCATCCGGTGGCTGAAGCCCAAAGGCCATTACTTGGCAGTTAACTATCTGATTCCAGACGAAGATGGACCACCCTTTGGAACGACACGCGCCGAACTGGTGCAACGTTTTGCTCCGGCATTTGAACTCATCGAGGAATGGGTGCCGCGGTCTTACCCAAATCGCGTCGGCTCGGAGCTGATGCTCTGGTGGCAGCTTAAGGGTTAGTAACTCGGCGGCGCGGTATTGCGACGACGCATTAAGAAAGGATTGAAATCGCTGCGGGACTGGTTCATTGTCCGATCGAATGAATGAACTGGACCAATTGGATGAGTTGATGACCTGTCGCATTGATGACGGTCGCAAGATCGTTGAGCCGTGTTCCATTGTCATCTTCGGCGCGAGCGGGGATTTGACCGCGCGCAAACTGATTCCGGCGTTTTATCACTTGTACGGGGCAAAACAATTGCCCACGCCATTTCGGATTATTGGCTTCGCCCGCCGGGAAAAAACCGACGACCAATGGCGGGAAGAACTGAGGGTTGCTCTACGTCAGTTCTCTCGCAGCCAGCCCGTGGATGAAACGATTTGGGAGGCTTTCGCTCCAAACTTGTTCTATTGCCAAGGCGATTTCTCGGATGCCAACGCTTACAAGAAACTGGCCCAACAACTGTCGTCGTTCGGCAATGACCAGCTTCGCCATCATCTCCTGTTTTATCTAGCGACTTCTCCGAGCCAGTTTGGAGAGGTTGTAGAACAACTCCACAACGCCGACTTGCTGCATCTAGGCGAACAGTCTGGAGCGTGGCAACGACTCGTGGTTGAAAAACCCTTTGGGCATGACCTGCAATCCGCTCAAGCGTTGAATGCGGACCTGACGCGTCACGCTCACGAAAAGCAGGTGTTTCGCATCGACCATTATCTGGGCAAGGAAACCGTGCAGAACATTTTGATGTTCCGCTTTTCCAACTCGATCTTCGAAGAACTGTGGAATCGCAAGAGCATCGATCACGTGCAAATCACCGTCAGCGAAAAGCTCGGAGTCGGACAGCGGGGAGGTTATTACGAAGAAGCCGGGGCGATTCGCGATATGGTTCAGAACCATCTGTTGCAAGTGCTATCGCTGGTCGCCATGGAACCACCTGTTTCACTCGATGCCGAGCCAATTCGCGACGAGAAGGTGAAGCTGCTGAAGTCGATTCGCGCGCTCAGCGTGAGTGATGTCGCCAAGCAGGTTGTTCGCGGCCAATATTTTGCCGGCATGATTGACGGACAATTGCGGCCGGGCTATCGGCAGGAGGGCCGCGTGAAGTCCGATTCAAACGTTGAGACCTACGTCGCGCTGAAGCTTTTCCTTGATAATTGGCGTTGGTCTGGAGTGCCGTTCTTTTTGCGCACTGGCAAATCACTGCCGCTCAGTGCCAGTGAAGTCCGCATCCAATTCCATCGAACGCCCAATGTTTTGTTTGCGGCACAGTGCGGTTCGAAGTTGGACGCCAATGCCTTGACACTTCGCTTGCAACCGAATGAAGGCATCTCGCTTCGGTTCAACGGCAAGGTGCCTGGCACAAGTCTCCAAGTCCGCCCCGTCCGCATGCATTTCAGTTATAATACGGAATTTGGAGCTTACACTCCGGAAGCGTACGAACGGCTCTTGCTGGAAGCGATGGCGGGGGACGCAACATTATTTATCCGCCGCGATGAGGTTGAAACCGCCTGGAGCATCGTTGATGCGATTCGCAAAGGATGGGAAGGGAGAGCGCTCACCAACCGTGAATTTTACTCAGCGGGCACCTGGGGTCCGGTGGCGGCGGACGATCTGCTCGCCCAGACTGGCCACGCTTGGCGCGATCCTCAACCCATTGCTTAGATTGGCTGGTCACTAAATTTCTTGCTCCGGCAAGCTGTGACCGAAGCGCAAGCAGTTTTCCTGTAGCGACGTCTCGTGGGAGCGCCGCAAACTAGGGTTATTTAGGGAATAGCGGCGCTCTCACGAGACGCTGCTCAGTGCGGTTCATTACATCACAGCCCCAGCAACTTCGTATTCAGCGCCAAAGATGAAGCATTTTGAACTCATTTCCTTCCCCAGTGAAACAGACTTGGCCGACGCGGTGGCGCAATGCTGGATTGAACAAGCCTCGCAAAACAATGGTTCAAACACTTATAACGTCGCGTTGTCTGGGGGGCGAATTACGCGCCATTTTTATTCCAGCATCGCGGCACAATACCGGATTCAGGCATTCGATCTGCATCGAATTCACTTCTTCTGGTCTGATGAACGGTGTGTTCCACCCGCTGATCGGGAAAGCAATTTCGCCACGGCCCAGGACTGCTTGTTTTCGCAGCTGCCCATTTCTGCAGAACAAATTCACCGTATCCGTGGTGAAGCAAAGCCCGACGCTGCAGTTTCCGAGGCAGAGACAGCCGTGCTCAAATTCTGTCGTGCCGACGACCGTGGCTGGCCGGCATTCGACTTGGTTCTCTTAGGAATGGGTGAAGATGGACATGTCGCATCACTGTTTCCGGGAGATTCTTTCGAGACGCACTCGACTTCGAGGATCATTTATCGACCCGTTACGGCCACCAAGCCGCCGCCCCATCGCATAACGTTGAGCTATGGCATGCTCGAAGCCGCACGGGAGTTGTGGGTCTTAGCATCGGGCCGTGGCAAAGAGCACGCACTTGCGGAATCGCTTTTGCCGAATGGCCACACGCCGCTAGCCAAAGTCTTAACCAGCCGGAAGCGGACGGTTATCTTCACCGATATTAAGACTGAGACTGGCCAAGCCATCTAGTGCAGGGCCGTTAGTCCATGCTGCCACGCCGCTAATCTCCGGTCAGCCATCGATGCATCCCGAAGTTGTTGGCACATCGTAGCGGCGGGTATCCTGCCTGGCATCCTGCCTGCCGTAGAGCCGAGGCATCCTGCCCGGCGGATCACGCGCACGCACTACAACACAGCCTCCCCGTTTCAAGCGTTGATCCGGGCGGCAAGATGCACGCCCTCTGCGGCAGGCAGGATGCCCGCCGCTACCGACAACCGGGAGCGCCAGAAAAGATTTTGCTGATTTTGAACACAAAGGCGCCCCCAACGCTCGAATGGATGTGGTTTGAGACTCGCTGTTCGCTAAGGGTTGGCAGAGAGATCTTGCTTGTAATGAGGTCCGAGCAGCGATGCAACAGTTGGCCTCATTATACTTCTGAGCGTCTCGGTGAAGGCGTGAATGATCTCGTCACCAGGAGCCGGCGCAAGCCGGCTCCTTCTTTTAATGAGCCAACTGGAGGTTCTCGGGGCGCACTGACTTTGTGGAAGACACAAAACCGAGCGTTAGAGTGCATACGCCTTCGTCGGATCTCCCGTATATAATGATTTTCTCCAAAGTTAGATTCGGGCGAGCCTCCGAGCATATCGCGATCATTTCCGGAAGGGTCGAGAAAGGAACCATTTCCTCCGCATAGTCCGGGGTGTCGGTACGGATGAGTACCGCCTGTCCTGTGACGTGGGCTGGCTCCTGCATTGTGGCGCGGATACTGGCAATTTAGCCGAGGCCTGTCAAACGGCTCTTTGTGGGAACTGATTAGCGAGTGAGGCTGGGAAACCCAGGTTTGGCTGTTCCAATTCGACGTTGCATGGCCGTCGGCGGAAACCTAGACTCTTGCAAGGTAGAGAACGGCTTGATCCTGAAGAAATGAAACATTATCTCGATTTTGAAAAGCCCATTTCAGAATTGCAGCGCAAGCTGGATGACCTGCGAAAACACCCCGAAACTCACGCCCTCGGCATCAATCTCGCCGAAGAAATCCAGCAGATTGAAAAGAAGATTGAAGAAGAGCGGAAAAGGATTTTTTCGGATTTGACTCCGTGGCAGCGAGTCCAATTGGCCCGGCACCCGAAGCGCCCGTTCGCTCTGGATTACATCCAAACGGCATTTCAGGGTTACTCCGAACTGCATGGCGACCGTCTTTTTGGCGATGACCAAGCGATCATCGGCGGCTTTGCGCAACTGGGGCCGCACAAGGCCATGGTTATCGGAACCCAAAAAGGCCGTGATACCAAAGAAAACATCCGGCGCAATTTTGGGTCCGCTCACCCCGAAGGCTATCGAAAAGCCCTTCGCTTGATGCGGCTGGCCGACAAGTTTGGCCTGCCAATTATTACGCTCATCGACACGGCGGGTGCTTATCCAGGTATCGGCGCCGAGGAGCGCCATATTGCGGAAGCGATCGCCGTTAACTTGCGGGAAATGATGTTATTCGAAGTTCCGATCATTGCGGCCGTGATCGGCGAAGGAGGGTCGGGGGGCGCCTTGGGGATAGGCGTGGCTGATCGGGTGTTGATTTTGGAGAACGCATATTATTCGGTCATCAGCCCGGAAGGGTGCGCGGCCATTCTTTGGAAAGACCGGACCGCCGCCGCGAAAGCTGCCGAGGCGTTGAAAATCACGGCCAAGGATTTGCTCGAACTCGGTTTGGTCGACGAAACCATTCCGGAGCCGCTCGGAGGGGCTCATAACGATTTGGCTCGGACAGCCAATACGTTGAAAGAACGTTTGATCTGCCATCTCAACGAACTCAAGCCCCTTAAGGCGGCCGAGCGCTTGCGCTTGCGTTACGCCAAATACCGCGCTTATGGGCAGGTTATTGAAAAGCAGCCGGCCGCAGCTTGACCCGATCGAATGCTTTATCCCTTCCTATTTCACCCCATCCTAAAAGAACGCATCTGGGGCGGTCGAAACCTTGCGCGACTTTATGGCAAGCCGCTCCCAGACAGTTTGCTCATTGGCGAGTCTTGGGAGATTTCTGATCGTCCGGATGCAGTCAGCGTTATCGCCAACGGCCCGCTGGCTGGAAGGAGCTTGCGCTGGCTGATGGAGAATCATCGGGATGACCTGCTCGGAGCGGCGCCGGCGCTGAATGGACGCTTTCCACTACTGCTCAAAATCCTCGACGCGCAACAGGTTCTTTCCTTGCAAGTCCACCCTCCAGCAGGAGTTGCCGAACAGCTCGCAGGAGAACCTAAAACCGAGATGTGGTATATCGCCGAGGCTGCTCCCGGCGCCGAACTGTTCGTGGGTCTCAGACGCGGTGTCACACGATCAGAGTTTGAATCCAAAATGCACGGAGGTGATGTAGCAACCTGTTTCCATCGGGTAGCCGTGCGTCGGGGCGACGTCATGTTTTTGCCAAGCGGTCGAGTGCATGCCATCGGCGCCGGGCTTGTCATCTTTGAAATTCAACAGAACTCGGATACGACCTATCGTGTGTTTGACTGGAATCGGACCGGTTCGGATGGAAGGAAACGGCCGCTTCATGTTGATGAAGCACTGGCCTCGATTGATTTCAAAGATTTTGAACCCTCTCTCATTTCCCGACATCTTCCGAGCGAACAAGCGATGAGCCGCCGCCTCGTCAATACAGGACCATTCATGGTGGAGGAAAAGGTTTCGCCGCCTGGGATGGCGCTGAGCATCGAGAACGACCGAGCGACGATAATCGCTGTGCTTTCCGGAACACTCTTGGTTGACGCAGGCGAGGTTGCTGTCCGGCTGAGCGACGGTCAATTCTGCTTGATTCCCGCGTGCGTCAGGGCGCGCAACGTGCGTGCGGAAACAACGGTGCAGTGGCTGCGCATCGAACCAGACACCGCCGCGGAGATACTATCATTCCCGACGCCCCGTTCTTAGGCCGGAACCGGCGCGAGCTTCTTGGAGTTTGATGTTGGTCCCCGTTTTTTCGCTTGCCGATTATTCGGCATCGAGCAGCTCACTAAAGTTCCGCCGCGAGCCTCGGATTCCAGATTGATCGTGGCGCCGATCATTCCGGCGCGATAATTCATGACACGCAAACCCATGCCGGCAGTCCTGGAAAAACTCTTTGGCAAACCTGAACCATTATCTTTGATCGCCAAATTCATCGCCTCATTTGTCGGATGCAGGGTAATGACCAGCTCCGTTGCTTTGCCATGTTTGATGGCATTATTGACGGCTTCTTGCGGAATCCGATAGAGGTGGACCGCATTGGCGTTATCGTAAATCGAGACTGGTTGATGGCACTCTACTCGGCAGGAAACATTGAACAGTTTCTCGACACTCCCCGCTAACTCCAAAAGCGCCGCCTGCAAGCCGTTCGTCTCGAGCTCGACGGGACAAAGACCCCGAGCTAAATCCCGCGTCTGCGAGACAGTTCGATTAACAAACTCGCTGATTTTGGCAGCATCAACCGCTTCGGGCAGGTTTTTCCCGGCCAGCTTCTGTTGCAGCACTTTTGCCATAAAGGAAATGCCGGTCAGGTAATGGCCCATCCCATCGTGCAAGTCCTGGCCAATCCTGCGCTTCTCCTGTTCGCTGACCTCTTGAATCTCCCTCTCAAGCCGCTTGCGTTCTGTGATGTCGATCGCTGTTCCACCCACCATAATGGGTATGGTATGCTTTGCTCGTTGAGCATAGGGAATTTGTTCGTGAGCCAATGATGCGGCCCGTCTTTCTGGACAACAATCTCAGTGCTTTCGAGGACTTCCTTATTGGAAATGATCTCTCTGTCTTTTTCCTTGAATTTCTGAGCAATCGGCTTGGGCCACAACTCGTCATCAGTCTTGCCAATCCAATCGGCAAACTTCCGGTGAAAAAGCTTTTCGCAAGTTTCGTTCACATAAACGTAACGGCCTTGCAGGTCCTTCATGTAAACCGCGCAACGCACATTTTGCATGAACGAGGACAATTGAGCTTGGCTCTCGCGAAGTGCGCGGAGAGTAGCGTACTGCTTGATCGAGTGTCGGATAGAACGTTCCAGCAGACTGGAGTCGAGACGGTCTTTGCTCAAAAAATCGGCCGCGCCCAAGCGCATCGCTTGCGCGTCTACCTCGGGCTTCTCCGTGGTAAGCATGATGATGGGCTCCTTGCAACCGGCCACTAGAGCCTCTTGCAGAAGCTCCAAACCGTTACGGGAACCCAGCCTGTAATCCAGCAGATACACGTCATGTTGTTTGCGAATAATTGCTTCCAGCCCTGCCTCGTAATTGGGCGCCCACTCAATCTGAAACGGTCCCTGCATTTTGCATAGCATCCGCCGGACAAGCAGATAGGAGTTCTGATCATCATCGACGAGCAGAACTCGGATGGAGATGTTTGATTTGTCCTCTGAATAGGATCTCATGGTTCTCCTGATTTATTGAGGAATGTTTCGGGTCAAGTCGCAGCCAACTTTGCTGACGTCGCGTGCGCAATCATGATCTTTGGAAACATAACGGTCGCAAATACTTTGCCACAATGCCCCGGAAAAGCTAGTCGTTCCCGCGAGAACTGGGAAGCGGGACGCGGGGGACGCGGTTCCTCTTCACTTGTCAACCCTTCTGCCTGCATGTATTGTCCCGGCATGTTAAATCGGTCCGTTTTAATCGCAGCGTTGAGCCTCGGAAACATTGCGGGAGCCCGGGCGGACGTCATTCAACTAAAGGATCAAGCGGCAATTACGGGGCAAATTCTGGCGGAGAAACGAGATCAGGTCGCCGTCGATATTGGTTATACAGTATTGGTCGTTCCGCGCGAACAAATTGCTGGCATCACCAAATCACGTGGCGAAACGAAGCCTAATGAGGCAGAGGATGCGGCGCCGGCAGCGAAGCGAGCAGAATCGAGCAAGTCCCTCTTCCAAACTTCAGAGAGCACGCCTCCCGAACGGAGCGTCCGCGAGTTGGTAACCATGATGGGCGAGGGTGTTGTTCAAGTCCGAACGCCGGGCGGGTTGGGTTCCGGTTTTATTATCAATGAAGACGGTTCCCTCATTACCAATTTCCACGTTATCGAAGGTGAAACGCAGATTTCAGTCGAGGTTTATCATCAAAAGGGCGGTCAACTCGAACGTAAGAGTTACAAGGATGTGAAGATTGTCGCGATGAATAAGTTCGAGGACCTTGCTCTGTTGAAGATCGAAGATAAGCCCGCTCCAAAGTTTTTGCGTGTCGTTTTAGGTGATTCGGATGTGATGTCGGTTGGGGAGCGCGTTTTTGCCATTGGCAGTCCGCTGGGGTTGGAACGGACGGTCACGGAAGGCATTTTGAGCACGAAGACGCGGCAACTCCAAGGCGAGCTTTATTTGCAGACAACGGCCCAAATCAATCCCGGTAACAGCGGAGGTCCATTGTTTAATCTCCGTGGCGAAGTAGTCGGCGTCACAAACATGAAGGCGGCCTTTGGCGAAGGCCTTGGCTTTGCGATTCCAATCGAGGCGGTCAAATACTTTCTGAATCATCGCGACGCGTTTGCCTACGATAACGACAATCCAAGCACTCCGTACCGCTATCTCGAACCGCCGAGCCGCGTCAGCAAGTCTAACCTGGAACCGTAGATTGCGCCTTCGAGGAACTCTCCATTTCAAATTGGGTAACTTTCTGAAGGGACTCGCCGTATTCCGTTTAACACAGATTTTGACACTTTTATGACCGTGAAAACATTTCGAATCATTCGAGCCATGAATCGTGCGTTGGTGCTCGTCTCTAGTTTGGTCGCGTTGAGCGCGCAGCTTAGGGCGGCTGTTCCTCCGGCTGAGCAATTGTTGCCGGACGATACCCTCGGACTGATCACCTTTCCGGATTGGGAGAAAGCCTCGGCATACCTTCGCCAATCTCCGCCGGGCCAGTTATGGCATGATCCCGCACTCAGACAATTCCGAGAGCATTTTGAGAAGCAGTTCAAGGAAGACGTCGCTGCTCCGCTCGAAAGGGAATTAGGCATTAAACTTGCCGATTACGCCGGCCTTATTCAAGGACAGATCACGTTTGCTGTGACTCAAAACGGTTGGGATGGCGCCTCGGAGAAGAAGCCAGCGCTAACGCTCTTAATCGACACGCAGAACAAGAGCGATCAGCTGAAAGGCCTTCTTGCGTTGCTGAAAAAGAAATGGGTCGATTCCGGCAAACAAATCAAGGCGGAGAAAATCCGCGGCGTCGAGTTCACGACGCTGCTGCTCAATCGAGACGACTTGGGCGGCGCCCTGAAGAAGGTATTTCCGTCGGCTGAAGCATCTCCCGCCCAGCCGGACAAAACAGAAGAGGGTAAGGACGTCTTCGAAATCACGTTCGGTCAGTCCGAATCGCTGCTCATCGCTGGGAATTCGCTCAAAGTTTTGGAGAAGATTCTCATTCGCCAAGCTGGCGGCTCTGTAGGTGTGCTGGCGGAACAGGCGTCTTATGAGGCGAATCATTCTGCGATGTTTCGTGATGCTCTCGCCTTTGGGTGGGTTCATTTCAAACCGCTCTATGAGATTTTGCTCCGGCAAACCACAGCCGCGGGTCGTGGCCCGAGCGGAGCGAATCCTTTGGGCGTTCCGCCCGATAAAGCGCTGGCCGCGACTGGGCTCGGCGGCCTAAAGACCATCGGTTTCAAGCTAGGCGGAAACAATAATGAAGGCACTTTGGCAGAAGTATTTCTCGGTGTGCCCGAATCCGACCGGCAAGGCCTTTTCAAAATCCTCGCGATGGAAGCGAAGGAGAGTGCGCCCCCGCCGTTCGTGCCTGCCGATGCGACCAAGTTCAGCCGCTGGCGCCTCAATGGGCAAAAGGCCTACGCAACACTTGAATCGATGCTCGCCAGCATCATGCCCGAATTGGCGAGCATTCTTCAAATGAGCCTCGACATGGCCGGCAAGGAGAAAGATCCGAATTTCGATCTTAAGAAAGATCTAATTGGGAATTTGGGGGACGATTTTGTGATTGTGGAAAAGAAACCGCGCTCTTCCTCCTTGGCGGATTTGGGCTCGCCGCCCGAGCTGATTCTAATTGGTTCACCAAACGCCGAGAAACTGGCGAACGCTCTGAAGGCGACGGCATCGATTCTGCCAGTCACGTCCGGCGACGCCGGTTTGAACGAGCGCGAATTCCTCGGACGCAAGGTCTATTCGATGACGTTGCCGTCCAATCCTTCTCCGGATGGGAGCAAGCCGATCAATCGGACGTTCAACTTCGCTGCCAGCGGCGGTTACGTGGCGTTGTCGGACGATGTTGCGCTGCTGGAGGAATTCCTGCGCAGCGCTGAATCTACCGGGAAATCGCTGCGTGAGACAGAAGGCTTGGCTGAAGCGGCGCAGAAGACAGGCGGATTGAACACCGGTTTTTTTGCGTTCGAGAATCAACGCGAAACGTGGCGCTCCAGCTTTGAAGCGCTGAAGACGAGCAACGCGCAGCTCGACCGGCTTTTGTCCCTAACCGAGAAACTCGGCACGGATCAAGGCGCCGAGAATGTGAAGGAATGGCTCGATGTCAGGCTTCTGCCTCCCTTCGACAAAGTTGCAAAATATTTTCATTTCATGGTCTATTCCGGAAGCGCCTCGGCGAATGGGCTAAGCTGGAAAGCATTTTTGCCAACGCCTCCTGCAGCCCGTTGAACGTAAATCCCGGCATTTAGACTCAACGCAAAGGCGCAAGGACGCAAAGACGCAAAAGACTTAAACAGGAATGGAACTTCATCCATCGGTGAGCCGCAACCAACATTTCTTTCTCAATCTTTTTGGTTCAACCTTGGCGCCTTTTCATCTCTGCGCCTTTGCGTTAACCGTTTCGAGGTTCCAACGGATTTTAGTTCGTCGCCGCAGATGTCGGCATCGGATTGCGAATCCGGAAATCCAAACCCTTGGTTGAGTCCTCCGACTCCGGGACTTGCGTTTCATGTCCTTGGTTTCCCGGCGTTCAAATTCAAACGCCGGGCTATTATCGGGTTCTCCTCCGGGAGAGATGCTCGCGCGGACCAGGACATCGACAATGCGCATCCCAAATGTCCAAACTCCAGGCAGCGGGCTGGAAAGTCCGCTGCCAGCATGCTGGAAAACAGCCCACTCCTGAGATTAGACACGTTATCCCGGTATGGGACGCTGGTTCCCAACGTTTCGGTCTTGGTCCGGCGCGTTAATCGCGCAAACAGAGTTTCATCCGCTTCTCCCGAATGAATTCTTTCCGTGGCAGACGATCTGCTTGCTGCCTGCCTCCTTCCACCAAGCATGCCTTTAGATACTTCTCGATGCATTGCTGAAAGAAGAAGCACGCGGCATCTGGAGAGGCGACCTTAAAGTCATTCTCCGCCTTTCGAACCCACTCACGTGCCGTTGGCTTCATACATGACTTTGCCGTTTTCCATTACTTCCTTCAGAAACATATCTCCCTGGCGAAGTCGTTTCGACACTTCCGCAGGTGTTCGCACTAGCAAGTCGAGTGAGAATTATCGAGGAATGCTGTGCCGAATCCGGACTGGCAGGCTCAATCGTGCGCATTTGCGCAAACAGTAAGTTTGTTCATCACTCCTGCGGATAAACAATGATCCGGTCGTGGACGACGACGACGAGATCGTTCTTGCCGTCGTTGTTGATATCCACAACGAGAGCTTCACGCGGTTCGGCTGCATCAGCGCGCCGGCTGCGGAAGCTCCGCTCTTCGAAAACTTGCCAGCGGTTCGCGGGCACGAGTTGATGAGGCGTCTCGAACGTGACGACGTCGAGGTAACTCTTGGATGTTTCCAGAAAGACGAGGTCCTTGCGGCCGTCCTGGTTTAGATCGCCTGAGACAACGTCGTGCAGGAAGGCGTCCTTGATCGGTGTCTCGTAGCCGTCCAACTCTGTGAATTCCCAAACCTCGCCGCGGAATGTCATCCACGCGACGGCGCTGTTGCCCAAGAAACCGATGCTGTTTCGATTGGCTTCTCCCATGGCAATTGGTTGCAAATAAGCAAAGTCGGTCACCGGCAGAGGCAGATTGCGGACGACCTGCCAAACGCCGGCCTGGTCTCGTTCGCTGAGCGTGACTGATTTGCGCTCCGCATCGAGCAGGAAGAGTGAAGGAACGGCGTTCGTGCCATTGCGCACGGCTGCGGCGCCGACAATCCTCGAATTGCTCGCCATGCCATTAATTTGCTCCTTTACGTTGAAAGCCCAAGCTGGGCTCCGTGCCGGTCTTTGATCCGCGCTCTCTTTCTGTAGAACAACCGCGCGCAAGAAGTTTTTCTGAGCTAAAAGCAATTCCTCTTTCTCATCGCCGTCCACGTCGCACACGCTGAGCCATGGCGAGTCAGAACTTCCCCCCGGCGGTGTCACATCGATCTCCTCGAAATCCTTCCCCGCGACCTGCAACATTATTTTCACCTTCTCGTACGGAGTAAGGATAATGACATCCGCGAGTCCATCCTGGTTTGCGTCGTGAATCGCCAGCGATTTCGGATTCGATTTGAAACTCTCACTCAGTTTTTGCTTTCGAACCGTTCCGTCGGCGGCGACCGTTTGTAACTCGCGCTTGCCGTCGAGATCGACAACTGTCACCAGAAATGGCCGATGACCCGGTTCAAGCACGCGAGTGGCAATGGCTAGAGGCCGTCCTTCTAGCGGTAACACCTTCGGAAACGCAATGCGGCCATTGCGGTCAAGCTTGGTCACGCCAATCTGCCGTTCATCCGTGCTGAGCAGAAAAATATCCGGCTGATCGTCGCCATCCCAATCCGCCACATCGATTTCGCTGACGCCGGTCAGAGTAGCGAAGGTTTTGGGAGCCGCGAGCGTTGCGTCGGCTTGCTGCAGATGAACCGTTAACTGGCCGCTGTCAGTTTCGGCTACGAGAAGGTCGGGCAGTTTGTCGCCGTCAATGTCGGCCCAAACCAACCCGCGCTTAGCTTTGGTCGTCTTGTTTAATGGCAGGACTTGGAATTGCCCTCGACGCCATGCGCCAGACAGCGACTCCGCCGAGGCTGTGTTGAACTGGGCGATCTGCGCGCGGCCCGATTTCTGGGCGATGGTGATCACCTCGGTCTTTCGGTCGTGATCCAAATCGTCCGCCCAATAAGAGCGGATCGGCGGAAGGGTAAAGTGAATTTCTGGTCCGAGCTGGCCGACATTGTTCTGCAATCGGAAGCGAAACGGATTCGGACTGTCCCAATTACATAGCAACAAATCATCGCGGCCGTCGCCTTGAATGTCCAAGACTTGAACGGAGAGAACGGTTCCTGAGTAAGGAATCTTTTCCGGTTCCGCGAGGACCTTATTCGCATTTTGAGCGAGCCAATAAATGTGGCCTTCAGCCAGAAGCAATAAATCAATACGACCGTCTCGATTCAGATCGCCGTGGGTGAGGGCGTTCGGATTCAGCAGGCCATCCTCGATCGCCCATCGTTTGGGAGCGCTCCAGGTATTCGTGCCTTCGTTGTATTGCACGACCAATTCCTTCGGCTCACCGTAATAAGCGGCATCAGGCCGGTTGTCTCCGTTGAGGTCGGCCACCGTGATCGAAGAGATGCGTTTCTCAGAAGCGATGGAATCGATGCGGAATCTGGCATCGGGCGGAAGTTCATTGATTTCTTTGCGCACCGACTTTTTCGGTTTCGCGGGCTGGTTCGTCTGGCCCGTTTGATTATAAAGCAGATTGATCTTTGAACGGGCGTTGTTGACGACCAGCAAATCTTGCAAACCGTCGCCGTCGAGATCGGCCGCGCGCAAGTGGCCCACCATGTGATCGATGGGGAATATTTCTTTGCCGGCGAAGCCGAAGCGATTGGTCGCTGGCTCGGCGGCTGACAGGCTGAGGATTGATGTTCCAACAAGCAGCGCAACCGCTACTGACCGTAGCGGCATGCATCCTGCCTGCCGTAGAGCTTGGCATCCTGCCCAGCGGAGGATGCAGGCAATTTGAACACAAGCACCATATTTCGAGTGCAAATCCGGGCGGCAGGATGCGCGCCCTCTGCGGCGGGCAGAATGCCCGCCGCTACTCATAAAGCCGAGTTCGCCTATTTGATCGTTGCGCATACGAGAAATCATTGAAGTAAAACTTACAAGCCTCTGCGGCTTTGGCCAGTCCTATTCCCCGAACAAATGCAATGTCACTCGCCGAGTGTGCGGAGCGGTCCGGTGTTCCCAAAGGTAGATTCCCTGCCATGTACCCAATGTCAAACCGCCGGAAGCGATCGGGATGCTCAGGTTCACGGCTGTCAAGGCTGTTCTAATGTGCGCTGGCATGTCATCATCTCCTTCGGCGGTATGACGAAACAGCGAGTCGCCATCAGGCGCCAAACGGGAGAAAAAGCGTTCCAAATCGCGTCGCACTTCCGGGTCGGCGTTCTCCTGGATTAAGAGTGAAGCCGAAGTATGCAGCAGGTGAAGCGTCGCCAAGCCGCTCTGAAAGCCAGACCGGTCAACCAGTTTCGCGACTTCGCGGGTAATTTCGTAAAACCCACGGCCGCGTGTTGCCACCGTGAGTTCATGCAGGATCTGTCGCAGCATATCCCGAAGACTATAACTTCAGCCGAGCCAAGCGCACGAAGTTCTTTTCAGCAATTCGGATGATAAATTAGGAGCGCGGACCGCCGAGTCCGCGAGCGAAGCGATTGAGCGCGGCAGGAGAGCGTGTCTCGCCTTCCCAGCTTTTGGTGCACGCAAATGCTGGACAGGCGGGACGCCTATCTTACGGCGCCGCTTCATTGGGAAGAATCGCTGAATCTTTTGTTTCCCTCGTGCCGCTCTCTGTGGCCTAATACGCTGCCTTTATGCATAACGTCCTGACCTATCTCCACGAGAACGAAACCCGCTTTATTGACGAACTTTGCCAGTACGTCCGTTTCCCAAGCGTTTCTGCACAGCCACAACATCGAAAGGACTTGGCGGCCTGCGCGACTTGGTTGGTGAGACGTTGCCGCCAGATCGGCTTGGAAACCAAGCTCTGCGCGACTCCTGGAAATCCTGTGGTCATAGCGCGCACTCCGCGAGCCAAATCGAAGGGCCGTCCTCATTTTCTTGTTTATGGCCACTACGACGTCCAGCCGCCGGAACCGTTCGAACTCTGGAAATCACCGCCATTCGAGCCAAGCGTCAAAGGCAGTTCCCTTTACGCCCGCGGCGCAAGCGATAACAAAGGTCAGCACCTGGCGCATCTTAATGCCATCGAAGCCTATCTTAAGACTGGCGCCCAACTCCCCTGCGACATCACATTTGTCATCGAAGGCGAAGAGGAAGTTGGCAGTGCTCATCTTGCGCCGTTTCTGCGCAAGAACCGTTCTGAACTCAGGTGTGACACGGTTGTCATTTCGGATACGTCGATGATTGGCCCGCGGCATCCGACGCTGACTTATTCGCTGCGTGGCTTGTGTGCGATGGAGATCAAGTTGCATGGGCCGTCGCGCGATCTCCATTCAGGACTCTTTGGCGGGACGGTGGACAATCCTGCTATGGCCCTGTGTCAGTTGCTCGGTCAAATGCGCGATAAGAAAGGGCGCGTCACTGTGCCGGGTTTTTACGACGATGTTCGGCCATTGTCGCCGTACGAAAGGAAACAAATGACGCGCCAGCCCTTCAATCCGCGCGCTTATCAGAAGTTTCTGGGTGTGCCCAAATTATTTGGCGAACTGGGCTATGCTCCGATTGAACAACGCAGCGCGCGGCCAACTTTTGAGATCAACGGATTGACGAGCGGTTATCAAGGACATGGGAGCAAGACAATCATTCCCGCCTGGGCAAGCGCGAAGCTGACGTTGCGTTTGGTGCCAAATCAAAACCCGGCGCGGATTCGCCAATTGGTCGTGCAACATCTGCGCAAGGTTTGTCCGCCAGCCGTTCGGCTGGAGATTTCCGACGGGCATGGAGGCGAACCTTACATTGTGTCGCTGGAGAGCAATTACGTCCAAGCTGCCTTGGGCGCCCTCAGAAAGGCTTTCGGCTATGAGCCCATTCCCGTGCGCGAAGGGGGATCGATTCCAATCGTCAACGATTTCAAAAAGATTCTGAAGGTGGACACGCTGCTGCTCGGCTTGGCGTTGCCCGACGACAATGCGCATTCGCCGAATGAAAAGTTTGACTTGGGTGTATTTGCGAAAGGAATGCAAATGAGCGCTTGCCTCTGGCAGGAATTGGCGGCCGTCAGTTAGCCGTAGAGCAGACATTCCTGTCTGCTGGTTGCGGAACTTTGTAGTTCCAGGCAGGCGGCTGGAGCTTGGACCTCTTTGACGCAGTAGGACCTCTTTGACGCAGTATTGTCGATGTCGTCACCCACGCCTGCATCTTCTCCCGGAGGGAGAACCTGATAATAGCCCGGCGTTTAAAATTTGAACGCCGGGAGGCCAAGCGCATGAAGCGCAGGAGACGAGGTCCATTCAACCGTCCCTTCGGGACGAAACGCCATGGCGATGTTGAATCCGGCAGTGAACTGCCGGGCTATTGTCAAATCTCCCTGCGGGAGAAACACCAATTGGTTGTTTCACATCATCCGCGTCAATGAACCGCCTAATAAGAAATGTCCAAACTCCGAACCGCAGACCGGAAAGTCGCGCTACTGCTACTGAATCACCATGTCGTGGATCACGACCTCTTGAATAGCAGTTTCGCCGAACATATGGTTAAACAAATCTCGCAGTTCCGATTTCAAGAGCGTTCGAAAACCCGTCCGATTGAGATCCTCCAGAGCTTTGGCGGACAATGAGCCAACAGCAACATCAAACAAACGCTCCCGACTTTCATTCAGACGCGCGACGAAACCGTCCTGGCGACTCACCAACGAGATTCGAACGAGTAGAAATCTGTTCCGGTCTTTGCCGTTCAGGTTGACAATAATCTTGTCCGACTGCGCTACATCTACGCGTATAAACAAAACAACATTCCGCTGAATAGAAGCCCGTCATTATTGGCGAATCTGAATTTCTAAAAACACTTTGCTGAAGGGAAGGTGCTTTTCTGCTTGCCCACTGGTGCGTAAACGAGGTCTAGAGTAGCGGTGCGTATAAGTATAACAATATTCTATCCTGATGCGTCCACCCACCCTTTTTGCGCGCGGTAATTCAAGAACTCTCCGGCGGCTCAAGACTCTGCGTCAGGAGGCTCACACGGAAAAGGCCCCGCGCGTGGCCTTGCGTTTGGAGGCCATCATGCTCAGCGTCCAAGGACAGACGACCGGCCAGATCGCTCAAGGTCTGCAAACCGATCGCACGCGCGTGCACGCTTGGATTGGTGCCTGGAATAAGTGCGGCGAGGAGGGATTGCTGGAGGGGCATCGCAGTGGCCGACCGGCCGAGTTGAAGGCCAGTCAGCGGGAACAATTGGAGGACATTCTGGACAGCGGCCCCGTGGCTTATGGTCTAAACACGGGGATATGGACTTCCCCGCTCATCGCCCAAATCATCGAGGAAGAATTTGGCGTGAGCTATCACCCCGGCCACGTGCGCCACCTGCTGAAGCGGTTGAACCTTTCGGTGCAGCGGCCCAAGATCCGACTGGTGCAAGCCGACCCCAAGAAACAAAACCGGTGGGTTCGCTACACCCATCCCAATCTAAAAACAACGCCCGGAGCGAAGGCGCGGTAATCGTTTGCGAAGATGAGGCCTCCTTCCGGCAGACGCCGACTGTCTATTGGACGTGGGCGCGGCGCGGCCAGCAACCGCAAATTCCCACCCGCGGCCAACGGAACACGCAAAAGATTCTGGGAGCGGTGGGCGT
>VHDE01000096.1 GCA_016871515.1 Verrucomicrobiota bacterium
GGCCGGCCTGTCTCAGGCAATCGTCGAGCCATTGCGCGTCCGCGCCAGTTAGTGGCGGCTTGGGGTCGCCGGACAAGTCCAGGGCATTGTAACCGCCATCCTCAAAGCATTGGTCCACCAGCAGGTGTAGATTGAGCACAACGCCGGTGTCGCTCTCACGCAGGGGAATGCGGATACCCGGCAGGCGGCGGCGTAACGGGAAAAGATAAAGTTCAATTTGGCCGGGGCGGGAAGCCCGCCGAACACAAGCTCGATAGGTCGTTTCTTCATTCGCGGCAAAAGCATTCCGCGGCAAGCCCAAAGCATCACGCCCTTCTCGCAATAGATCAATTTCAACGAAATTGGCGCCACCGGCGAGGAACCGGGAACGCTTTTCCCGATAGGCAATGAGTCCGGCCGTGGACTTGTTTCCGGGACTGAGCACTTCAATGGCTGTGACTACACGGCCACTGGCGTCTCGAATTTCCACCCAGCGTTCGGTTTCGGGCTCAGCGACGATCAGCACCGGCTCCATGATTTCTGTTTCTCCGCCCCAAGGAACGGAGGGTTCATGAAGTGCGGAATCGCTCTTCTTCTCACGGTCTCTAACCAGCGCGTCAGGCCAATACGTTAAGGGCTCGCCTGTGTCATCAAGCGACACTCCCTCCTCAGCGCGTCCAACCAATCCGGCCGGCAACTTCGGCTGCAATTGATTCCGGATATAGACCACCAGGCTCGCATGCACATCCCACCAATGCGCTTCCCAATAGGGGTTCATGCCTGGAAAGGAATTTTTCGTATCGGACTTGATGAAAAGTACCGGGCTGCTGAGCGCAGAGCAAGGTCAAACCGGTCGATTGCGAACACGACGGAGCGCGGAGATTGCTGTCCGCAGCAATGCTTCACACTCTTCACTGTTCCACGCGCACTCGCCCGTCAACGTCCACGATGACCGACTTTGTGCTGACCGGAATTTCTGAATCAGTAACTTTGCCCCCAGGCCAGCGAATGCCGAGGCGCATCGGCTCGCTTGCCCTGGCGAATACCAAGGCGGCGCCGTCCTGCGACCAGTAACCGGAGCCGGCATGGATTTCTCGAACTGGCCCAGCATGTTCCCTATAGAGGGGGCGTATGGCGGCGCCGATTGCGTTAGAATTTCCCGCAGGGCCACGCAGCCGAACGCGCAACCCCGGTTTCGCGTGAACGTTGTGAAAGAGCTTCGTTGCCGCGCCATTCTGAGCCACGACTAAATCGGTGCGTCCATCCCCATCGTAATCAGCGGCGGCCGTGCCGCGTCCTTCGCCGTAAATGAGCACGCCGCTGCTTTGTCCGGCCACCGGAATAAATCCGCCCTGCCCATCCCCCTTCACCAAGAGACCGCGTCCGGCATCGAGTCGCGACGAACTCGGTTGCACCGGGAAAAAATTCTGGCTCAGGAAAAGGTCCTCGTTTCCATCTCCGTCGAAGTCGGCGACGCTGATGCCAAAAGTGGGCGCTAACTGAGCCTCCATCGGAAGGATAACGGGTTCGAAGTGACTGGCACGATTCAGAAAAACCGTTGTGGCCAGCCACGTGGCGCGCAATGGTTGCGCTTGCCGCAACGCCTCGCCGCCCACCTCGAACACGCTGGCCTTATTGAATGCATCGAACGACGGAAAGCGCTCGCGCACGATAGGCAATCCTTGAGATATCGCATTGAAACCGCGAATCGGCGCTGTCTTGTTCAGCGTTCGATCAAAACGGCCCTCAATAAGGTCCAGTGTTCCGTTGAGGTCGAAGTCGCCGTAGTAAAGCAATGGGGGATTTAGTGTCGCCAGTTCGATTCCTGGTCGCGCCAAGTTCGTGGAGAGCGCTGCCTGCAGTTCACGCGCGGTCTGGTAAGAGCTGTTGAGGCCCCAGTTGGAAGCAACCAAATCTATGCGGCCGTCATTATCAAAGTCACCAGCACTGACGCCGTTCCACCAGCCAACGAACGAGTCCAAACCCAACCGTTGCGTTGCCTCGATGAAGCGTCCGTTTTCGTTGAAAAAGACGCGCAGCGGCCCCCATTCGCACGCCAAAACAAGATCGGCAAAACCATCGGCATTCAGATCAGTGAAGATTGCGCCACTGACCAATCCGATTTTGGCAAATGGGGCCGATCTCTCGACATCCACTTCGAAGCGTCCCGATTGGTTGCGGAAGAGAATCGACGCGGCTGGTTCGGGCCAGCGGCCAGGAACAGAGCGTCCACCGACGAACAGGTCGAGATCGCCATCGCCGTCTGCATCCGCGAGAGCAAGCGGACCGGAACTACTTATTTGCCCGGGCATCGAATCGAGCACCGTCATGTTCTTCAAATCGAACTGACGAACAGGCGGGCCCTTCGGCAACCCACCTTCATAGTTTGAGGAACCAGCCAGAAGCATCGCTTGGTCCGGCGACTTCTGCCAGCCAACGATCCCGGTTTGGTCTCGTGTTTCGGACGGGGGACTGTCAGCCCTATCGAATTGGCCTTTGCCATTGTTAAGGAAAATCGCCATTGAACCGCTGCGTCCGGCGCCGATGATCAAATCGTCCCAACCATCACCATTCACATCAAACCAGCAGACGCCCGGACCAAGCTGGCTGAGCTTTCGAGGCAAGAGCGGCTGGCGGGCAAAATCGTCAAACGGTTCATCCACATGTTTGTGGTTGAGCAAATGGCTGACGTCTTCAAAGAGCGGATGAGCCGGTAGCGCAGACTTTCCAGTCTGCGGGTTGGCCGGGTTTTCCAACCCGGCCGAAGAGGGACGGGCGACTGGAAAGTCGCCCGAACCCGCAGACTGGAAAGTCCGCGCTGCCGACGCTGATGCTTCATCGATTTCGTAAATCCGATTGGCTTTGAGGCCATCAATCATGCTGCGTTTGCCGCTTCGCCAACTGACTTCGAGCGACAGCTTATTTGTCAAGCTGCCAGCCGCGAAGACGCGTATCGATTCGTCTGAAGACAAATAACGTCCGCCGGCAATGATTTCCTGAGTCTGCTTGACCGGCCCGCCCGAAACGCCGATTCGCGCGCCGATGCCTGATGTGTTCCCGGATTGGCCCTTTAACCGAACGGCAACCCGAGGTGCGGGACAATCATTCCGGTAGAGTCCTGCCGCGGCGTTCAGGTTGTTGACGACAACATCCAAGTCACCGTCATTGTCCAAGTCCGCCAGCGCCATTCCATGCGCGACACCGGGTTGATCGAAGCCCCAGGCTTTTCCGACTTCCTCGAAAGTGAGGTTTTGCCGATTGTGAAAGGCGACCTTTGGCTGTTGCATTTTCGGAAACATGAGAAGCTTTTGCGGGATCATGTCACGGCGCCACGGTCCTTTTGCTTGAATGCGGGCTTCAGCGTCCAAGTCTTGCGTGTCAAACATATGCCCAGTCGAACAGAGCAAATCCTCGAAACCATCCAAGTCCACGTCCAAGAGAATGGCCGACCAAGTCCAGTCTGAGGCATCCAATCCCGCGTAGCTTGCGATCTCGGCGTAGGCGCCATCGCCGCGATTGAGTTGGAATGTGTTTCGGTCAAACTGCGGGCGGTCCTCAAAGACGCCAACTTGAGGCCGATAAAAGTCAGAAGCAGCCAATTGCATGAGCCGCCGCGGATGCAGGAGGCTTAGCATGTCGGCGACAAAAATATCGTCGTGGCCATCACGGTTCAGATCGCCGAAATCAACGGCCATCGAGAATGTCGAGGTCTGCCGAATCGCGAGCCGAGGAATCGCGCGAAATCGGCCTTGGCCGTTGTTCAGCCAGATTTTGTCCGACGAATGGAAATCGTTGCAGACATAAAGGTCGGGTGAGCCATCGCCGTTCAAATCGCGGAACATTGCGGAAAGTCCCCAATCAAAGGGCGGCTTCGTGAGCGGCTTGCCGTCCTCATCCGCGAACGTTCCGTCAGTCCAGGAACAGGTGGTAAAGTGGCCTTTGCCATCATTGCGGTAGAGGATGTCCGCCTCGCCGTGTTCCAGCACGCGGCCCTCGGTTGTGTATTCGAGTTGATCGCGATCTTCCGGCCGAATCATCCGCTTGCCGCCGGCATTCAGAACCGCGAAACCAGTCGCGCGAATCGTGGTGGTCCGGTAATTGACGACGTAAAGATCAAGAGCGCCATCGCCTTCAATGTCCGCCAGCGCCAATGTCGTGGCGCCGAACCTACGCACCAGACCGCTGTCGAGTGCTTCGGTGAATTTGCCTTTGCCATCGTTTCGAAATAATCGTGTGCCCGTCCCAACCCCCGTCACAAGGAGGTCAAGATCACCATCCGCGTCGAGATCAGCAAACGCCGAACCGGTCGAGTATTGATCGTTGCAGGCGAGTTGAGGCGAATCCGTGACCTCTTCGAATCTCCAGTTTCCAAGGTTGCGATAAAGTTTGTTCGGCCCTTCGAGCCGGCAAAAATAGATGTCACATCGTCCGTCGTTGTCCACATCTCCGAGCGCTACGCCTGAACCGTTAAGGCGAATTTGATTCTCGGCCGCCTTGGCGTCGGAAAGGTGATTGGTGAAATTGATGACTGTTTCGCGGGCGTTCAGCAGGGTGAAGCCCGGTTTGCCTGAAGAGGAAACGGATAGCTGCGCGCTGCGATAGGCATTGGACGGCTCCCAGTCTAAGGCCAGCGTGACTTGAAATCCGCCAAAAGCCAGCAGGGCGGTAGTTAGCATCAACCGATTCATTCTCGGTTGAAATCTATTTTGATTCATCACCTCGCACCACCAGAAACTTGCTCCAGGATTCCCATCGTGTCATTGCAGGAGCGCGGACTGCTGAGTCCGCGAGCCAAACAATTGAAACAGGCAAAAGACGCGCGGACTCGGCGGTCCGCGCTCCTGCAAATCCCGCGCTGCGAGAGTTGCCAGGTTTCGCTGTGATTGCTTGGGCGGCAGATATAGAATCTTCGTATGACTGTCAGTTCGATTGCACGAACGGCGGGGATGATAATCGCGGCTTTCGTCACGCAAGTATTTAGCGTGCCGGCCGTCGCTGTAGCGCAGACTTTCAGTCTGCTGTATCGCCGATTTGCAATCGGCAGATCGTCCGCGCCTTCCAGAATGTTCGAGCCTGCAGACGATCCGCAGAATAGAATTCTCCCAAGCAGCAAGGTGAATGCAGCCCCTCTCCCTAACCCTCTCCCCATCCGATGGGCCGAGGGAGTCGAGCTTTTGCGGTGGTCGATCCCTGATGGACGAACGTGCCCAGCGCCCAGGTCTTTCCCCTCGCCCCATCGGATGGGGAGAGGGTTAGGGAGAGGGGCGCTGCAACTGTCAGCTACAACAACTGCATGCGCTGCCGCAGTCCTCATTCAAGTCTACGGCGCGGAACTTCAGTGGCAGGCCACGGGACCGCTTCGATGGGCAGAGCTTAACGTTCCTTCGATGGGCAAGACTGGCTTTGCGCTTTTGCGGCCCGAACAAACTGGAATCGCTTTCACGAACACAGTTGGCGAACTTGAAGGCGCCGCGAATCGTGTCTTGCTCAATGGTTCCGGCGTGGCGTTGGGTGATTTCGATAAGGATGGGTTCACAGACATCTTTCTGTGCGCCTTAACCACACCGAGCGCGCTTTATCAAAACCTCGGCCAATGGCGTTTCGAAGATGTCACGAGTGCGGCTGGGTTGCAGCTCTCTGGCAGGCATTTTCGCGCGGCGGTTTTTGAAGATGTTAACGGCGATGGCTGGCTCGACTTATTGGTTTCAGCCACGGGCCGCGGCGTCTTTTGTTTCTTGAATGATGCCCAAGGCAAGTTTCGCGACGCCACTCGAGCAGCGGGAACGTTCAGCAAGTTCGATAGTGTGACAATGGCTTTGGCCGACGTGGACCAAAACGGGACACTCGATTTGTACGTCACGAATTATCGCGCTGAGGATATCCGTGATCGGGGGCGAACTTACCTTCAACTGGTGCGAGGTCAAATAACCGTCCCGCCAGCTCTTCGGGATCGGTTCCTGGTTGTTAATGGTCAGGTGCTCGAATATGGCGAGCCTGATCAACTTTATCTTGGGGATGGGAAAGGAAGTTTCACAGCTGTCCCGTGGACAGAGGGCCGTTTTCTCGATGAAGCAGGCAAAAAACTCGAGCGCGCGCCGCTCGACTGGGGTTTGACGGGAACCTTGCGCGACATCAACGGCGATGGCGCGCCTGACATTTACGTTTGCAACGACTATTGGACGCCTGATCGCATTTGGTTAAACGACGGCCGCGGTGGTTTTCGCGCGATTTCCAAACGCGCGTTGCGCAACACCAGCGCAAGTTCAATGGGGCTCGACGTGGCGGACGTTGATCGCGACGGCCACATGGATCTGTTTGTCGTCGATATGTTGAGCCGTGATCCCAAGCTGCGGAAACGGCAAATGCTTGCGTACACGCCGGCGCCGCGACCGGTTGGCGCCATCGAAGAAGCGCCGCAACTCATGCGGAATACATTTTTCCACAATCGCGGCGATGGCACGTTCGAGGAAATCGCGAACCTCAGCGGTGTCACTGCTTCCGAATGGTCGTGGCAACCGGTTTTCATCGATGTCGACCTTGATGGCTATGAAGATTTGCTCATCACGACCGGGAATGTAAAGGATGTGCAGGACCTCGACGCCACAGCAGCCATTGAAGCCCGTCAGCATTCTTGGAGCGGATACCCCAATGAGGTTGAACGACAGAAAGCGTTCACCCAGGAGCGAATGGTCCATAGCCGATTATATCCGGACTTGCGGACGCCGATTGTCGCGTTTCGCAATCAGCGCGATTTGAAGTTCACGGAAACGACTCGGGACTGGGGCACAGACCAGCCTGGTGTGCATCACGGCATCAGTCTCGGGGATCTAGACGCCGATGGGGACTTGGATTTTGTCGTCAACAATTTTGGCGCTGCGGCAGGCGTTTATCGAAACGAGAGCAACACCCCTCGCGTAGCCGTGCGTTTGCGCGGGGTGGCGCCCAACACACGAGGCATCGGCGCGAAGGCCACACTTCTCGGGGGCGCGGTTCCGATGCAAATGCAGGAAGTCGTGGCAGGCGGGCGATACATGTCGGGTTCGGACCCGCTCCTTGTCTTCGCAGCCGGCAGCTTGACCAACAAGCTGTCGCTCGAAGTCATTTGGCGAAGCGGCAAACGCAGCATCATTGATGGAATCAAGGCCAATCGAATCTATGAGATCGATGAAGCATCAGCTTCGGTAGCGCAGACTTTCCAGTCTGCGGGTTCGGGCGACTTTCCAGTCGACCGTCCCTCTTCGGCCGGGTTGGAAAACCCGGCCAACCCGCAAATCGGAAAGTCTGCGCTACAACCCAAGCCGCTCTTTGAAGACGCAAGCCATTTGCTCAATCACAAACATGTGGACGAACCGTTTGACGATTTTGGGCGGCAATCGCTGTTGCCCCGAAAGCTCAGCCAGCTTGGTCCGGGTGTCTGTTGGTTCGATGTGAACAGCGATGGTTGGGACGATTTAATCATCGGCAGCGGACGCGGCGGTCAGTTGGGCGTTTTTCTAAACGATACAAAAGGTGGATTCAAACGGACCGCAGAGCCGCCATTCTCATTTCCAGTGACTCGAGATCAAACAGCTGTCCTGGGTTTGCAGCGCGGAGACGCGAAGGCTCTGTTGTTAGCCGGTTCGTCGAATTACGAAGATGGCTTGGCTTTGGGAGCTCCCGTGCGTCAGTATGATATTGGCCTCAAGAAGATTGATGACACTTTGCCGGGACAAATCTCGAGCACCGGGCCGCTGGCTTTGGCGGATATTGATGCGGATGGAGATCTTGACCTTTTTGTCGGCGCCCGAGTTGTGCCGGGACGATACCCTGAAGCCGCGTCGTCAATGCTTCTTCGCAATGACAAGGATCGCTGGCTGATCGATGCTGACCTCACGAAGGCTTTGGCGAACATCGGCTTGGTCAGCGCTGCGATTTGGAGTGATTTGGATACAAATGGATTTCCTGACTTGGTGCTGGCATGCGAATGGGGGCCACTACAGGTTTTCAAAAATCAAGCTGGCAAACTCCGTGACGCCACGACGGAACTCGGTCTGGACAAGTACCTTGGTTGGTGGAACGGAGTAACTACGGCCGATCTCGATGCAGACGGGAGATTGGATATCATTGCCGGCAACTGGGGATACAATACACCGCATCGCGCGACGGTCGAAGGTCCGCTGCGGCTGTACTTTGCTGATTTTGCGCAGCGCCAGTCAGTCGAGATCGTCGAAACTGAGTTTGATCGCGAACGCGGCGTGGTTTTGCCCCGGCGGATGCTCAATCCGATTGCTGCCGCAATTCCGTCGATACGACAACATTTCTCGACCCACAAAGCTTTCGCGGAGGCGTCGATTGATGATCTGTTGAAAGTGCTGCCGGCGAAGCCGCAGCAACTGCTGGTGAACACGCTGGCTTCGACGGTTTTCTTAAATCGCGGAAACGGATTTGAAGCGTCTGAATTACCTCGCGAGGCGCAACTGGCTCCGGTCTTCAGCGTGAACGCAGGCGACTTTGATGGTGACGGGAACGAGGATTTGTTTCTGAGTCAGAATTTCTTCGCCACTGAACCGGAAACGCCCGCCTTGGATGCTGGCCGCGGCCTCTGGTTGAGGGGCAGGGGGGATGGCAAGTTGACCGCCAGTTCGGCCCAGCAGTCCGGGATCGAAGTGTATGGTGAGCAGCGGGGAGCGGCTTCCGCCGACTTCGATGGTGATGGCCGATTGGATCTCGTCGTCACTCAGAATGGGGCGGCAACACGCCTGTTTCGAAATTTAAGTGGCACTCCGGGGCTTCGTCTGCAGCTAAAAGGCGCAGCGGGGAACCTGGCTGGCATTGGGGCGGTGATCCGCTTGTCTTATGGAGAGCGAAAAGGACCTGCTCGAGAGATTCGCGCCGGATCGGGTTATTGGTCTCAAGATAGCGCGGTGCAAATCTTCGGTGGGACCGAGAGGCCAGCCGCCGTCACCGTAATGTGGCCCGGAGGCCGTTCGACAACGACAAAGATTCCCCCAACTGCGCAGGAAGTGAAGATCGATTCGTCGGGAGAATTGCTCGGTTCTGGGCGGGAATAAAATCCGAAGCAAATCTTAGGTCCGCTGTTCGGGGATTACAAAGGACAGCCTTGCGAAAATACCGAGCCAGCCGCGAAGCTTTTTTGTAACAAAACACTTTCAATAGGAGTATGTCTATTGATTGATGCATGACATACAAGGCGCGCGGTTGGAAACGCGAGCACGTGCGCCCCAAAATGAGAACTAGAGTGCCTGATCGAGTGGTTCCGCAACGCCGCAGCGGTTTCACTTTGGTGGAACTGCTGGTGGTGATCGGTGTCATAGCGATTTTAGCCTCGCTTCTGATGCCGGCCTTGGCGCGCGCCAAAGGCAAGGCCAACCAGGCCAAGTGCCTTAATAACCTCCGGCAACTTGGGCTTTCCCTTGCCCTGTACGCGGACGATCAGTCCGGCGAATTTCCGCCGCGCCGCGAACGAGCCAATGCCTGGCCGTTCAAATTAAAACCCTATTTCACGGACTGGAAGATTCTGGTTTGCCCGAGCGACCGGTTTGGCTTTCTCGGCATTGGCGTTGGCGGTTCGGGGACTAATCGCGAACCGGACCGGAGTTTTTTGATTAACGGTTTCAACGATTTCTTCGTGAAAAACCTCAGTCCCGAAGATTATCAACGGCATCGCCGCTGGACGTGGCCGCACGGCATGAAGGCATCCGAGATTTCCAAACCGTCCGACACAATTGTCTTTGGCGAGAAACGGATCGGTTCGCGCCACGTGCATATGGACATTGATCAAGGGCGGATGGGAAATGACATCCAGGAGATCGATCATCAGCGACATGGGCACGGTTCGAATTTCGCCTTCGCCGACAACAGCATTCGCCTGCTCAAGAAGAACCAAGAGCTTTATCCCGAAAACCTCTGGGCGGTCCTCGACGAATTTCGTTATCCCCCAGCGCCGCCCAAGTGAACAGAAGCTGGGAACTGGAATCGGACGTAACGCGGACTTTCAGTCTGCCGTATCGCAGCCAATCAACCACCGTTCGGCGGCGGAAGAATGCAGTAGCTGACAGTAGCGTCACCCCTCTCCCCATCCGATGGGGAGAGGGAAAAGACCTGTCCGTTGGGCGCGTTGACCTGTCACGCATCGACCATTGCAAAGACTCGATTCCCTCGCCCCATCGGATGGGGAGAGGGGCGACGTTCACCTTGCTGCTTGGAAGAATTCTATTCTGCGGCCCCCCCCGAGTTCGAGCGTCCTCGAAGGCGTGGAAGGGCTGCCGATTGCAAATCGGCTATACAGCAGACTGAAAGTCTGCGTTACGCCCCGAGGCGGAGCTCGAAGGCCTTTCAAACCAGCAGATAGGGATGTCCGCCTAACCGCTCTCCTTGCGATAACCCTCTTGTTCGTTCAAGCCTTGATGCTGATGGCGGCTGCGCCCGGTCCTGCGCGCGTGGTGATCAACGAAGTGATGTATCATCCTCCCGATGATCGGGATGATTTGCAGTTCGTTGAGTTGTTCAATCCGAGCGGTGAAGCAATCGATCTTTCCGGTTGGTCCTTCACGAAAGGCTTTGAGTTCGTTTTTCCACGAGGAGTCGAGTTGGCGGCCGGCGCCTACGCAGTGATCTGTCAAGACGCTGCTGCCTTGAAGTCGCATTCCGGGGCCCAATTGCAAATTGCCGGCACTTTCAAAGGCAAACTCAGTCACAGCGGCGAACAGATTCAATTGGCCAATGCACAAGGCCAAATCGGCGATGCAGTCCGGTACGACGATCAAGAAGAGTGGCCGCTCGGCGCCGATGGCTACGGATCATCGCTCGAACGGATTTGCCCGCGTGCGCCAGGCAACGACGCCGCGAATTGGGCTTCCTCGATTTTCCGATCGCGAAGCACGGCGGGGGGAACGCCGGGCATGCGTAATCCCAGTTTTTCCGACGTTTCCTTGCCTCACGTGAAGGACGTTCGATGGGAGAAACCCGCGCCCGGAAAACAAGTCACGGTTACGGCGACCGTTGCGGACACGACGCGTGTGCAAGCGCCGACGCTGGCTTGGATGGCGACTTCTGGCGAGCCGAGAGCCGCCTGGGCGGATATTGCGATGCGTTGAGTTTCTGGTGACGCCCGGCAGGGCGTTTACGAAGCTGCTATCCCGGCTCAACCCGAGGGCCATTTGGTTCGTTTCACGGTGCGCGCTCGTAACGAAGGAGGAGCGGAACGGATGCGGCCCGCGGCAAACGAGCCGCGCCCGACATTTTCGTATGGCACTTTCGTTAACACGAATCGCGCGCGCGTGCCGTTCCTGCAGGTCTTTACCCTCGGCGTCATGGACCGTCCCGGCCGACCACAACCTTTCGGACGGGCCCGGCCCCGCAATGCAGTCACGCCTAGTCCGGAGATGCCTTCATCGGGCGGAAGCGCCGTAATTTGCATGCCGCCGAATAGCGAAGAAGTTGAGTTGTTTGATCATGTCCGAGTGCGCCCTCGCAAAGGCGGTTGGAAAGTGCGCTTCCTGAAGGACCAAACGTTCGACGAGATGACTGGCATCAACCTTCTTTTCGAGTTCGCGCCGCGCTACGTCTTATCCGAGCCAATGGCTTGCGAACTCTATCGGCGGGCTGGAGTGCCAGCTCCAGCCACCCAACATGTCCGGCTCTGGTTTGACGGGCGTGCGCGCGGTTATTTTCTCGTGGTCGAGCAGCCGAATAAATCGTTCCTGCGGCGCAATCGACGGGACGAAAACGGAAACCTCTACAAGATGCTTTGGTGCGAACAAGGCGTGGTTGGGCAACACGAGAAAAAACCAACCCGCACACCGGTCACGGCGATATTGTCGAGCTAGTCGACGGCTTGAGGCGCACGACCGGGGCGCGTCAATGGGAGTTGATTCAGCGCAATTTTAACGTGGACGAAGTGGCGAGTTATTTTGCGGTCAACATGTGCATCCAGAATTGGGATGGTTTCTTCAATAATCATTTTGTTTATCACGACCTTCGGCCGGGCGGGAAATGGGAGATTTTCCCCTGGGATGAGGATAAGACATGGGGCGATTACGATGGCGCGTCGCGTCGTTACGATTGGCATGAAATGCCGCTAACGATGGGAATGAACCGAGACCGGCGAAGTTCAAGTTCAATTTTTGAGGGCGGCGGACCTTGACCTTGGGGAGGCGCAAGCTGGTGGCGTCCACCAGCTTGGTTCTCGGGTCCGCTGCTTGCCAATCCCGAATTTCGCAAGCGGTTCCTGGCGCGCCTCGGTGAAATCTGCGAGACCATTTTCGCATCGGAGAAGTTCGAACCGTTCATCAATGCGCTGGAAAATCGGCTCGAGGAAGAAATACCGGTCCGTGCCCAGTTGACCGGTCAAAGCGCGGATGGAGCGCTTCGGGCTTTTCGCAGCGACATCGAATCCTTTCGCCGGCAAGTCGCCAACCGGCGCAAGTTCATCCTGCAGCAATTGAAGAATGGGCAGAATTAGCCGGCGAAAATGTCGGCGGCGCTTCGCCTTCCCAATTATGGGACGGTAGAATCCCACCGACGGAAACGCTGGCAACCAACGCCTGCTCCCTTGTCGGGCGTTGCGGCGCTCGCGTTCTACCTGCCGGAAAGAAAGGCAACTCGCGTGGAACCGGTAAAGGCGTTGCGATACGAATAGCCCGAAGAAACTCCTTTTGTTCCGCGCATTCCACGGGTTAGATTACCCGCGGTTATGTCTCGCTTCTTTGATTACTTGCCGGCCGCGCTGGCCGAAGGACAGCCCTTCGCGTTGGGAATTATTTCGAGCATTAAAGGGTCAAGTCCGCAGAAGAAAGGCGCCAAAGCATTGTTCTTCGCGGACGGCCGGATTCAAGGAACGTTGGGCGGAGGTTGTCTGGAAGCTGAGATCCAAGACCGTGCTCGCCGAGCGCTGGTCACGCAGGAGCCAGCGACGTTTGATTTGGTATTGGACCACGATTTTGGTTGGGACGACGGCTTGATTTGCGGCGGCAAAGTTTCGGGTGTGATCCTGCCGCACGCCGCGCAGGCGGCCGAGATTTGGCAGAAGCTTGCGCGACGCGAGCAGACTTTGCGCTGGGGCATCAAAAGCGACTTTAACATTGCCTGGGTGGAAGAAGCAGCGGGTGGCGAGTGGCTGTACCAAGAAACTGTTTCGCCGCCTTGTGCGTTGTGGATTGGGGGCGCCGGGCACGTCGCACAAGCGGTAACGCCGCTGGCGTTAGGCTTGGATTTCGAAGTCACCGTTTTCGATGACCGGCCTGCATTGGCCAATACGCAGTATTTTTCATCCGCCACGCGCTTCCGAGTAAACTCCTGGGAAAAGTTGCTTCAAGAGCCGATGCCGAAACAGCCCGCGTTTGGCCTAGTCGTCACGCGCGGGCATCAGCACGACGCACGCGTTCTGCGTGACTGGATTCACCGGCCGTTTGAATTCCTTGGTATGATCGGTAGCAGCCGAAAGCGCCGTCTCATCTTCACTCAGTTTGTCGAAGACAAGATCGCGACCGAGGAACAACTCGCTCGAGTCGCTTGCCCTGTCGGGCTCGATATATTGGCCCACAGTGTTCCGGAAATTGCCGTTAGCATCGTGGCCCAACTCATTCAAAAACGGGCTGAAAAGTTCAACAGCAGAGCTCGTAGCTGCGTCTGTGAGAGTGCGGTCTAATTAATGGAACCTGCTTTCCGATTCGCCGCAATTATTCTCGCGTCCGGGGCTTCGTCACGCATGGGGCAACCCAAGCTGCTTCTGCCGTGGGGAGGCGACACTGTGTTGGGCCATCTCATCCAACAATGGTGTGACTTGGGGGCAACGCAGGTTGGCGTTGTCTGTGCCGCCGGAAATCAAGGGATCGACGACGAATTGGACCGGCTAGGTTTCTCAGTGCAGAACCGGATTTACAACGCGACGCCCGAACTTGGAATGTTCAGCTCGATTCAATGCGCCGCCCGTTGGCCACACTGGCATTCTGCTCTGACGCGATGGGCAATCGTGCTCGGGGATCAACCGCACTTGCGGCCTGAGACACTGCGCACTTTGCTTGAGTTCGCGGTTGGCCATCCGGACAAGATTTGTCAACTATCCCGGCAAGGCCGCCGGCGGCATCCTGTTCTTCTTTGGAAGACGGCGTTTCTTCGATTGCAGCACGCCACGGAGCCGCACTTCAAAGCATTCTTGCAGAATTGGACTGCTGAAATAGCCGTGCGCGAAATCGATGATCCAGGATTGGACCTGGATCTCGACCAACCGTCCGACTATGAGCGGGCACTCCAGCTCTATGCACAATAATCGACTACTCAGCATGGGAGCGCGGACCGCCGAGTCCGCACACGGAATGATTGAAAAAACGGAAAAACGCGCGGACTCAGCGGTCCGCGCTCCCATGCTGAGCATTGGTGAAGAACTTCGGCGCAGGCTCGCTTGGATCGGTGCTTGGGTAACTATTATCGCCGCAGCCGTGCAATTGGCCTTTTCACAATCGTCGCAAACGAAATCCCCAACTAAAACAGAATCGGGCCAGCCAGGGATTGAGTTGCGGGGCCGTATCGTGTGCCTTGCCGAAGAGATGCATCGTTTGTATGAGGCGGACCTTCCGACGAGACACGAGCATATCTATGGACTCAAAACGAACGACGGAAAATTCGTGACGCTGTTACGCAATAAGCATTCGGAAGCGCTATTCGCCGACAAACGTCTTCACGAAAAGGAGTTAATCCTGAAAGGCCGGCTTTTTCCGCAGACCCAAATCTTCGAGGCGATCACCTTCCGCTCGGTGCGCAACGGAGTAATCCATGAACTCTTTTATCACTGCGGTGTCTGTGAGATTTACACATTTGCGCCTGGGATCTGTGAGTGCTGCCAAGATCCGATGGAATTGGTGGAGAGGCCGCAGCGGTGAGCGGGTAGCGACCCCTTCTGGTGCGCCCTTCCAGGCGCCGTCAATGGTCCAGGCCGCTTATCCAGGAACCGGGACGTCCGGTGTCCGCCAGGTTTTGGAGTGCGCCAGTCCTCTGGCGCTTTAGTCCGTAGCGTTCCAAAGCGGCAGAGGACTGCCGCAGTCCAAGACGCTGTCGCGACGACGGGTGCTCCAGCTTGGATTCAGATATGTCCAGTGCCCTTATAAACCAGTTCAAAAACCACCGAGACTGGCTTATCCGATCCAGCGACTCGCGCTGGAATCTTAACACGGACACTATGATGCTCTGGAGCCGGTTCGCTGAGTTTAGGCACCTCCACTTCCTCCGACGAGACAGGCCGAAGGCTGATGATCACGGGATGATCGTTTGGGGTATCCTTGCTGCTGGCTTTAACGAGAGTCTTGTAATCTGAGATTCCGTCCAATTTGGTATCAGACTTGACGGGGACGAGCACCGCGAAATAGGGAAAGTCCGCCGTTCCTGAATGATTCCCGTCCTGTGGCTGAAGGGCAAAACGCATCGTATAAACGTTCTTAAAGAGATCGTTGTCCTTGTAATCCCGCTTGTTCTCGTGAACCACCGCGACGCCGAGGAAAGTTGTTGGCTTAAGCGCTTGCAGGCTCTTGGCCGCCGACTCCGGATTCGATTGCAAGGGAAGCTGGGCCGCAAACCAAAACTCAAATTGAGCTTTTCCTCTGCTCAGCAATTGGAGGGCTTTCGGCTGCAGTTGTTTTTTGATCTCGTCCGAGACTTCCGTTGGCGGCGCTTTCTCAGCAACCTTCACCTCGATGTCAGCAGCGAAGTTCGGGAAGGTCAAAAGAACGAGGCCTAAAACAACAAAATGCTTCAGTGATAATTGCGATCTCATGGCGATTTGACGATTAAAGCAGTGCATAGATTCGGATGGAGCTTCACCGCTGAGGCGCGATGAAACACAGCGCGGCGAAGCCGCAACCGTATAGGAGCGCGGAATTCATTCCGCTTCGTGTTCACAGTCACGAGATATCATCTTAACCCGAAGCGGAATAAATTCCGCGCTCCTATATCTACGCACAAAATCAAAAGGGCCGGAAACGCAATCGCTTCCGACCCTTTTTTGAAAGAGCCGATCCTTATTGCGCGAAGGTGCCGAGGAAGGCGCCCCGCGTTCCGCTAAGCTGCCAGGTAAGGTCCAAGCCCGTTCCACGATATGCCGCGACTTCGGTGTAAACCGGAGCGACAGTGCTCACAGCAGTCAACGGTGGATAGAACTTTTCTTCGTTTCCGCAGATATGATCTTTCCCACCCAGACAGCGCGTCGATATGGTAACCAAATCGGCTGCTTTGACCGTCGCGCAGCCGCCTTGCGAACAGCCACCCACTGTTACGCTAATTGGAGCGGTTTTGGTCTCGACGACTTCAGCCGTCAGTTGGCCGGTCATAGTCCGAGCGAAATTCGCCAAAGCCTGCTTTTGGCGCGCATTCGCCTTTTGATCCACAATGAGGACGGCTTTGCCGTGGCGCGGTTGGTAATGCATATCTCCGAGAATATCGTCAGTCCGGACCACAACAATGACGCTCAAGCCGTCCAAAGAAGTCCCTTGCCAGCTTCCCTGGTCAACCTTCCAAACCATCATGCCTTCGCGCCCAGCGAGTCCCATTTCGGCATTGGCGAAACAAGAGCCCGTGTACACATCGCACGAGCGCACTTCGAGATAATCACCCGAAATGGCCGGCGAAGCCTTTTTCGCAGCAACCACGGTCAACGCCGCCGCTGTGAGAATTGTACCTAATACAAGTTTTGTCTTCATAGCTGAATTCTGTTTATTGCTGTCGTTGAACCTATTCGTTCGGTCCCTAACCTAAAGAGCAATTGCGTTCCGCGCAACCTTCGATTTTGGCAAGGCCTGCGCTATGCATTCTACGCAGCGCCCGCCGCTGCCAGGATCGCCCGTTTCACGGCGGTTCTGACCATCTGCACTTTGTAGCCATTGCCGCTGAGCGGTTTCGCGCCTTGTGTGGCCGCCTGACCGGCCTTCGCGGCCGAAACGTCATCCACTTTCGCGCCGTCCAAAGCTTTGGCAGCCCCTGACGAAGCCCAAGGCGCCGGAGCAACATGTCCCAACACGACGCGGACATCTGAAACCGTGCCGCCTTTGTTTTGGAAGGCAACTGCTGCGGCCACGTAAGGCCAGTCGAGACCAAACCGATGCCGGACTTCGTAAGTTGCGTTCTTGAGCCCTCTGATCGGAATCTGAATGTCAGTCACGATTTCATTCGGCAGCAGCACCGTCTCACGTTCGTTGTCGGCTTTGGGCGCACGGAAAAACTCGCCCGCCGGAACAGTTCGTGTTTTCCGTTTGGGGCCGGCCACTTTGATCGATGCGCCGAGCGCGATGAGGGCAGGTCCAAGGCTCGACGCGCTCACAAACTTAGCCGGGCCATCATTTCCGAAAATGGCGTGGTACCGATTATCGCCATCGGGAACAAGAGATGCGTCTCCCTGTTTTGCTAAAATGCCGTAACCGTTGCGGAAGTACCAGCAACGGGGACGCTGACAAAGATCGCCACCGACTGTGCCAACCGAAATAATCTGTTGGCTGCCGATGTTGTGCACGGCAGTTACCAGCGATGGGAAATGTTCCTTGATCGCTTTATCTGCCGCCAACTCAGCCAAGGTGGTCATCGCGCCGACGTTCACCGAATTCGCGCTGGCTTTGATGCCTTTGAGGGCTGAGATGTTTTTCAAACTCACCACGCGTTTTGGCGAAGTGATTTCCTGTTTCAACGCGGTGACGAGGTCAGTGCCGCCAGCTAAGACTTCGGTTTCACCCCAACTGCTGGCCAGCTGTGCTGTCGCTTCGTCGAGCGTGCTCGGAGTTGCGTATTCGAATGCTTTCATTAGGCGATTCCTCCTTTCTGCAAGGCCGCGATGACTCGGTCTGGCGTCAATGGCAAGTTCGGCACTCTGACACCGCAGGCATTTGCCACGGCATTCGAAAGGGCCGCTCCGGGCGAAATCGCCGGCGGTTCGCCGATGCCAATAATGCCGCGGCTTTCGTAAGCCGGGCCTGTCATCAAG
This sequence comes from Verrucomicrobiota bacterium, assembly GCA_016871515.1. Taxonomy (GTDB): domain Bacteria; phylum Verrucomicrobiota; class Verrucomicrobiia; order Limisphaerales; family SIBE01; genus SIBE01. Next base: position 17,939 of record VHDE01000096.1, read on the forward strand.
TGAACTTTCAGCTTGCCGACGTCTTTCAAGCCAGCCAGCCGGTAAAACTCCATGTCTGCGTTCACCATTCGGCCGGTCTTCGCGTCGTAAATGCACTCTTCGTAAAGCCCGTAAGCGACGCCCATGATCAGCGCGCCATACACTTGGCTTTCACACAACTTCATGTTGACGATCAAGCCGCAGTCCTGCACGGCGACCATCTCGTTCAATGTCACCACACCAGTCTCAATATCCACCGAAACATCGGCCATCTGAACGCCACCAACATTTGCGTCGATCAATTTCGCGGTTCGGCTTTCGGCTGGGACGTTGACGCCGCGTTTAGTGATTTGCTCCTTTCCGAGCAGGGCGCACGCTTCGTTCCAGGACATCGCCACGTGAGGTTTCTCGATTTGACGAATCTTGCCTTCGGCAGCCTCCAAGGCATCCGCCGCGACGCCCATCTTCGGCGCGACAACAGCTAAGAGTGCGTTGAGGGCGTCGGTTGCCGCTTTACGTGAGGAGACGGAGATTCCCCCAATCGTAGTGCTGCCGCCGGAGCCATTGGAAGGCGGATATGGCGAATTCTTGCCGATCTCCACTTTCACTCCATCAAGCGACAATCCTAGAGTTTCGCCAACGACCTGAGCGATGCACGTCCGAGTGCCAACGCCGAGATCCTGCGTTCCGATTTTGGCTTCAACCGAGCCATCGCCTGAAATCGTCACGTCGCATTCCGAGTTATGACCGAGCCCGCCCCAGGTGTGAATGGCTATGCCAATACCGCGCTTGACTGGACCTGCGCCCGCCTTGGGATCACCTCGGAGGTGGGCTTTCGCCTTATAACCAAGCATGTCGGCGGCAATTCTCAGTTCTTCGCGATAAACTTCGGGACGATCCGTTAACGCCGCGTTGTGCAGAAAAAACTCCAGTTCATCCATCTTCAGTTGCGCCGCAGTGTCGGCAAGCGCCGACATCGTGAGGAGACAAGCTTGGGGATGGTTGGGGGCACGCCACGCCCGCTGCCCGCCGCGGTTAGTGATAATGCGCTTTCCGATGATGCGTACGTTCGGCACCTTGGTCAGCGGATATGGCATGATGCCGCTATTGAACGCTCCACCTTGCCCACCCGTGCTCCAGGTCTCGGCGTCAAAGGCGGTGACCGTTCCGTCTTTGCTTGCGCCAACTTTGATTTTGGCAAAGGCGGAAGGGCGATTGCCAGCGATGGCCAACTCCAGATCTCGATCTAACATCAGTTTAACCGGTTTGCCGGTTTTCTTGGAAAGGATCGCCGCAATTGGTTTGGCGCCGGGCGCGAGTTCGAAGTTAAACTTTGATCCAAACCCGCCGCCCATATGTTGGCAATCGACGCGGATTTTGTTCTGCGCGACGCCGCCACCTTGAGCCAGATTTTGATTTCCGTAACCGGATACGGCCTGCGTCGAAGGCCAGACGAGCATTTCGTCGCCTTTCACCTCATTTACTTCACCGTGTGCTTCCAAGCAGCAATGCGTGATGACCGGGATGCCATATTCGCCGCTCACGACAACATCCGCCTTGGACAGGGCCTCTTCGACATTGCCAGCCTTGCGCTCCGCCGGATTGCCGGCCGCGAGGCTTGGATTGTTGTCCACAACTTGGTGAGGCAACACTTTGTATTGGACCTTAACCTGTCGGATAGCTTCTTGGGCGATCTCCTCGGTCCGAGCGGCCACGGCTGCCACGATATGTCCGACGTAGACAACTTCCTTGAGCGTTTCGTCGTGCCAAACGGCTTCGACGCCTGGAATCGCGGCTGCGGCAGTGGTATCGATGCTCACGACCTCCGCGTGCGCATGTGGAGACGTAACCACCTTGGCCCAGAGCATGCCGGGACGATTGATATCATATGAGTATTTCGCGGCGCCGGTCGCCTTGACGGGACCATCCGTGCGACTGATGTGTTTGCCGATCAAACTCCGCTTGTCAGCGGCCGGCCAATCTACTTTAGCCATTAGGCGCCTCCTTTCTTGGCGGCTTCGAGAACCGCCTCCATAATGCCAGCGTAGGTTCCGCAACGGCAGAGATTGCCGCCGAGGCCCGCGCGAGCTTCTTCAAGAGTTGGGTTTGGATGCGAGCTGAGGAAAGCTGTGCAAGCCATGACGAAGCCAGGGGTGCAGAAGCCGCATTGTTGTGCGTCATGTTTGACGAAAGCTTTTTGCACGGCAGTCATCTGCGTGGGTGTGCCTAACCCCTCGACGGTCGTGATCATTCGACCTTCGGCTTCGACAGCCAGCATCGAGCAGGAATAAACTGGCTGGCCATCGACCATTACGGTGCAGGCTCCACAGGTGCCGCGGTCGCAAACTTTTTTTGCGCCGGTGAGGTCAAGTCGATTGCGCAAGGCATCGAGCAAAGTGACACGAGGTTCGACATTCAATTGCCGGTTCTGGCCATTGATTTTCAGTGTGATCGGGATTTCGCCCGGGCCGCGAAGCGCAGGACGTTGCTCGGCCGCTTCGGTTTCAGGCGCTACGCTCGGGATCAATCCGGTCGCAACGGTCCCGACACCGAGGCCTTTGAGAAATCCGCGCCGGGATACTCCGGAGGTTACGTTGTTGTCAGTCATGGTCGCCTTTCCTTTGGGTAACGTAAGTATTGCAGGAGCCAGCAGCGGGCAACCATTCCGCTTCAAAACACACCAACTCTGGCTCGTGCGAATGCTTGGCTTAGTTCGGTGTTGTCGTAACAAGACCACCGAAGCGGTGCAAGTTTTTTTCTTTAATATTAGCGGATTGATAGGACGCGTCTTTTCTGTTTCCTAAGTCGAGCACGCTCGGCAATTTGGCGTGAATGAGCGCATGGAGTCGTTCGCGTCCGCCATGAGCGGATTTGAACCGGCTTTGAAAGGTGCCGGTGTTGCATTTGGATTTGGGATTGTTCTTTCGCGCGCGATTGACCGCAGCGTTGGCAAAGCTGCGGACGATGCGTCGA
>VHDE01000097.1 GCA_016871515.1 Verrucomicrobiota bacterium
AGAGCCGAGTGCGCACTCCCACAGCGGCACGAATCTTAGGAACCATTCGATGCATCGTCCGCAGCTTTGCCAACGCTGCGGTCAATCGCGCGCGAAAGAACAATCCCAAATCCAAATGCAACACCGGCACCTTTCAAAGCCGGTTCAAATCCGCTCATGGCGGACGCGAACGACTCCATGCGCTCATTCACGCCAAATTGCCGAACGTGCTCGACTTAGGAAACAGAAAAGACGCGTCCTAGTCGAAGCCAGATGGCCGCCGATCCTCCTTGCATTCTGCTGCGTAAACGCTGCGTAAACGCGGCGGTCCCGTTTCCCTTTGCTAATTTAAGCTCGTAATCAAAGAGGGCCGGGTGAAACACTTGCCGTCATGTTACGATTCTCTCTGTTTCGAATACCAGTCGTCGTGGACTGGTGGTTTTGGCTGAGCTGTGTGCTTCTCGGGGGCGGCGTGACCGCACAAGATAGGGACGACTGGATCAATGTTGGTATCTGGACGGCAGTTGTTTTTGTTTCCATTATGGTTCACGAGCTTGGCCACGCGTTTGCCGGGCGGCGCTTTGATGCTGATCCCGCGATCAGACTTCATGGCTTCGGTGGAACAACCTATCTCCCCGGCGGCCGTTTCAGCCGCGGCCAAAGCATCTTAGTCAGCGCGGCTGGTCCTCTGGCCGGTTTAGCGCTTGGAGGTTTGATTCTGGGAGCAGACCAAGTGCTCGACGGCGAGCCTCGCTTCTTAAGAATCGCCATGCTTCAGGGACTTTACGTGAACTTTGTCTGGACCTTCATTAATCTGCTGCCAATTCAGCCGCTCGATGGCGGCCAGATTCTTAGAGAGTTGCTCGGACCTCGGCGGATTCAGATCACGAGCTGGATTGGGTTTGTGTTAGCCGTGCTGCTCTGTCTTTGGGCGTTATCCACTCAGCGCATTTTCTCCGCCTTTATGCTGGCGATGCTTGCCTATTATAATTTCCGCCAAGAGCCCGTGGAGGGCGGTGTCGTAAAGGGCTAACCTATTCTCGAATGTTCCTTTTCTGGATCTGGCGCAAGACGACGGTGTGCGCGTCTGGACTCCGCCCCGCTGCGGGATGAATGGCAAGAATGTCTGGGCGCCCGAACTCCACCTGCTTAACGGCAAGTGGTACATTTATTACGCCGCTGACGATGGCCAGAATGCGAACCACCGGATGTGGGCGCTCGAATCGCAGACAAGTGATCCGCAAGGGCCGTACATCGAACACGGCTGTCTGGAAACTGATGGCTGGGCTATCGACGGCACCGGACGGCACCGTGCTTGCCCTTGAAGACGGCAAGCTCCCTCGGTGGCCCGCGAGTTCTGCTTTGCACACCGGAATATCCGTGGGAAACGGTCGATATGGCTATTGCCGAAGGCCCGCAAATCCTGAAACGCAACGGCATGATCTTCGTGGTCTATTCCGCCAGCGGCAGTTGGACCGTCGATTACTATTTGGGTCTCTTGGTTAATCGCAGTGGCGACGTCCTCAATCCCAAAGCGTGGGAAAAACAAGGACCAGTCTTCCAAAAAACTTCCGAGGTTTGGGGCGTCGGACATTGTTCGTTCGTCCGTTCGCCAGACCAAAACGAGAATTGGATTCTTTACCACGCCAAGTCAAAACAGAAGAAAGGCTGGCTGGCTTGCAAGTAGGTCTCCCCTACAACGCCGGCCTTCCTTTGGCAAGGTCGGCGTTTTCCCGGCCAATTTTGAGCACGTGCTCAAAATTGGCCGGGAGACGCCAAGTTGCACTGTCGGGGCGCGGACTGCCGAGTCCGCGAGCGGGGTGAGTGAAGAAAGGTAAAGCGGCGGACCCATCGTTCCGCGCTCCGACAGTGCAACTTGCTTTCAATGCGAACTCGCTTCCTGCCGGGTTATGGACAGTGGGCTAGGATTGGAATTTCCCGAATTTGTCCTTAGCTTTTCGGCCCTTCCTGCGGTAGCTTCTGCGCCGTCAAATCGATTGAATGAAAAAACCGTCGCTATTGATCATTTTTCTTACGGTGTTTATCGACCTGATTGGTTTCGGGATCGTTTTGCCTCTGTTGCCCAAATACGCCGAAAGATTCGGCGCCCAGGGGTTCATGATCGGCTTGATTATCAGTTCGTTCTCCGTGATGCAGTTTCTCTTTGCGCCAGCTTGGGGACGGCTTTCTGATCGAATTGGGCGTCGTCCTGTCTTGTTGATCAGCAACGCTGGATCAGCAGTGTCGTATGCGCTTTTTGCTTTGGCTTCGCTGGCTGCCGGAACGACCGCCTTATGGGTTCTGCTTGCTTCTCGGGTCTTTGCCGGGATTTGCGGGGCGAATTTGTCGGTCGCGTCGGCCTATATCGCAGATGTCACCGAGCGCGAGAACCGTTCGAAAAGCATGGGGTTGATCGGCATGGCATTTGGGTTGGGTTTTATTCTGGGGCCGGCCTTGGGCGCGTTAAGCGCCGCGAAGTTTGGTTTGGCCGGTCCGGGATGGGTCGCGGCGGTTTTTTGCGCGGGAAACTTTCTCCTCGGCTGCTTCATTTTGCGGGAGAGCCGAAAGCCGAACTCCGAACCCGTCGCGCCGCGTCCGAGGCTGGAACAATGGCTCCAAACTGTGCAACACCCTAAATTAGGCGTTTTGATTGGAATCTATTTTCTGGCCACGTTTTGTTTCGCGTCGTTCGAAACCACGTTGCCGCTTTTGGTTGGTTCCTCGGCTTTCCACCGCGATGATATGAAAGACACGCCGCGGTTCATTCAAAAGCTCCAGAATGGCCAAGACCCTGTTTCCGGATATTTGCGAACGCGATTGTCCGCTGACACGATGCAAGCACTGGAGGATTACACAAACACCGCGCCCGTGCCGCCTGATCTGACAAAGCGTCTGATCAAAGAATTGAACGAGGAACTGAAGTCGCCTTCGTTATTTGAAAGTAGACGCTTTCAGGACGTGCCTTTGCGGCCCAAGACGCAGGGGCTGGCTGCAGGGGAACCTACCGCGCAGAATGTGATTCACCGGAACCGCCTGCTGCTCGAAGATGCGTATCCGAATGAGATTGCCCGGCAACGTGTTTATTATGACGAGAAACAGATCGGCTATCTGTTCGCGTACTGCGGTCTCATTGCCGCGGTCATTCAAGGCGGCGCCATCGGGCGTCTCATCAAGCGCTTTGGTGATCAGCGCTTGATCGCAGGAAGTTTAGTCCTTGTGGCGATCAGTCTCATCCTAATCCCTTATTCGTTGCAGTTGGCTGGATTGCTTCTCACGTTGGGTTTATTCGCGACCGGTTCTGGCATTAACCGCGCGCCGACCATGGGACAAATCTCGTTGAATTCGCCGCCGGAGGAACAAGGCGCCATGCTGGGCATCGCCCAAAGCGCTGGGACGCTAGCCCGCATTTTGGGACCGGTCTTCGCGACAGCACTCTACTACATTCACAAGCCAATCCCTTACGTCATTGCCGGTGCGATTGCTGGTTTGGCGGGAATTCTGGCGTGGCAGTTTCTTTGTCGTGTTCAAGCCTCGACCAGGAGCGAAGTAAAGGTGGCCCCAGAACGAGCGACGACTCGGTAACGATCCGGAACGTTCAACCAATACGGCCGGTTAATACCGGTAGTGTTCGGGCTTGTACGGTCCATCGGACGCGATGCCCAGATAGTCGGCTTGCTTTTTGGTGAGTTTGGTCAGCTTCACGCCGATCTTTTCCAAGTGCAACCGAGCTACCTCTTCGTCGAGTTTCTTCGGCAACCGATAAACGCCGACCTCATAGGAGTCTTTGTTGTTCCAGAGATCAAGCTGAGCGAGCACTTGATTGGTGAAGCTGTTGCTCATGACGAAGCTCGGATGGCCCTCCGCGCAGCCCAGATTCACCAAACGGCCTTCGGCAAGGATGTAAATCTCGCGAGCGCCACCAAAAATATACTTGTCCACCTGCGGTTTGATGTTGATGCGTTTGGCGTTTTTGGCCGCGTTGAGGCGGTCCATCTGAATTTCGTTATCGAAGTGACCAATATTGCAGACGATGGCCTGGTCTTTCATCCGCTCCATGTGATCGAGCGTGATGACATCGCAGCAGCCCGTAGCGCTCACATAGATATCGGCGCGGCCGAGTGTCTCTTCGATGGTGGTGACTTCGAAACCTTCCATGGCGGCTTGCAGCGCATTGATCGGATCAACTTCGGTGACCATAACCCGAGCGCCGAACCCACGCAACGAATGGGCGCTCCCTTTTCCAACATCGCCGTACCCGCAGACGACCGCGGTCTTGCCTGCAACCATGACGCCCGTGGCCCGCTTGATGCCATCGGCCAATGATTCGCGGCAGCCGTACAGGTTGTCGAATTTCGATTTCGTGACCGAGTCGTTGACGTTGATTGCGGGCACGAGCAACTTGCCGGCTTCGAGCATTTGATAAAGGCGGTGCACGCCGGTCGTGGTCTCTTCCGAAACGCCCTTCCATTCTTTGACAACCTCGCTGAACCAGCCTGGACGCTCTTTCGCGCAGCGCTTCAGGAGCTTCTTAATCACGTCCACTTCATGATTGTCGGAAGGCGTATTGACCCAAGTATCCCCTTGTTCCATTTCATAGCCTTTATGGAGCAGGAGTGTGGCATCGCCTCCGTCATCAACGATGAGCTGAGGCCCCTTCATTCCCGGGTGCGTGAGAGCATCAAGTGTGAATTGCCAATACTCTTCCAGCGTCTCGCCTTTGTAAGCGAAAACGCTCGTGCCTGCTTTGGCAATCGCGGCGGCGGCTTGATCTTGCGTGGAAAAAATATTGCAACTCGCCCAACGAACTGAACCACCCAATTCCTTGAGTGTTTCGATTAAGACCGCTGTCTCTATGGTCATGTGGAGCGAGCCGGAAATGCGCACGCCTTTGAATGGCTTCTCTGGCCCGTACTTCGCGCGCAGTGACATTAGGCCGGGCATTTCGTGCTCGGCGACCTCGATCTCTTTGCGGCCGAGTTCGGCGAGCGCGAGATCTTTGACGTAATAATCGTGTTTCGGCGAGCCATTGCCGCTGGTTTTTCCGTTGAGAGATTTGACGCTGGCTTTCGAGCGGCGAGAGGGGGAGAGATTTACTTTTGCCATATTTACTTTCGGTTAACCGGAGGAGAGTTGTTGCAGGCGAGTCGTTCTATTACTTGACCGCTCTTTTCAGGGCGGCGGCTTTGTCGGTTTTTTCCCAAGTGATGCTGTCAAGGTCATCGACTTTGCCGAAGTGACCGTAGTTGGTCGTCTTTGAATAGATCGGACGCAACAGATTCAATTGTTTGATAATGTCGGCTGGTTTGAAGCTGAAGACGTCTTGCACAGCTTTCTCGATGGCTTCGTCGCTAACTTTGCCGGTGCCAAAGGTGTTCACGCAAACCGAGACGGGATTGGGATGTCCGATAGCGTAAGCGAATTGAATCTCGGCGCTCGTGGCCAATCCGGCGGCGACAATGTTCTTGGCCACGTACCGGCCCATGTACGCGGCGCTGCGATCCACCTTGGAGGGATCTTTTCCACTGAATGCGCCACCGCCATGGCGTCCCATCCCACCATAGGAATCGACAATGATCTTCCGGCCCGTCAGCCCCGTGTCGCCTTGCGGACCGCCGACGACAAATCGGCCGGTCGGATTGATCAAGAACTGAGTTTTTTTGTCGAGCAGCTGAGAAGGCAGCACCTTTTTGATAACGTCTTTGATGATAAAATCTTTGATGGTCTTGTGCTTGGCGCTGGCTGCGTGCTGCGTGGAGACGACAACGCTGGTGATTCGAACGGGCTGGTCGTCCACGTACTGCACAGAAACCTGTGTCTTGGCGTCCGGACGAAGCCATTTGACCGCTCCCGCTTTGCGGATCCGTGTGAGTTCGCGGCCGAGTTGATGAGCGAACATAATCGGCGCCGGCATCAACTCAGGCGTTTCGTTGCATGCGTAACCGAACATCAATCCTTGATCGCCTGCGCCTTGCTCGGCCGTTTCCTTTCCAACAGCCGACCGGGCATCGACACCCTGAGCGATGTCAGGGCTTTGGGAGGTGATGGCATTCATGATGAGCACCTTGTCGGCATGAAAGACATCGTCATCGTGCGTGTAACCGATTTCGCGGATGGCTTGGCGCGCGATGGCATTGAAGTCGAGCTTGGCTTTGGTCGTGATTTCGCCTCCGACCACAACCAAGTTGCACTTGGCGTAGGTTTCACAGGCGACGCGGCTGCGCGGGTCTTGCGTCAGGCAAGCGTCCAGCACAGCATCGGAGATGGTGTCACAAACTTTGTCCGGGTGGCCTTCGCCGACGGACTCGGAAGAGAAGATATAGTTTTTGCTCATTTCAACGGTGGCGCCATTAAGCCATATATTAACGTATCAGGATGCGAAGATATATCGCAATGTCAGGCCGTCAACTGCTATTTGCGGAAATCTTCCGCCGGGGATGCCCCGCAAACGGCATAGGTCCTAACCCTGGCTTCGGCGTTGCCGGGGAACGGAAGAAACGATTACTCTCTCCAAAAGCATGAAAACGCGGGCGAGATCGAGATCATTGAAAAAGCATCCTCTCTATCGGCAGAGCCATCAATGGATAGACGCTTGCCATCTTGCGATGACTCAACTCATTGCCACAAAGATACGAAAGCAGCCAGCACTGATGCGGATTCCCAGAGAAAACCTCAGACGCTGGAAGAAGCAGCTTCGTCCATGGCCTCGAGCGCTGCAGGAATGGGAGCGGATTCTTGAACGAAACTCGACTGAAAGAATTCTGACGATCTTAACCCAGGACACTGACGAAGGTCAGCGACTGCGACAAAGTGATTTTTTGTGGGTATCCTGACCGAAGAGGAACGGCTGTGGTTCTTGGATCACTATGAAGAAAGCTGAATTGGAGCATCTCTTGCGGGCTGCGAGCACGATAGCCAAAGAACGCGATTTCATTTTGTTTGGAAGTCAAGCCATCTGGGGATTGCTGAGCAAAGTCCCGAAGCCTCTCTCGCCTTCATTAGAAGCGGACATCTATCCGAAGCACCACCACCAAGCTGTCCCATTGATCGTGCGGTCGATCGGCCCGCGCACACCATTTTTCGACAAATATGGTTACTATGCGGACTGTGTCGCTCCTGAATTAGGGACGCTTCCTGACGGTTGGACAGAGCGGCTCATCCCGTTTCGCAGCGCGAATATGCCACGAAGTCGCTGCTGCGTTTGCGTTTGCGGCAATTGCTGACGCGCTCAAAACCAAAGGCCCTTTGGGCAAAGCGGTCACGCAAATAGAGATTATGTCGAGCACCCTAAAGTCCCTCCGCGCGCTGGCTGATCAGACGCGTTTGCGCATCGTGGCGCTGTTGGAACGCGACGAATTATCCGTGAATGAACTTCAGGAGATCACGCGAATGGGCCAATCGCGCATTTCAACTCACCTTGGGTTGTTGCAAGAATCGGGGTTGCTCCAGTCGCGGCGCGAAGGAAAGCGGACCTTCTACAAATTGAACCAGCACGCGGATGGGATGACGCGGGATTCGATTCAATTGGCCGTGCGCGGAGCCAAGGAAATGCCTGAATACTCGGCCGACCAACTGAATTTGAAGCGCATCTTGGCCCGTCGCTCGGAACAAGCGCAGGTTTATTTCAACCAAGTCGCTGGGAGATTCGACCGCAGTTACGGGCCGGGCCGATCCTGGCAAGCGTTTGGCCATTTGTTACTGAGGATCTTGCCGCCGTTAGTCGTCGCTGACCTTGGTTCGGGTGAGGGGCTCTTGAGCGAACTACTGGCGCGACGAGCCAAGAAGGTCATCGCGGTCGATAATTCGGAGAAGATGGTGGCATTCGGAGCGAACAGAGCAAAAAAGAACGCGCTCAAAAATCTCGAGTTTCGTTTGGGAGATCTGGAAACGCCGCCGATTGATCCGCAAAGTGTGGATTTAGTCATCCTTAGCCAGGCGTTGCATCACGCCGATGATCCGGCGCGCGCGATTGCGAGTGCGTACAAACTGCTCTTGCCCGGCGGCCAAATCATGATTCTCGATTTGCTCAAACACACGTTCGAGCAGGCGCGCGAACTTTATGGGGACCGCTGGCTTGGATTTGCCGAGAGCGATTTGCATCGCTGGCTCGAAACGGCCGGATTCAAGAAGATCGAAATCAGTGTTGTGGCACGCGAAGAACAACCGCCGCATTTTCAGACGATTCTCGCGGGAGCTGTGAAATGAGCGAGCGCGTAGGACACGCGTCTCGCCTGCTCATCCGTAGCGCAGACTGAAAGCGACTGAAAGTCTGCGCTCGACGAGGCAATTTTGGTCTCCAGCGCTAAGCCAGTTTCCACGGTGACCGATACGCGCGGCCTAACAACTTACTGGCCTCGCTATCGCCCACGATGACTTCCTTCTTCGGGTCCCATTTAATCTTCCGTTTCACGATCATCGAGATCAGTCCGAGATGTCCTGGGATCAGGGAGCGGTGCGCGGTTTCAACAGGCGTGATCGTTGGCTTCCGCGACTTCACACTATCGAGGAAGTTGCGATAGTGATCGCGCGATTCGGTGAGCTTCACTTTGCGAACGGAGTCGGGCAACGGTCCGGGTTTGTTCCACTCCGCATTGGAACTGTCGAATCCTCCACGATCCACCCAGACCCAGCCATCCGTTCCAATCCATTTAGTGCCGCTCGCAATTGCCTTGTGCCCGCCGGCAATCGTCATCGTCACGCCCTTGGGATACTGGAGGTGAATGCTGTAATTCGTGCACGTGTTCCAGACAGCGTCCTCGGCCGGGAAATCGCCATAACCTTCGACTTCTGTCGGGCCGGTGTTATCGAAATCGAGTCCCCAGTGGGCGATATCGCCATGGTGCCCAATCCAATCGAGCAATTGGCCGCCGCCGGTGTTGTAGTTCCAGCGCCAGTTCATGTGCACGCGGCCTTCGATGTAGGGCATCATTTGCGCGGGACCAATCCAAAGATCGTAATCGAGCTCCGGCGGCGGCTGGCTTGGCTGCATCTTATCTTTCGTTCCTTTGAAATCGTTGTGGCCGGCGGGAAGTCCAACCTCGACGTGTATGATTTTTCCAATCAATCCGTTGCGAACGATTTCGCAAGCTTTGTGGAAATTGTCGCGCGAACGTTGCCAGGAACCGGTCTGCCAGATGCGTCCGTTTTCCTTCACAGCTTTGACGATCGCTTGTTGTTCGGCAATCGTGCGGGCAAGCGGTTTTTCACCGTAGATATCTTTCTTGCGCTTCGCCGCCTCGACGGACATCAACGCGTGCCAATGATCTGGCACCGCCAGCATGACGGCGTCGATGTCATCGCGAGCGATCATTTCCCGGTAATCGTGATAAGCTTTGCAATCTTGATTGTTGTAATGCTTGTTGATCGCGCCGACGGCCTTCTCAAGGTACCGCTTGTCCAAATCGCAAGCCGCGACCACCTGACAATCTGGTTGTTTCATCAGGCCGCTCGTATTGCCCGGTCCCATCATTCCCCACCCGACGATCCCGACGGTGATACGTTCCGACGGGGCAGGGCGGCCAGCTTGTCCGAAGACGCTGGAAGGAAGAATCATTGGGGCAGCCAGGGCAGTCCCAGTGGCAGCCAAAAAACGACGACGAGTGATGCGTGAATTAAAGGAAGGTTTCATAGATTCGAAACCCTGCACGATTCCTTTGCGTCATACGAGAACAAAAACTAGAGCTGTGGAAGGAAGGCTCGACATAAAATGTCAGTCCACATTTCTTGAATTGACATCCTTCGGTCAACGTCACGAAGATACGACTTATGAACAATTCCCAACCAAATCAAACGACACGCCGTGAATTCATTAAGAATACGGCACGAATCGCGGCCGCCTCCGCCTTGGCAGGAGTTGCCCTCCCGCACGTCCATGCTGCCGAGGATAATACCCTTCGAGTTGCTCTCGTAGGTTGCGGAGGACGCGGGGGCGGAGCTGCGGCGGACGCCCTCGGCACTTCCAAACAAGGGCCAATCAAACTTGTCGCGATGGCTGATGTTTTCGAATCAAAACTGAATGGCGCCTACCGAGGCCTCAACGAAAAACACTCGAGCCAAATGGATGTTCCGCCCGAGAGAAAATTCATCGGTTTCGATGCCTACAAACAAGCGATGGACTGCCTCAAGCCCGGCGATATTGCGATCTTTACGACGCCGCTGGCCTTTCGTTGGGTGCATTTTAAATATGCCATCGAGAAGAGGTTGAACGTTTTCATGGAGAAGCCGGTCACCGCGGATGGCCCGACTTCCCGGCGCATGCTCGAGCTCGGGGAACAAGCCACGGCCAAGAACCTCAAGGTCGGCGTTGGGTTAATGTCTCGCCACAGCCGGGCGCTGCAACAACTTCATCAACGCATTCAGGATGGCGAAATCGGCGACGTCATTCTCATGCGAGGCTATCGCATGCACGGGCCGGTTGGGTCAGCCTTTTCGACGCGATGGCCGGGTTCGCCGAGCGAACCCAGCGAATTGCTCTGGCAAATCAGGCGCTTTCACAGCTTCCTCTGGGCGAGCGGCGGCTGCTTCAGCGATTTTTACATCCACCACGTCGACCATCTCTCTTGGATGAAGAATTCGTGGCCAGTCAAAGCCCACGCGATTGGCGGCCGCCACTACAAGACGAATGCTGACGGCAAACCGTACGTCGACCAGAATTTCGACGCCTACTCCGTCGAGTACACCTTCGCCGACGGCAGCAAATTTATCATGGACGGCCGCTGCAACGTTGGTGCTATCCCGATGTACTATACGCACGTTCAGGGCAGCAAAGGCATGGCTATCGCCTCTTCTCATGGCGATTGCGGCGCACCCTCCAGCATTTACAAAGGGCAGAATCCGGATCCGGAGAACAGGCTTTGGGTCTCGGAAGTCAACGCGGACGAACGGAACCCTTATCAAAACGAATGGAATGAATTGGTGGGCGCCATCCGAAATGACCGGCCTTACAACGAAGTCAAGCGCGGTGTCGAAGCCAGTGTGGCGACGTCGATGGGCCGCATGGCTGCGCACACCGGGCAGGAGATCACGTTTGAACAAATGCTCAATTCCGATCACGAATACGCTCCCGATGCCGACAAGCTCACGATGGATTCGCCGCCGCCATTAAAATCCGACGAGAACGGCCGGTATCCGATTCCGGAACCGGGCGTCGTCAAGGATCGGGAATACAGAGTCTGAAGGACTCGATCTTTCGAAACCGAAGACAGCCCGGTGCGCCAGCGCCGGGCTGTTGAACTTTTGGAATCAAAATCGATTCCAGGAAAGCCTCCAGGCAAATGTCGCGCGCATTGGACTTTGAACCTGGCAGGACAGCGCGTCCCGCCTGTCTCATCCTGTCTTGGTGTGCGCAAATGCTGGACAGGCGGGACGCCTATCCTACCGCGCAGGTTCAGGGAAGCGGTGCTGCGTTACATCTTTCAGGAAATCTCTTTCGCGAAGCGGTGTAGAGTCTATGGAAATCTTGAGTCGCTTGATCTTCGTGATTTGCCTAGTGACTGCACATGCTGGTGCACTGGCGGCCGATTCTCCGCCCGTCCTGAAAGCCATTCGGGCCACAAATCAAATCGACCTGTCGTGGATTGAGCCAAGCACCGGCGAGTATATCCTGGAGGTGACCGATCGTTTGGAAACGAACGCCATCTGGTGGCCAGCTCGAAGGGAGGCCAGACTCGAAGCTGGACGCCGCTTGGTCTTCCTTACAGCCCTCCGCGGCAGCCGCTATTATCGACTCAGAACGAACGATTACAGAGTCTGGTTTCAAACAACTCAGGGCGAGCTGGGCGCGAAAGGCGCTGGTGTGGTTCTCCCTCACGAACATATCTTCACCGATCTGCGTGGCCCAACCGTGGCGGGGTACGGCCAGGCGAACATCGAAGACGTCGTGCGCGTCATGAAGCCCCGCCTCATTGAGGCAAAGGAAGTTGGCGTGGGTGTCTTGGTGGAATGCAGCAGCATCGGTGTCGGTCGAAACGTCACGGCGATACGCCGTTTGGCTGAAGAATCGGGTTTGCCGGTGATCGTGCCGACCGGCGTTTATGGCCGCGCCAATTTTGCTCCGCCCGCCCATCGCAACATGACCGAAAACGACTTGGCCGCTTTGTTCGTAAAGGAAATTCAAGAGGATATCGAAGGTTCCGGCAGCAAGGCCGGCTTCATCAAGATTTCCACGAGCGATACCACTCTTACTGCGCTGGAAGAAAAATTTCTGCGGGCGGCTCGCCGGGCGGCGCTCTCAACTGGCGCCGTCGTGGCCAGCCATACGGCTGCTGGCAGCGTGGCGCGGCGACAGATCGACATCTTAGAATCGATCAGCCCGTCGATACGATTCATCTGGGTTCATGCTCAAGTCGAGCGCAACCGGACCATCCATCGAGAACTGGCGGCACGCGGAGTATTCATCGAATTCGATTCGTTAGGCTGGCAGCCATCCGACGATAACTCCCTGATCGCGGCTATTAAAGAGTTGCTCGCCGCTGGATATGGCGATCGCATTTTGCTGTCGCATGACGCCGGTTGGTATCAGCCGGGACAAACGAACGGCGGGACACAGAAGCCATATACTTACCTTCACAAAACGTTCATTCCAAAACTGAGAAGTAATGGCCTGACCGACACAATGATTCGAATGATTACCGACGAGAACCCAGTCCGAGCCTTTACTTTCATGCGGTCCAAGTAAGAGCATCCTTTGGAGAAACAGTAGTGTGTTGACGCTCTTGGCCTGCGCAGTGCATCCCGAAGTTGTTGGTAGCGGCGGGCATCCTGCCTGCCGTAGAGGGCGTGCATCTTGCCGCCCGGAGCAATGCTTGAATTGAAACGCGGATGTTGCGTTCCAGCGCGCACACGGGTCCGCCGGGCAGGATGCCCCGGCTCTACCGCAGGCAGGATGCCCGCCAGTACCATACGATTGTGCCGGCAATTTCGGATGCACCCTGGCCTGCGTGCGCCGAACCTTCGGCCTTGCCAATTGCCGGTTTCCTCATCAAGTTCTCCTTATGCAATCCTACGAAGTCCTGCGTGAAGTCATTCAAAAGGGCAACGCCAAGGAGATCGCTGCCGAAATGGGTTTGTCCCTTTCGCTGATCTATAAATGGGCGGAGCCCGCCGAAGTGGGCAGCGGCGCGGCGAATCCGCTCGATCGCATCGAAGCGCTCGTTCGTTGCACCAATGATCAGCGCATCGTTCAATGGATTTGCGAGCGGGCTGGCGGCTTTTACATCAAGAATCCCAAAGGCAACTGGCCGCACCCGCATTTCCTGATTCCAGCGACGAATCAGATCGTTCAGGAATTTGCTGACTTGCTAGCGGTTATCGCTTCGGCCGCTTTTGATAACTCCATCACAAAACAAGAAGCCAAAGTCATCCGGTCCCGTTGGGAGGAACTAAAGTCGGTCACAGAAGGGTTTGTGCGTTGTTGTGAGGAAGGAAACTTTTCGCCCTTGAAAAAGGAATTGCTGGCGCCGGACAAGACTTAATACGGTCTGCGGTTGCAGATAAGTTCGATGTGTACAGCCAAAACACTTTCAATGAAACTTTTCAGGTGAACGTCGCCCCTCTCCCTAACCCTCTCCCCATCCGATGGGGCGAGGGAAAAAAACTGGGTGTTCAGCCTTCACACCTTGATGGTTCGCAAAAACTCTCTTCCCTCTCCCCATCGGATGAGGAGAGACTTCTCGGAAACATCGTTTTCGCACATTGCCCCCATGAACCTGAACTTGGTAGGGCGGCGTTGCCGCGCCGCCGCGATTGCTGTTCGCAGGCTGCGGAGCACCGCAGCCCTACCTTCAGGTTCATGGGGAGGGTTAGGGAGAGCGGCGCATGAATCCCGGCCGCTCGCACCTCAAAGGCTTGGACTACTCCGTTGTGCAGCAGTGCATGCATTGCGGCCTTTGCTTGCCAACTTGCCCAACGTACGACGCGACAAAACTCGAACGCAACAGCCCACGTGGGCGCATTTCGTTGATGCGCGCGATAGCTGATGGCCGGCTCGAACCCACCGCTACCTTTGCGGACGAAATGTATTTTTGTCTTGGCTGCCTGGCCTGTATGACGGCATGTCCCGCTGGGGTCAATTACGCGGAGCTGTTCGAACACGCCCGCGCTGAAGCGGAACAGAGCGGTGTCCTGAATTCACCGAAGCGCAGTTTCATTCGAGGATTTGCCTTGCGGTGGCTCTTCATGGATTTGAACCGACTGCAGCTGGCCGGTTATGCGCTGCGGCTTTACCAGCAACTCGGCTTGCAAACCCTCGTTCGCCGCAGCGGGCTTCTCAAGTTGCTCCCCAAGCGCCTTCGCGAGCTCGAGGCCATGACTCCAACGGTCCAGCCGAAATTCTCCGCGGAATTGATCAACCCGATTACGCCAGCGCACGGCCAAAAGAAATATCGCGTCGCACTCCTGACGGGCTGCGCGCAGGATTTGATCTTCAGCGACGTGAATCGCGATACGGTCGAAGTGTTGATCCGCAACGGCTGCGAAGTCATCACACCACCGGAGCAGCATTGTTGCGGGTCGCTCCATGCACATAACGGCGAATGGGAGTTGGCCCAGCGGCTCGCTCGCAAACAAATCGATCAGTTTCCGCCCGAGCAGTTCGATGCCATCATCACTAACGCTGCGGGTTGCGGTTCCCATCTGAAGCATTACGCGAAACTCTTAGCGGACGATCCGAGCTGTCAACATCGCGCGGAATTATGGGATGCGAAGGTTAAGGACATTCACGAATGGCTGATCGAGGTTGGCATCCGACCACCCGTGATTTCAAAGTGTCCCCCTCAAACGGTTACTTATCACGAGGCTTGCCATCTTTGCCACGGCCAGAAAATCACGGCGCAACCGAGACAACTTCTCCGCGTGATTCCCGGTTTGAAACTGGTCGAACTTCCCGAAAGCACGTGGTGCTGCGGCAGCGCGGGAATCTACAATTTGATCCAGCCTGAAATGGCGGGCGAGTTGCTGGACCGAAAATTGAAACATATCCGAAGCACCAACGCGGCCGTGGCCGCCACCGGAAATCCCGGTTGCTTATTGCAGATCGTCAATGGCGCGAAGCGAGAGAACCTGCCGCTGCGAGTAGTTCATCCGATCACGTTATTGGCAGAAGCCTATCGAGCTGAGTGCGCCGACAACATATGCGTTCGAAATCAGGGATCATTGCTTCATTAATCGATCCGGGCGTCATCGCAGTCGTCCGCGCTCAGAAACCAGAGCAAGTCCTGCCTTTGGCGGAAGCATTAATCGCCGGTGGGGTCATTGCCATCGAGGTGACAATGACGACGCCCAACGCGATTGAAGCGATTCGCGAAGCTAAGCAGAAACTGGGTTCGCGCGCGTTGATCGGGGTCGGGACAGTTTTGAATGCAGCAACTTGCCAAGCTGCCATCGAAGCCGGCGCCGAGTTTGTGGTGAGCCCAATCACAAAGCTGGAAATTCTGCAAGCTGCCCATGCCGCTGACCGGCCAGTAATGCTTGGAGCTTATACGCCAACCGAAGCGCAAGCCGCGCATGAAATGGGCGCCGATTTCGTCAAGCTTTTCCCCGCCGACGGTTTGGGGCCGAGTTACATCAAAGCGATCCGGGCGCCGTTGCCCCATTTGCGCATAGTTCCAACCGGCGGCGTGGATTTGGAAACGGCAGCGGAATTCATCAAAGCCGGATGCGTTGCGTTGGGTGCGGGTTCATCTTTGGTTTCGCCGAAGTTGCTGCGAGAGGAGAATTGGCGCGAATTGACGCGGTTGGCGGGGGAATTTGTCGCTGTTGTCAAAGCCGCGCGAGCGAACTAACCAAGGCGGAAGCGTGAGCTTCAATTCTGTCGTCCTCGCAACTGGAGATCTGCACACAACAGGCGGATGCTTGCGCGAGAGAGCAAAACTGGTTAAGGTGCCAGCGCTGTGGAACCAAAGATTAGTCAATGCTGGCGCAAGTCTCGGATCGCGGCTCGCCTCTTGCTCAAACGAGAAAGGCACGCGTGGAATGCGCGGGATCGCGCATTAGCCGCGAAGTTCGCGGAGGATCCGGGCGTGACGAATCGGCTGATTGATCAGGCAATCAGCTGCTTGAAGGCCCCCCGCAAATATGATTAACGAGGCTTGGAGCGCCGAGATCAATCTCGAGACACCAGCCGGCCAAACTCTCAAGAAATTGGTCGCTGCGTTGCCGGCGACGCGACCGTTTCGGATAACGGTATTCGGTTCGGCTCCATTACAAATTGGAATTGAGGCGGGCTTGCTCAGCGGAAACGTTGATTTGTTCAGCGACGACGAGGAGCTTGAGCGCTGGGTAATGTCGGCTGGGCTGGGAGACCAGCAAAACCGGCCTTATATCCAAGTCTGTTCAGGTTTGAATTTCCGGACGAGCCCCCGGTGGGGAACGCGAACCCAATCGATCACGATAAGTCATTCCACCTTCGTTTTCCCGCATCCGATCGATATTCTGATCGCTAAATTGAATCGACTGGAGGAAAAGGATATTGAAGCGTTCCGGGTCGTCATGCGAAAGACGGGCCACCCAACCGAGATGGAAATGATTCAGGAGCTGCAAATGGCCGTCGATCTTCTCCGTCCCATCTTCGACGAAGAGAACGCCTCCGATCTGGTGAACAACACGCACCGGCTTTGGCCCCTGATTTACGGCCGGGAAATTGACGTGCGCAAAGAAATCATCGCTCCGGCACTTGCGAAGAGACGCGCTGGGTACGATTTGCCCGTGCGCGATTACAAGAGCGAACTCAAAGAAGCGGCTCTGGCTTATTCGGCCTAACTTCATTTTATGGCGCGCACGCCCTCCACGATGTTGCCTTTGGGAACGCCGGCGCCCGATTTCGCCTTGCCGAACGTTGATGGCAAAGTCGTTTCCTTGGCTGACTTCAACAAGTCTCCTGGCTTGCTGGTTGTTTTCATGTGCAACCATTGCCCTTACGTAAAACACATTCGAGACGCGTTGGTCCAGTTGGTGCGCGAATATCAGCCGCGTGGAATTGCCGCGGTCGGCATCAGCTCCAACGATGCTGGCCAGTATCCCGATGATGGACCAGCAAAGATGGCGGACGAGGCGCGCACGGCTGGATTCACATTTCCCTACCTCTTTGACGAAAGCCAAGCCGTCGCCAAAGCTTATCGGGCTGCGTGCACACCGGATCTTTTTCTCTTCGGAAATGATCGAAAATTGGTTTATCGCGGGCAGTTCGATGCGAGCCGCCCCGGAAATGGCATCCCCGTTACCGGGAAAGATCTGCGGGCTGCACTCGACGTACTGCTCGCGGGCCGGCCGATTTCGCCTGACCAAACTCCTAGCCTTGGTTGCAACATTAAGTGGCGCGCCGGAAACGAACCCGATTACCACAAGGGATAGAGGGCACGGAGTCGCTGTTCATGGACCGTAAGTACCTCGGAATCGAAATCGGCGGCACAAAACTTCAAATTGTTCTCGGCGATAATTCGGCCACAATTCTCAAGCGTTGGCGACTGCCGGTCGATCGGGAAAAGGGTGCTTCGGGAATTCGGCAGCAAATCGAATTCACTTTAGCTGAAATCTGTGAAGCAACAGCTCTCCAAGGCATCGGCGTTGGATTTGGCGGACCCGTCGATTGGCAAAACGGGAAAATCTCCCGCTCGCATCAAATCGAGGGCTGGTCCGAATTCGCGCTTGGGGATTGGCTGCAATCACTCACACGATTACCGGTCCGGGTCGATAACGATGCGAATGTGGCTGCGTTCGGTGAAGCTCTGCACGGCTCTGGCAAAGGGTTCAATCCGGTTTTCTACGTTACCCTCGGCAGCGGCGTCGGCGGAGGTTTAGTGGTGGACGGCCATATCTACCACGGAGCGCAACCGGGCGAGTCGGAAATCGGACATGTGCGTTTGGACCGCGCAGGGACTGTTGTCGAGGAGCGTTGCTCAGGTTGGGCCGTCGATGCGAAAATTCGGAATTCTATCACCCACGAACCGCACAGCCTCTTAAGCAAATTGGCTGGCGGCCAAGTTGGCGGAGAGGCCAAGCACCTAAAAGCCGCGCTAGAACAAGGCGACGCGGCCGCCCAAAAAATTCTCGCTGAAACAGCGGAAGACCTCGCGTTCGGACTCTCGCATGTCATCCATCTTTTCCACCCTGAGATCATTATCATCGGCGGAGGGCTTTCGTTGTTAGGTGAACCGATTCGCCTGGCTGTGGCGAATGCCATTGGGCGGTGCATTATGAAAGTCTTCGCGCCGGGACCCCGCATTTCCCTGGCCGCATTGGGCGAGGACGCTGTGCCCCTGGGCGCGCTCGTGTTGGCGCGGCTGTTAGGATAGCGCTCGGTGGGACAGCCTCTAGCCTGTCCGATGCAGCCAGACGGCGCAGACAACAGTTTTTTATGATCGAGCGAAAGCTTGCGACTGAGCGGCCAGCGTGAATAATCCCCAAACATGAAAGACTGGATTAGCAATTACGTAAAAGCTCAGAAGGCGGCTTTAGATTCCATTCCCGTCGACGCGGTCGCCAAGTTGATTGAAACGTTGAAGCAGGCGTTGAAAGAGAACCGGCAGATTTTCGTCTTCGGAAACGGAGGCAGCGCAGCAAATGCGTCGCATTTTGCTACCGATCTGGGAAAGGGATCCTCCGACAAAATTGGCCAGCGCTTTCGTGTCCTCTCGCTCAATGACAATGTCAGTTGGCTCACCGCCTTGGCCAACGATTATGCCTACGAAGATGTGTTTGTGCGGCAGTTGGAAAACTATGCGCGCGCCGGCGACATTGTGTTAGTGATGAGCGTGAGCGGCAATTCTCCGAATGTCGTCAAGGCGGTTGATTGGGCGGCCAAGCATGGTTTGTCCTGCATTGCGCTTGTCGGGCTCAAGCGGGGTCAAGCCGCCGATCTCGCGCAACAAGTCATTGTGATCGACTCCGAGCACTTCGGGCGCGTCGAGGATTGCCACATGGGTATTTGCCATATGCTCTGCTACGCATTTATGGAAATCCCGGATCTCGCGCAACGGCCGCCGGATTGACCGCAGATTGGACGGACAACACGGATAAAGACATGAACGAACTCGCTCACCCGCGTACATCTGTGTTATTCGCGGTAAAGCATCTTCGCGGGGATGTTTGCTTCTGACGTAGTGCAATCCAAAGAGACAGGCATTGAGCTGAGGCCGCGGTGATGATTCCCTGACGGATGACAGGCGTTGCTATTTCAACTTTTCTCTTGGTGACCTTGCGATCTGTGAAATGCCGTTTTCTAAGGTGAAAGCTCTGGTTTGCATTCCCAACCACGGCGCGAAGCAGCTCTCCTTCCTGGAACGCGTCCTCCTGGCTTGGGATAGCATGACGCAGTTCCGAGCCGACATCATCCTTCATACGACCGAACAACTTGATTTGAGCCGTTACGCTTTCAAATCCGAACAAATCCTCTGCGATCCTGCGCTTCGATTCGATTTGGCGTTTGAGCATCGCAAGGTCATGGTGGAGCGGCAGGATCAATACGATCTCTTTATCTACAGTGAAAACGATGTCCTGATTACCGAGACGAATCTGCTGGCTTTCTGTGAAGCCACGCAGCCGCTGCCTTTTCCGTATGTGGTTGGCTTCGTCCGATTCGAACGGAACCGCAAACGATCCGAAGATCAGGAACTCTATCTGCCCGACGTTCATCCGAGCGTCCCTTACTTCGAGGGTCGTGTTGAGATTCACGGGCGGAGCTGCCTGGTGCTGCGCAACAAGCATCAAGGATGCTTCGTCCTGACACGCGAGCAATTGAAGTGGGTCATTCAAAGCGGTCACTTCACCGGAGTCTTGCCGCCGCCGTTGCGCAGTTTGGAGGTGGCCGCAACGTTGGTTTATCTCATGTGCGGTTTGAAGAAGGTGCTCCCCATGGATTACATCGACAGTCTAATGATTCATCATATGTCCGACAAATATGTGAATGCTGACGAACCTCCGTGGAACATAACGCCGCCGCGCACGTTGAAGGACCTCAAGGCCGAGTTCGAGCGCAGCCGGAGCTAAGCTGCGCCCGTGCAAGCGGCAAGAACGTGCGCATGCCTGAATTGCCCGACATCACCATGTACCTTGAAGCGCTCGAAAAACGCATTGTCGGCCAAGCTTTGGAAGGGGTGCGATTGGCGAGCCCGTTTCTGCTGCGCACGGCGGTTCCACCATTGCAAAACGCGCACGGCCGCACGGTGCGGCTGCTGCGACGCTTGGGCAAGCGCATTGCCATCGGCTTCGACAGCGATCTTTGGCTGGTCCTTCACTTGATGATTGCCGGGCGGCTGCATTGGCTTGAGCCGAACGCATCAATTAAGGGAAAGAACAAGTTGGGCGCATTCGATTTTTCGAATGACACTCTGCTCCTCACGGAGGTCAGTGCTAAGAAGCGGGCGGCATTGCACGTGGTCAATGGCGAACCGGCGCTAACGTTGCATGATCCCGGCGGCTTGGAGGTTTTTGCTGCGAGTATTGAAGATTTCGCCGGGCGGCTCACCGCTCGTAATCACACACTCAAGCACGCGTTGACCGACCCGCATTTATTCAGCGGGATCGGCAACGCCTACTCGGATGAAATCTTGCATCACGCTCGGTTGTCGCCAATCGCGTTAACCCAGAAGCTAACGCACGGCGAGATCGAGCAATTGTTCCGTGCGACGAGGGAGACGCTTGCGCACTGGATTGAGATTCTGCGTACCGAAACCGGCGACGGTTTTCCGGAACATGTGACAGCTTTCCGTGAAGGCATGGCGGTCCATGGCAAATTCGGCAAGCCATGCCCTGTTTGCGGCATGAGTAAACCCAAATGCCGCGACATTTCTGCTGAAGCACAACACGTTTTAGACCATGGCCATATTCGGTTGCTGACTTCTCCCGAGGACATCCAACGGTGCGACGCACTAATCGTCGAACACCATTACCTGCACGCTGTGACTTTGGCAGGTGAGC